>CAZVTD010000067.1:0-2384 GCA_964629945.1 uncultured Planctomycetota bacterium | reverse complement strand
GTCTCGAAGGTCTCTTCGAGCGCTTTGCCCAGCTCGTTGACGAAGGGCAGGGCGTCCGGTGCACAGACGCGAATTTCCCCGCTGACGGATGCGAAGCTCTCGACGATGGCGACGAGGGAAAGGTCGCGCGTCTCGGGATCGCGCTTGTGCACTTCCCAGGTGGTGCGTGCCCAGCCGGCCTTCAGCACCTCGTAGCCGTATTTCCGGCTGATCTCATTGATGACGCGGTCCAGTTTCTCGTTGTCCGATTCCTGTCGGGCGGTCCTGACCATGTTCCTCTCCGTATCCTGGCGAAGCGGCCAGATCGTGATGATATGACGTGTCCGTCGGACAGTCAATGGGATTGAGGATAATTTCAGTCCGAGTTCTCTGACGACACATCCGATGAACCCGGCGCATCGGATGCACGAGCAAAAAATCTTCCGGGAAAATTCTTGAACGTTTGAAGCAAGATGACTAACATTTTCCCCTTTCCCCCCGGGAATATTCCACAGATGACGGCCGGAGCAACGATGGAAGACTTCGAGGGATTGATGTCCGTCATGTCGCGACAGGAACTGGCACTGCTCTGCCAGCTCAACAGCATCGTGGGACGAGAGATGCTGGTGACCTGCAACATCTACCGGCTGCTCAACGAGGGGCTGGTTCGGGTCTGTGAGCCGCTGGTGAGACCGACGGGCGAGCCGCAGCCCTTCCTTCACAGCTACAAGCTGACGTCCCGCGGGGTGAAGTTCCTGGCTTGGGTGCGTGGCGAAGCCAGCCGACGGTCCCACGTGGGGTTCTGACCGGTCGGCTTCCGACCTCAGCCGTCCTGACGCGCAATCTCCTCCAGCGAGCGGCCACTGCGTGTCGAGTCGGGTTCCGTCTCCAGCACGTCGGTCGTGCAGGTGTGCTCGTCTTTTCCCTTCATCAGCAGCCAGGAGTTCTTCTGTTTTCCGTAGTGGGTCTTGACCAGGCGGAAGCGTCCTTTGAGCTTTTTCCCCTCCAATTCGAAGACCAATTGACCCTTTTCCAGCATCTTTTCGGGTGATTCGGACTCGGTTTCGGACCAATGGATCGTTCCCTCGTCCCAGATCATGACCGTTCCCCCGCCATAGTCCCCTTCGGGAATGACGCCTTCGAAGTCGAGGTATTCCAGCGGGTGGTCTTCCGTCTGGACCGCCAGACGCTTGACCGACGGGTCCAGGCTGGGCCCCTTGGGGACGGCCCAGCTCACCAGCACGTCGCCGATCTGGAGACGGAAGTCGTAGTGGAGATGGCTGGCGGCGTGCTTCTGGACCACGAAACGGCTGCCTGCGGGGGCTTTTCCGCCCGGGGTCGGCTCCGAGGTGGATTGGAAATCGCGTTTTTTGGCGTATTCGTCGAGCGGCATGGCGGGCTCCTTCAAAGGGTTTCGACCAGTTTAGTTCTCGGAAACGCTCCGGTCAATCGGAATGGATTTGGCCTGCGCGTGGAGGGCGGGTAAAATCAGACAGGGGGATAGCGATGGCAAAGAAGAAGATGAAGATCAAGTTGGCCGCGCCACACACGCCCCGACGAAAATGGACGCGCAACCCCGTCGAGAAGTCCCATTCCACCAAGCACGGGAAAAAGGGCTACGACCGGAAGAGCAAGAAGGACGCGTTGCGCGAAGAGACGGAAGAACAAGGCCAATAGGGTCTTGAGGTCTTCGGACGATTGGGCTTGACCGCCTTGTCGATGTTTCGTATCATCCCCACTGACAACGGGTTGCGTAATTGACGGATGGAGGGAGCATGCTGTTGCCAGAGGCGGTGAAGGGACGGTTTTCGGAGGTGTTCGGGGCATCGGCCGGGGTGGTCAGCCGGGCTCCCGGACGGGTCAACCTGATCGGGGAGCACACCGATTACAACGACGGGTTCGTCCTGCCGCTGGCCATCGAGCGGACGATGGTGGTGGCCGGGCGTGCGGTGGAAGGCCGCCGGGCAAGCGTTTTTTCGATGCATTTTGACCGTCTGGAGGGGCTAAATCTCGACGAAATCAGTGCAAAAGGCGGTCAAAATTGGCTGGATTATCCGGCCGGGGCGGCGAGATTGCTCCGGGACGTCGGGGTGAAGGTGCCCGCTTTTGAGGCGGTCTTCGCCAGCGACATTCCCATCGGGAGCGGACTGTCCAGCTCGGCGGCGCTCGAAGTGGCGTTCCTGGGGTTCATGTTGGAACTGGCCGGGGTGTGCATGGCGCCGGTGGACTTGGCGAAACTGGCCCGACGCGTCGAGAATGAGTTCGTCGGGGTGCAATGCGGCATCATGGATCAGTTCATCTCGGTCATGGGCGAGCGCGACCACGCCCTGCTCATCGACTGCCGCAGCCTCTGGCATCGGCGCCTCCGGACCTTCGGGGCCGCGTCCGCGTGCGTCCTGTGGGAG
>CAZVTD010000066.1:3891-11530 GCA_964629945.1 uncultured Planctomycetota bacterium | reverse complement strand
CCTACGACGCCATCCGAGATACGTGGAAAGACCAGGATGTCCCCGACGACGTCCAGGCGCTGACGTCAAGTCCCGGATTGTTCTACGACACGAAGCAGCACGCCGTCGTGACGTACCTCGACGGGAAATGGGTCGTCCTGGGAAAGCTGTCGGAACACTGGTTCGATCATGCCCGAGACTTCGGCTGGCGCGTGCACGCCACGGACAAGCACCTCTACGCCTGGACCCCGCTGGGACTCTGGCGGACCCGCAGGCCGTCGTGACGCACGGGCAACGGGTTCAGAGTGTGGGACCGGCCGCTTCGGAGATTTCGCCCACCTGGATGTCCATGTCCTCGCGGCGGTCGATGCGGTCGACGCGTCCGTCGCGAATCCAGAGCACGCGGTCGGAGTTGGCCAGCATCTTGTGATCGTGGGTGGCGGTGACGACGGTGACGCCCTGCTCTACCGAGAGCTTCTTGAGCAGCGCGATGACGTCGGAGCCGGTCTTGAGGTCGAGGTTGCCGGTGGGTTCGTCGGCCAGCAGCACGACGGGCTCATTGACCAGCGCCCGGGCGATGGCCACACGCTGCTGCTGACCACCGGAAAGCTCGCCCGGACGATGATCCAGACGGTCCCCCAGGCCGACGCTCTTCAGCACCCTGGCCGCCGCCTCCATGGCCTCGTCGTTGTCGGCCCCGGCGAAGATCCGTGGGAGCGCGACGTTGCGCACGGCCGTCAGCGAGGGCACGAGGTTGTAGGTCTGGAAGATGTAGCCGATGTAATTGCAGCGGACGTAGGCCAACTGGCTGCTGGTGAGACGGGTGAGGTCCATGGTTCCGATCCGGACGCTGCCGCGTGTGGGCACGTCCAGGGCACCGATCATGTTGAAGAGGGTGGATTTTCCCGAGCCCGAGGGTCCCATGACCGAGAGGTACTCCCCGCGCAGGATGTCCAATGAGATATCGGTGATGGCGTGCACCAGTTCCCCGCGCAGGCGGAACTCCTTGGTGACGCCCTGGACGCGGATGAGCGGCTCACCGATTCCCACATGCTCCGTCGAACGTACGTCAGCGGCCAACCCCATCGTTCACCTCAGAACGGCAGATCGAAGACACTTTTCATCAGGAAGGTCACCCCGATGCTGAACGTTCCCACCAGCCCAACTCCGCAGTAGTAACCCGCCGCCACCACGGGTACATATTGACGCCAGAGCAATCCCATTTTCCGTCGGAAGTAGTAGCGTCCCAGGAGCGCCCCGATGAAATTGAGGATGATGGCGTGAGGCATGGTCTGTCCGACACCCCGCACGATCCCATAGAAGAGCAGCGACGGCAGTCCGGCCACGTGCGTCGCGGTCAGTCCCGCCAGTCCGATCCCCATTCCCCAGCCGATGTATTTGAAGTTCAGGGCCTCCTGGAAGATCGAATACTGTCCGGGCAGCGTGGACGAATGGATGATGGCGTCCTGAGCCGCGTGCAGTTCCCACATCTCCTGGGCATAGGGATATTGCGGTCCCGGGACCGGTCCCAGCATCCAGATGAAATTGGCGAACAGCAGACTGGTGGCGATGATGATGGGCGCCAGGAGCAGTTCCGCTTTCCAGATGCTCCAGAAGCGTGTTCCGGTCAGTTCCGCCGCACGGTACTGCACCGTCTGCACACCGTAGTTGTACGTGGGCATGGGGAGGAACCAGACGGACACGCCCTTGTAACCGGACAGGATGAAGGCGGCCTCCTGCACCATGGGGATGGTCACGACCTGTCCGGCCAATCCTTCGAGCCGAGCCGTCGCGTAGCTGATGAGCGGGGTGTAGACGAACCCGAAGAGCATCATGATGATCATGACCTTCGGGTCCCACTGGATGAGGTAACCCGACACGAGGATGTAGGCCATCGTGGCGACGAAGTAGACGATGAGGATGAGCTTGAAGCGGATGTCGCCTCGTTCGGCGGGGACGGCGAAGAGTTTCGCGCCCGTCGCGTCGGACTGTCGTCGAGCCCGTCGCAGGAGTCGGATCAATTTCACCATCGACAGCAGGCCCACCAGGGCCACCGCCGCCATCAGGCCGATCTGGAAGCTGAAATAGAAATCGATCTGGTTGACATAGATGGTGCTGACGGTGTCCTGTCCCGAACGCCAGGAGTGAAGGATACCCGCGTCGTACAGCATCGGGTTGGCGATGAACTGCGACAGGAACCCGATGAAGCTGCCGAGCATCGACCAGAAGGGCAGGACCATCCCATAGACGACGTGAGCCAGGTCCAGCGAGAGGCCCGTCGCCACCGCCGGGAGGTATTGTCCCGTCTGTGCCGTCCAGTCCACGAAGGGAATCGGCAGGAAGATGATGGGTTTGCCCAGGAGCGCCCCCGTGACGGTGGGGATGCCGATGTAGATGCTTCCGAAGACCAGTCCGATGATGCTTCCGGTGGAGAAGACGCGCCAACGCCAGGACCGTGGACGCTCATCGACGTCGTCCTGCGAGGTTCGCCGATTGGCGTTCTCCTCCTCCTGCTCTTCCGACAGGGCCAGCACGCCCTGGGCCTGCACCGGGGCCAATGGGAACGGGAGCTTTTCGATGTCACTGGCCAGTCGGAAGAGACCGTATCCCAGGATGGTGTTGTTCAGCCGGCTCATGACCGGTCCGATGCTGAGCTAGCCGATGGGGGGCAGCCACTCCCAGGCGAAGATCGTCCGTCGGGCCAGCACGTTCGGGTCGGTGGGGGCGAACCAGGTGGGGAGATATTCCGTGATTCCGGCCGCCTCGGCCGCCGTCGATTGGGCGTAGAACTGCTTCCAGAGGAGTGTTCCGCGCGGGATGAGTGCGGTGGTGCCGGCCATGGCGGCGGCGGCCAGGTAGAACAGCATGTAGATTTCGGCACGCTTGAGGCTGCGGTTGGCGCGTCGTGCCACCTCGATGAAGAGGATCACGGTCACCCACTGGGCGGCCGGTCCGATGCTCTGGCCCGCCACCAGGGTCATGTAGAGTGCCCCGGGCACCATCACCAGAGCCACGAACAGTGTCCCCAGGAACGAGGTCCAGGTGAAGCCCTCCTCGAACGTGGAGGGGACCTCCATCAGGGAGCGGAACTCCTCCAGTTCCCGCTGGGCCAGTTTGAGTCTCGTCTGGCTCATCCTGTCGTCCTTTTCATCGTCTAAGCCGTCTCATCCACCGCACGCGGCGTCTCGGTCGCCGGGGTGTTTTCTCCCGCGACCTCCTGCAAGGTCTGCATCCGGTAGGACTCGACCGCTTCCGTACTCAGTGTTCGCCAGAGCAGGAACTGTCTGCGCAGGTCCTGCAGGAAGGTCCGGTTGGTGCGCTTCCAGTCGGCCGCGGCACCGCTGGTCCGCTCGGCGACGATCGACACCTCGTCCACCCCCGGGATTTCCGACGGGGAGGCCGTCAGCGTGAAGTTTTCGGTCACACCGAGGTCGAACGGCGCCAGGGCCAGGTGTGCCGACAGTTCCAGTGTGCCGGCGGCACTGCGTCCCACGCGGACGTTCTCCGCCGCGAACACGCCCAGTCCGGCGTCGTCGTGCTGACGGAAGTGCTCACCCAGGAAGCCCACGACCCCCGTGATGTCATAAGCCGACACCGTGAAGGGGAACTTCATGCGGAACATGTCGCCTTCCGGGGCCGGCATCTTCCACGACCGCTGCAGTCCGGGGTTCGCGCTGCGCGAGGCCCGGTAGGCCGGGTAGATGGCCGAAACCAGGACCGTCGCCATCACCACTCCCATGGCGAAGAGCGAGTTCGCCGACGAGAAGTTGGTGGACACCGGACGGATGTAGTGGTGCTCGGCCAGGAACGACGCCCCCATCGCCACGAACTGGGCCAGCAGCTGTCCCACCATGCCTCCGACGATCGCGTAGACCGCCGCCTCCGCGAAGAACAGGAAGCCGACGTCCGTCGGGGCCAGTCCCAGCGCACTGAAGGAGTAGATTTCCTTCTGCCGGTCGGTGACGCTGCCCAGCATGGTCCCGAAGATGATCAGTCCGCCCAGGATGACGGGGACCACCAGGGCCAGTCCCCCGCTGACCTCGGTGAGTCGGGTGAAGATCAGTCGTTCGACACACTGGGGACCTTTCACCCAGACGGGCATGTCCACCAGTTCCGCCAATGCGCCGCCCTGCTCCATTGCGTCGGTCTGGGGACCCGGATAGACGTTCACCGCGTGGAGTGTTCCCCCGAACCCGTGCACCTGGGTGTCCGACGTCAGGGCCACCTCGTTGGGACTCAGGCGCACGAAATCCCGTGTCGCCATGCTCTCGTCCGCTTCCACCTGGATTTCCGTCTGTGTCAACACCGGAGGCTGGTTGGACGGGTCCCGGAAGTCCACCGGCAGCGCCGAGCGGCCGTCCAACTGGTTCAGCATCTGCAGACGGTTGGCATCGAACGCCCCGGCCACCCGCGTCAAGACCCCCGCCAGCAGGATCTCGTCGCCCTTCTTCAGTCCCAGTTGTTCCAGCACGACCTGCGGGAGATAGACGCCGTTCTGCTCCAGCGCGGCCTGTTTTTCCTTCACGCTGTCCCCGGCCAGAACCCCGGCCAGGGTGGCGTTGTGTTCCACTTCCGCCGGTGAAACACCCATGATCCCGTCCAGGTAGAAGGCCCGTCCCGTTTTGGGGTTCGCCACGCTGAAGGGGGTGTCCAGCTCGGTCTGCTGCACCATCCACCACTGACCCGCAATCAGTCCGCCCTCCCCCTCATGACCATGGGCGAGCATCAGGATGTCCGGCGAGATTTCCTTGCAGTCCAGTCGTCGCATGAAGATCCCGGCGGCCAGGTCCTCGCCCGCGGATCCCTCGTAGGCGTCCCGGACACCGACGTGACTGCTCATCGAGGCGAAGCACAGGATCGTGAAGGTCAGGATCAACACCGTCACCGCACTCAGCGTCGTCCGGATCGGACGCCGGCGCATGGTCGAGATGCCCATGTTCACCGCGGCGATCAGCGTTCCCAGCCACGACAACTCGATGTTGTGCCGACGACCGCTCTGTCCCTGAATCGCCTTCATCTCCGTGCGGAACTTCCGGACGACGATGAAGATCACCAGGGACGACAGCAGGATGATGACGAAGGCCAGGAAGATGATGAGCGGCGTGCTCGCCACGGCGAACCCGGGGTGCATCCAGAACAGCAGTCCGAACGTCACCAGGAAGATGGCGGCGAACCCCGCCAGTCTGGCGTAGATTCCCGTCGCACAGATCGTCAGGCGCTCCATCACGAAGGCGAACGGGATCGCCAGCAGAAGCAGGATCACGATCGCGTTGACCAGATCGTTCATCAGCAGTCTCAACGGCCCGTGCACGCGTCGCGAAAGTCCCGTGCTGCGTCCCAGCTCGACCTGTTCGTCCGGGGCCGCACGCTTCTCCCGGTCGTCTTCGGTCACTTCCTCCAGGAGTCTTCCGGCACGTCCGTTCAGGGCTTCCAGACTGCGGTCGGTCACCCCGCGCTCCCGCAGGGCACTGAGACGCTGCTCGTTCAGGAGGTACATGTCCCTGGCCGTCCAGCGGTCCACCGGGGGCGGGGTGCTGAAGTCCGTCAGCGGATACCCCTCGCCATACGGATGTCCCGGGGCCATGCCCAGGAACGCCGGTCCCTGACCGTGGAACACCTTGATCCGCTCCGTGTGCAGGTTGTAGTATCGATACACGTAGAAGAAGGTGAACCGTCCGTCATATCCGACCAGGCTCTCGTCGTCCCGGAGTTCCGCGTCGTATTTCGCCCGCAGCACGCGGGTGCGCACGACACCCGGACGTCCATATCCCATCAGCGGAGGCCCGATGGCGTACCCCGACGCCGCGAACGTCTGGAGGCGTGCCGAGGACGATGCCGACATCTGGAGTGTGTCACGATTCGAGATGTGTGTCACCTCTCCCGTGTCCTGGAACACCGCTGCCAGTACGAAGTAGTTGCTGAATACGCTCTGGTCCACACCCACCAGTTCGAAGTTTCCGTTGGCGTCCACCGGGAGCACCAGGATCGGATCGTAGGAGAACGGTGCCGTCATCAGCACCCGGTAATAGCCGGGCTGTGTCAGGTTGTAGGAGAGTCCCGGCCAGATCGCCAGCACCGCTCCCGAGGCCGGACGCTGCTCCAGCAGTTCCCCGGTGACCCGCAGTCCCACGAAGTCCCCGGTGGTGTTCAGCTTGTCGTTGTGCCAGACCGGGACCTTGCTCAGGGCACGGTTCGCAAAGACCGCCGGCTGTGAAAGCGAAGCGACGCCATCCGCCGCCACCAGCAGTTTCCGGAACCCCTGGGCCTGCTTGCGGAGATGACGCCAGTCCAGGTTGTTCAGGGTGTCCGAGGGATGTCCGTCCCGCACACGTCCGTCGTGTCCCGTCATCACCGACAGGTTGTATACCCCATAGATGCCCGCCGCCTTGCCTTCCGCCACGAACGCCCGGGCCACGAAGTTCCGTCCCTCGTTCGGGTCGTTCACGGTCTCCAGGGCCAGGCCCACGTCCTCATCGAGTTCCCCTGCCGCCGTCCGGCACGCCGCCAGAAGCCGGGGATAGTGTCCCGGACTGTCCGCACTGGCCACCGAGGTCGTCTCACCCTTCGGAATCGCCTCGCCGGCCACCAGTCCCCACGTCGGTCCCACGTCGCTCAGGTCGCATCCCAGGTGCAGGATGATCCGTCGTCCCGAGAGTTTCCGTCTGAGCACCTGACGCTGTTCGTCGACCCGGATCAGGACGTTCAGTTCGTCCAGACGCATCCCCAGGACACGCATCACCCGTTCACACAGCGCACGGTAGAGCTCCGGCTCCTGCTCGTACACCCCCACCGCCGGCTCCGGGTGCTCACTCAGAATCTGACGCACGTCGTTCCAACGGTTGTGCTTCTTGCGCAGGTCGTCCTTGTCAGGACGATCTTCCCCCATCCGGATGCGCATCAGTTCCCGTCCCAGGTCCGAGCGCATCGCGTCACACTGCTCCACCAGCGCCTTGATCGTCGCACGTCGGATCGTCTCGTCCGCCTGCCATTGTCCGGGGTTTTCCGCCTTCAGCAGCGGGAGCGTCCGCTCCACGTACTCCTTTTCCTCCAGGTGCTCGCGCCGCAGCCGCGCGTCCAGTCCGCTCCCCATGAGCACGGCCTGGTAGAACGCCCGTCCGCCCTGTTGATAACGTGCCTGGTTGTCCATGAACACGATCAGCAGGTCGCGACGCGTGCGGTGCTTCGCAAAATACTCCGCCGTTTCCAGCAGTGCCGCGCAGTTCGCCGCACCCCGCGCACCCGGCGACGCGTGCGGCACCTGACCGAACGTGTCGTAGTGCGTCGACAGCACCACCACCTCCGGCTCCCGACGACCCGTCTCTGTCCCGGGCAGATACGCCACGATGTCGGTCCCCAGCGCACGTTCCCACGTCACGTGACTCACCACCGTCGCTTTCGGGTGGTCCTTGCGCAGGTCGATCCGGCTCAGCACCTCCGGCGGGGCGTACAGTCTCACCAGATTCCCCGGAATGGCCGCGTGCTTCGGGATCATCGACTTCACGTCCGGACCGCCCAGGAAGACCACCGCCTTGGCCCCCAGCGAGAACGCCCGCTGCCAGTTTTCGTTGCAGTCGTATTCGTACACCGCGATCGCCCCCTCGATCGCGCGCCCCTCCAGGTCCGCCGCCTCACCCCGTCCCAGGTACACCAGCGGACCGCT
>CAZVTD010000066.1:0-3881 GCA_964629945.1 uncultured Planctomycetota bacterium | reverse complement strand
CCTCCCCCGGCGTCACCGGTGGAATGGTCACGTTCGGACGTATCGGCACCAGCTTTGCCGTCACGTCGCCCACCGTGATCTCGCATCGCGACACCTGTGTCTGCACCATCGGGAAATCCAGACGATAGACGTCCTCGATCCCCATCCCGCGCAGACGCTGCTCGAGGTAGTCCCCGGCCTGTCGTCCCTCGGGCGTCCCGCTCAACCGGTGAGGCGTCTTCAGCAGGGTCTGCAGATCGTCCTCGAAGCCGTCCGCCCGGACGGCGGCCGTCATCCCCAGCCACACCACCAGTCCCACCAGGATTCTTCCCACCGTTCGCGATCCGTCCGGGAGTCTCATGTTCATGACTCCCCTCCGATCGTCCCCACGCGCACCACCACGTTGGCCCGGTCCTCGATGCGCTGGATCCGACCGTCGCGAACCCACACGATCCGGTCGGAGACGTCCAGCACGCGGTGATCGTGCGTCGCACACACCACCGTCACCCCGCGTTCCCGGTTCACCCGTTTCAGGATGTCCAGGATGCCCTGTCCCGTTTTCAGGTCCAGGTTCGCCGTCGGCTCGTCCGCCAGCAGGATTCGCGGCTCGTTGCACATCGCCCGGGCGATCGCCACCCGCTGCTGCTGCCCCCCCGACATCTCCATCGGTCGATGTCCCCAGCGGTCCTCCAGCCCCACCAGCTCCAGCAGTCCCATCCCGCGTCGGCGCGCCAGCTCGGGCGGCACGCCGGCAAACGCCATCGGGACCGTCACGTTCTCCAGGGCCGTCATGTACCGGATCAGGTTGTAGGACTGGAAGATGTATCCGATCTTTCGACAGCGCAGGAACGCCAGTTCCGACGCGCTCAACTGGGCCACGTCCACCTCGTCGATCAGCACCCGGCCCTGGGTCGGCGCGTCCAGTGCCCCGATCATGTTGAAGAACGTCGTCTTGCCGGACCCCGACGGCCCCAGCACCGAAATGAACTCCCCGCGATAGACCGTGATGTCCACACCCGCCAGGGCCTGCGTCACCTTCGGCCCCATCTGGTAGCTCTTGATCAGCCCCAGCGTGCGGATGATCACCGGACGTCCCGTCCGTGCACCGTCCCGGATGTCGCCCAATTCACTCATTCGATCCTCATCGCTTCCATCGGCGCCAGTCGTGCCGCCGCCCATGCCGGTCCCACACCTCCCAGCACCGCCAGCACCAGCCCCGACACCACGCAGATTCCGCAGCCGATCAGCATCTCGATCCAGGGCAGATGCACCAGGGTCCCGTACATCAGCAGTCCCCGCACACCGGCCAGGACGACCCCGAACACCACGCCGCCCAGCGCCCCCACCAGTCCCTGCATCCCGGACTCGAACAGGAACAGCATCATCAGAAAACCATCCAGTGCCCCAAGACATTTCATCGTCGCAATCTCGGTGAACCGCTCCGTCACCGACATGAACATCGCGTTGGCCACCCCCACCGTGCACACCAGGAACGACAGCGCGATCAACCACATCGTCCATCGCGAGATCGCCGCAAAACCGCCTCCCGTCACCGGCGGCTCGTCCCCCACCGCCGCCTGGAGCTTCGCAAATCGCCGCTCCGCCCGTGCCAGTCTGAGCAGGTCCTCCGCCGAAACCCCCTCGACGCCGTGCCGGGACAGCAGTTCGCTCAGCCACGTCGCCTCCGACGTCGAGTCCGTCCGCATCAGGACCATCCCCGTGCCCACCTTGGTGCGGTTCACACCCAGCTCACTGGCGATTTCCGTCTTCGTCTCCGGAAGGTTGATGGCCGTCGAGACCCTCTCGAACTGCTCCCGCTCCCGGGCCAGTCCCGACAGTCTCGAAAGCTCGTCTCCCTCCAGGACGAACCCCACCCCAGACAGCTTCTCCGGCAGGTCCTTCGGACACTCCGCCAGCAGGGCCGTCGCCGAACGTCCCGGATAGGTCTCCTGGATCGTCCGGATCGCCCGACGCTGACCCTCCCGGATCGCCTTCACCGTCTCCTCCAGCACCGGCAGCTCTTCCCTGACCAGCTTCCTGAAGTCCTCCAGGTTGTCCAGAGGCGGCTCCAGCTTCAGTTCGTCCAGGTGTCGTGCGAAGTTCTCCAGTTGTCCCGGACGTCGCAGCCGTTCCAGCATCTGGCGCGACTCAAGACCCGTCATCAGGATGGCCTGCGACGCCGCCGGAAGCGAGTCCAGATAATCATGCACCCTCGCCAGGCGATCCGCCGAACGTCTTGCCGTCTCGAAGGTCTCCGTATCCTGTGCGCTCCACGTGCGATACTCCGAAAGCGGCTCTTCCGAACCGCTCGCCAGGGTCTTCTCCACCCTCGCCTCGCTGTCCGCCTGTGTCAGACGCATCACCCACTGTCCCAGGGCGCGGCTGTCCTTCAGTTCGCGGTGGACCTCCACCAGGGTCTGGTGTTCGATCAGTCCGTATGAGATCATGTGTGCCAGGAACGCCACCGCCAGACCCAGGATGGCCACCGTCACCACCGAACGGAACATCCGGTAGCTCATCCCGGTGATCGACAGCAGCAGGCATCGTGCCGGTCCCAGCTTCACCTGGTCTCGAACTTCGATCGGTTTCACCCCTTCGCCCCCTCCCCATCGCCCAGCATCACGATCAGACCCCGTCGGGTCAGTTCACGCAGGAACGTCAGCACGCTCACGCGTGCCTCGTGAAACGTCACGTGGTGCTTCTCGGCGAACGCATCGATCACGTCTTCCGCCGTCCGTTGTCCGTCGCACCATCCCCACACGTCCATCCCCAGCGGGTCCAGTTCCACTTTGCGTTCCCCGCTGAAGGGCATCACCCAGCTCAAAGGCGGTCCCATGTACCATCGCCGCTTCAGCGGCACCACCAGCACCGTTTCCCCCTCGTTGCGGCGCTCCTCCCGCACGGAGGTATTCCGCACGGGCACCGTATCCAGCACGTCCGCCACCGTCATTTTCGTCCCGTGTTCTTCCACGCCCTTCACCGAACACCCCCCGCCGCGTTCCCGCAGCACCGCACATTCATCGCCTCGGGAGCGGTTCGTTCGCTTCCGCGTCCCGCGATCGTCACCTGGAACAGGGAATGCACCTGGGGACACACCCACGCAAGGTCCGAACGCTTTCCCCGCAATCCCAGCACCCCGGACATCCAACTCCCCTTCAACCGTCCCTCGCCCCGATGGGCCTCATGACCGTTCCAGATCACCTTCCTCAGGTCCGTCTCCTCCCCGCCCATCTCGTGCTTCAGAAATCCCTCCAGGTCCCCTTTGAACCAGCTCTCCACCATCCCCAGGCGTCTCACCGTCGCCTCTTCCGCCCCGCGTCGAAGCGTCAGCTTCACCGCCGCCGGTTTCACCTCGGCCTCCGACAGAGTCCATCCCTGGTCCGTCTCCAGCGCGATCCCGAACGCCTGCACCCGCGTCGTCTTCTCTTCCGATCCCGATGGCTCGAACCCTTTCAGGATCCCCGTCTCCAACGCTTCCTCGACCCCTGTCGGCCAGAAGATCGACAGTTCGATCCATCGTCCGGACTTCTCATGGTGCCATCCCACGCGTGTCAGTGCCGTCTCACCCCGGATCCGTCGGAACCCCCGCCAGTTCCCCTGACAGGAAATCCCCCGGAAGGTCGTCTTCGCGTCTTCGGCCTTGTCCCGGGCCTTGTAGTCCGAGATCACCCGTTCCAGGTCCGGACGCTTCGCCACGTCCACCCAGGACACCTGCATGCGCTGCTGACGTCGGTCCACCAGCACCAGACGCCCCTGCCGACGCCTCACCGAATGCCGGACGATCTCCCAGTCCTCGGGCACCTCCATCCGCATGTCCAGCCATTCGATCGTCTGCATCAGACCGCGTCCTTGTTCTGCCGTCGTCTCATCGTGGCGTGATGTAGTAAGCCGTCCCCGACTGT
>CAZVTD010000065.1:0-12094 GCA_964629945.1 uncultured Planctomycetota bacterium | reverse complement strand
CCCCCCCCCGCCAGACCCACCCCCGCCCCCCCCCCACGCGCTCCATCCTTCCCGCCGGCCGGGTCAACACTCTCCGACTCTCCTATCACGACGAGAAGACCCTCGACCAGCAGGGACAACCCTTCGACGTTCAGGTTCTCGGCGTCCTCGCCGCCCTCACCCCCCAGCCAGGCCAGCGGTCCCTTGCGCTTGAACTCGCCGTCGATGACCCCGACCTTGGACGTTGGCAGGTCCGGGGCGCCTCCATCGACGTGGACACCGGCGAACTCAAGCTCACCGCCGAAAGCACGCACCTGCCCATCAACAATGCCCTGACCGAACGCCTCGGGGCCCGCGGACGCGAGATTCTCAGTGCCTACGGCCCCCCCGTCGGCGGCGACGTCAAACTCAACCTCTACCTCACCTACCAGTGGACCACGCCGGACCCCCTCTGGTTCCGGCTCGAAGCCGACCTTCAAGGGACCGACGTCACCTCCGTCCATTTCCCCTACACCTTTCACGACGTCCAGGGGCATCTCATCTTCACCGCCGATGGGGTCCACGTCGAACGGCTCACCGGGGTCTCCGACACCGCCGTCCTCTCCGTGACCGGCGACGTCACAGGCTACAACCAGAACGCCGGCATCGAACTTGCCGCCACCATCGACAACCTGCGCCTCGACGAAAAGCTTCGCAGCGCGCTTCTTCCGGAGCGTCAGCGCGTTTATGACCAGTTCAGCCCGTCCGGACTTGTGGACGTCGCCGTGCGAATCCATCGCGACCTCGGACCCGGAAAAAACACCGATATCGCCATCGACGCCCGAAATGCCAAAACCGCCTCCGAGCCCGTTTGCGTCACCTATGCCCCGTTCCCTTATCCTCTCACCCTCACCGGCTCCGGAACCTATCTCAACGGTCATCTCCGAATCGACCCCGAGCATCCCCTGGTCGCCGTCCATGACCGCAACGTCTTCACCATTTCCGGGACCGTGGACCCAGGTTCCCCCTATGGTCTCATCGACCTCGCCTTCCGCGGCAGCGACGTCGCCCTGGAACCCGACCTCTATGCCGCCTTGCCCGAATCCAGCCGTCTGCTCTGGGACTATCTCCAGCCTCGCGGGAAGGTCGACTTCGCCCTGGCCCTCACGCGTCGTCGTCCCGACGTCGAACTGACCGACATCGAACTCTCCCTCAACAAGATCGATGCCCTGTTCACCTGCCGCGATTTCCCCTACGCGCTCCAGGCCGATGCCGGCTCGATCCTCTACCGCCGCACCGCGTCTCCCGAGCCGCTTCAATCCCTCCTCATCAAAGACCTCGCCGGAAATCACAAAGACACCCGCATGAAGGTCAACGCCCAGCTCTCGGGCTTCGGCGACCCCCGCACGCCGCTCCTGCTCGACATCAACGTTGCCGCCAACCGCCTGCCTCTCGACGACGACCTGCGCAAAGCCGTTCCCGAAAGTCTCCACTGGATGTGGGACCTCCTCCACCCCGACCCCAGAGGCCTCGTGGACGCACAGTGCTCCATCCGCCGCTCCGACCCCTCCGTCGGCCCCCTCGAATACCGCCTCCAGTTCCGTCCGCTCGACGTCTCCGTGCAGTGCGAACCCTTCCCATACCGCGTCAACAACGTCGTCGGACAGGTCGATTTCTTCCAGCCTTCCACCGGTCCCGACGCCGGCGTCGGACAGATCACCTTCACCCGGCTCCGTGGAAAAAGCGACTCCGGCGCCCTCGTCGAACTCAACGGCTCCCTCAAGGGATTGGCTAAGGACAAGTCCCCGGACCTTGTTGACGTGACCATCACCGGTACCAATGTCCCGCTGGACACCTCCCTGCGCTCCGCCCTTGCCCCAACCTACGGAAAGACGTTCGATGCCCTCAGTCCCACCGGACAGGTCGATATCCTCTATCAGCTCAAACGCGACGCCGCGCACGACAAGGAAATCCAGTCGCGCATCCTCGTCACCGCCCTGGGCAACGAAGTCAACTACAGCGCCTTCCCCGTTCCGCTCAAGCAGGTCACCGGTCGGCTGGAAATCCTCCCCGACCAGCTCCGACTCTCCGGACTGTCCGGAAAGGCCTTCGGGGGACGCGTCACCCTCGACGGCACGATCAACCATCCCGGCCCGAAATCGGAATACGACCTCAGCTTCCACGCCTACAACATCGTTCTCGACGACACGATTCCACCGCTCCTCCCCGAACGCTACCGATCGCTCTTCCACAGGCTCGACCCGACCGGCCGCGCCGACGTCGCCATGACGATTGCCCGAAGCTGGACCGACGCCGGCCAGTCGAGCCTCCGGTATAAAGCCGCCCTCGGCCTGCGCGAAGCCTCCCTCCTGTTCGATCCTCCCTCGGACCCCGCCGAGCCCTCGCCCACGCCCGAGCCCCGACGCTTCACCGACGTCGAAGGCGTCTTCGACCTCGTCGGCGCCATCTCCCCGGACTCCGATGACCTCAAAGGCCGGCTCTCGCTGGCCACCCTGACGCTCGGAAAGCTTCCCTTCACCGATCTCACCCTGCGCTTCGACAGGACCCGCGACCGCTGGGAGATCTACGACTTGCAGGCCGGCTTCTTCGGGGGACGCATCTCCGGACGGGTCCAGATCCGACAGGATTCCTGGACGGGCTTCGCCGCCATGCTCCGTCTGGAGGACCTTGACCTCGCACGCCTCGGCACCGATATCTTCAAGATGCGTGCCGGACAGGTCGCCGGAAAGCTCTCCGGAAAAATCGAACTCCAGGGCGCCCGTCCCTCGCTCGAGGACATCGTCGGACGCGCCGACCTTGCCGTCACCGAAGGAAAGCTCTGGGAGCTTCCCGTCATCCTCTCGCTCCTCAACGTCCTCAACATCCCCACGCTCGACCGCACCGCCTTTACCGACGCCCGCGCCGACATCCAGTTCTACAGCCGACGCTTCCACATCAAGCGCATCGACCTCCTCGGAAACACCGTCTCCATCTACGGCACGGGACACATCGACACCTCCGGGGACATGGCACTCACCTTCCTCACGGGAATTTCCCGGCTCGCCGTCCCGTCCATCCCCATCGTGGCCGCCGTCGTCAACGCCGCCCAGAAGCAGTGGATGCTCGGCAAGGTCCAGGGGACCGTCCGCGATCCCAGGCTCGAAGTGCAGCCCATCGCGCCCGTCACCGGGACCGTCAAGGCCCTCCTGGACGACCTCTTCGGTCCGCCCGATGCCGTCACCCCTTCCAAGCTCAAGGAGCCCCGTCGAAAGTGACCGCGTCTTCCGCCCTCTTCATTGCCGACGTCCATCTTCGTGCCGACGAGGCCCATGCCCCCGAACTCCAGCGCTTCCTCCGCTTCCTCCATTCCCTTCCGGGAACCACCCGCCGGCTCTTCATCCTGGGCGACCTCTTCGACCTCTGGACCGGTCATGCCGACGCCTCGGTGGGACCCTTCGCCGCCGTCCTCGATGCCCTCCAGGAACTCCACCGCGCCGGACTCACCGTCACCTTCGTGGCCGGAAACCGCGACTTCCTTCTCTATGACTACCTCCAGCGCACCCGGCGGTTCGATTCCGTCCTCGATTCCTGTGTCATCGAACTCGATCACAAAACGCTCCATCTCTCCCATGGCGACATCCTCTGCTCTCGTGACCGTCGCCACCTCCGTCTCCGGCGGATTCTCGTCTCCCCGTTGTTCCGCCGGCTGTTCCTGGCCTGCCCCGTGCCGCTGGCGCGGTATCTTGCCGCCCGGCTCCGACGATGGTCCGAGCGTTCCGTCCGATCCAAAACCGCTCACACCTTGGCCGTTGACGAACAGGCACTCCACAAGGTATGCTCTGCGGGGATCGATGTCGTCGTTTGTGGACACACGCATCGTCCGGAGCACCGCGTCTTCGATGAGGACGCGCGAACCTGTGAACTCTTTGTCCTTGAGCCCTGGGTCCGACGTCCCGGGTTCCTCGTATATCGTGACGGCCAGTTCATGCAGCAGAACCTGCACGACAGCTCGGAAGGAGAACTCTGATGGACGTTCATCCACTGCTTTCCTTTGCCGTTGACAATGGTGCCACCGAGGTCCTCATTCAGGTCGGCCTTCCGCCGACGTTCCGTTTTCCCGACGGACTCCGTCCCGCCCATCTCGAACCCCTCACCGCCGAAATCATGGAGGCCAACCTCCGCGAACTCCTCGGAAACGAAGGACTTTCCCGGCTCTATCGTGATCGTCACGTCGAGTTCATGTGGCATCTCAGTCCCGGCATCGTTTTCAGGACCACCGTCTTCTCCGAGCGGACCTCCTGGGCCGTCAGTTTCCGCCTCATGCCCACCGAAGTCCTCCCGCCCGAAAAGCTCCTCCTTCCCAAAGAACTCCGGAAGATCGCCGTCGACGACGGCTCCGGGCTCATCCTGGTCGCCGCCGCACCGGGCCACGGACGCTCCACCACGCTCCTCTCGCTCGTCAACGCCGTCAACCTCCAGCGTGCCGCCCATGTCCTCACCCTCGAACGCCGGCTCAAAGTCCTCCTGCCCTCCCAGCAGTCCTTCCTCTTCCAGCGCGAAGTCGGCTCCGACCCCATGGCCGTCGCCGGCGCACTCAAAGCCGCCTGTGTCCAGGACCCCGACGTCCTGATGATCACCCATCTCGAACCCGGCATGCTCCCCGACGCACTCGACCTCGCCGGCCGAGGCCGGCTCGTGCTCGCCGGTTTCGATGCCCCCTCCGTCCTCGACGTCTTCCGGATCCTCCTGCCTTCCCAGGACAACACCGACGCCCTGCGTGCCTCGCTGGCGCTTTCCCTCCGGGCCGTCATGGCCCAGAGGCTCGTTCCCCGCGCCGACGCCCCCGGAAGGGTCCTCGCCTCCGAAATCCTCCCCATCCGCATCGAAGAGGCCCGTATGCTCCGCGCCGGCGACCTCAAGGGACTGTCTTCCGTCCTCGCCTCCCATGCTGAAGAGGGCGTCCTCTCCATGGACCGCTGCATCCAGATCCTCTTCAAGCGCGGACTTGTAGACCGCGACGTTGCCCGTCGCCACATGAATGACCCGAAACTCCTGGAGTCGTGATGCTCTACGCCCTGGTCATCCTCAATCTCGCGTTCGCCCTGGCCCTGGTGCTGGCCATCTGGCGGTCCGACCTCTACCGCGCCTCCTGGCACGCACACCTGCTCTCCCTCCTCCTCGCCATCGTCTTCTTCCTCGCGGCCGCTTATGTCAGCTACCGCGCCGAAGTCGGTCGTTCCATCATGTTCGGACACTATGCCCGCCTCATCCTCATGGCCTTCTGCTATCTCCCCTTCCTGGCCTTCCTCGTCGTCGCCTATCTCCGTGCCATCCTCTCGTCCAATGACGACGCCTCGTCCACCTCCTCCTACGTCCGGGCCGACCATTACGCCGCCTCGGGCCAATACCGCAAAGCCGCACGCGCCTATCGCCGCGAGCTCGCACGCAATCCCGACAACGTGGACGTCCGCCTCAAACTTGCCGAAACCCTCTGTGAACTCGGAGATTGCGAGGAAGCCGTCCGCGTCTTCCGGGCCGCCGCCGTCCAGCTCGACCATGACCGCAAGCGACAGGCACAGACCATCTTCCGGACCGCCGAAGTGCTGGCCGACATGCTCGGTCAATACAAGGACGCGGCCCGGGAACTCGACGTGCTCCGAAAGCGCGACCCGCAGTCCGCCCTCGCACAGACCGCACAGAAACGCATCATGCAATACATGGAACGCGCCGACTGATCGGCGAAAGGGATCCCGTGATCGTCACCGTCACCCTCAACGCTTCCGTCGATCGCACGCTCGGACTCGACACCTTCCGGCGAAGTCCGGTCCTCCAGACCCGACTCCTGCGGCTCATCCCAGACGGGAAGGGCGTCAACGTCTCCGTCTCGCTGGCCTCGCTCGGACTCACCTCCGTCGCCACGGGCGTCGTCGGACTCGCCGACCTCCCCGCCTATCGCCGCTACCTCTCCGAACGCTCCATCCGCTGTCGTCTCGTCCCCGCCCCCATACGCACCCGCATGAACACCACGCTCCTCTGGGCCAGACCCTCGCCGGGCGAACTCCATCTCCGCGAACTGGGCGACCCTCTCCCGCGCGCCTCTCGCCTCGAACTCCGAAAAACCCTCGCCCGACTCGCCGGACCACGCACCACCTTCGTCTTCAGTGGCAGCACGCCCCCGGGTCTCTCACACAAGGATTTCGTCAGCATCCTCCGTCTTGCGGGCTCCGGCTCGTCCACCGTCTGCGTGGACAGTTCCGGGCCCGGATTGCGTGCCGCCCTTCAGGCGGGCGTCAGTCTCATCAAGCCCAACGACGAGGAATTGGCCGAACTCACCGGGATGCCCACGCGTTCGCTCCCCCAGGCACTGGATGCCGCCGAATCGCTCCTGCCGCGCATCGAAACCCTCCTGGTCACCCGAGGCTCACAAGGCGCGCTCCTGGTCAACCGTCTCGGGGCCTGGAACGCCTCCGTCCGTCTCCCCAGAGGATGCGCCGTCAATTCCGTCGGCGCAGGTGATGCCTTCCTCGCCGGTTGGCTCCTCGCCCGCTCCCGGAACCTTTCCCCTGAACGCTGCCTCGCCTCCGCGGTAGCTGCCGGTGCCGCCAACGCACTCGAACAGACCGCCGGAAAAATCAGTGCCCCCAATTTCCGGAAACTCCTCAAAGCCGTCGTCGTCAAAACCCTTTGACCCTTGCTCAAGGAGTCCGTCGTGCATCTCAAAAAATTCCGCGAAACCGCCAAGGAAGTCCGTCCACGCTGCGTCCATTTCGACGTTCTCCCCAAAGGCGCCGTCGGACGCATCAGCTCCGGCATCGTCGATGTCCCCGCGGGCGGAGCCAGTCTCTCCGACCCCCACACCCAATGGCGGCAGGTCTTCTTCTTCATCGCCGGCGCCGGAAAGCTTGTCCTCACCGCACCGGACGGTAAAATGTCCGAGATTCGCATCGAAAAAGATATGGTCGCCGAGATCCCCTACGACACCCGACACGCCGTCTATGCCGACGCCGGCTCGCCCGTCACCTATCTTTATGTCAACGATTACTCTCAGCCGGTTCTGTAAAACCCGCGACGCTCGTCTTTGACTTGGGAATTGGAATGGTAGATTTCGTCATCAACCTGGTCGCCACCCATGGCTACATCGCTATCTTCTTCTTCCTCATGATCGGCATCCTCGGCATCCCCATGCCCGACGAGGTCCTCATGTCCTACGTCGGCGTCCTCATCTCCACCGGAAAACTGCATCCCCTGGCCGCCTTCATCGCCGCCTGGTTCGGAAGTTCCTGTGGCGTCACCGTCAGCTACTTCGTCGGAAGGACCCTCGGACACGCCATCCTCGTCAAATTCCACGGCTCCCCGGAAAAAGCCGAACGGATTCGCCAGTGGTTCGATCGCAAGGGACGTTGGGCCCTCGTCTTCGGATACTTCATGCCGGGACTTCGACACGGGACCCCCATCGTCGCCGGAAGCACCGGACTCCAATACACGCACTTCGCCCTCTCCGCCTATGCCGGGGGCTTCCTCTGGACCTGCACCTATCTCTCGCTGGGTTATTTCCTCGGACGCCGGTGGCTTCAGGCCTCCGAGCACGTGCACTTCATCCTTCTGGGTGCCACCGGGGTCCTCGTCGCGGCCGTCATCCTCTTCTTCGGCATCAAGTGGTGCCGCGCACGACGCCGCCGCCGAAACCCAACCCCGTGATCCCCCGCCTCACCACGACGTGCTCAGCACCTCGGGCATCTCCCTGAACACCCTCAGCACCATCTCCCCGAACAGCGTGTTGGCCCACGCAAACCAGGGCCGCGAGAACTCCTCGGGCCTCTCCTTGTGGAACGATTCGTGCATGAAGCCCGTCCCCGCGTGCGACCCCCTCAGGATACCCAGACACTCCCGCACTTCTCCCTCATCCTGACTGGTCAGCGCCCGCATGCTGATGCTCAGCGTCCAGATCCGGTCCACGCCCGAGTGGTAGCTCCCGATCCCCCGTCCCGCGCTCCCTTCGAAGGAATACGGGTTCTCACGGCTCAACACCAGCCGTCTCGTGTTCTGATACGTCTCGTCGCTCAACGCGCAGCCGCCGAAATACGGCAGCGAAAGCAGGCTCGGCGCATTCGCGTCGTCCATCAGCAGTCGGCTTCCATACCCGTCCACTTCGTACGCATACACCCGCCCGTGCCCCTCCCGCTCCACGATGCAATGCTCCTGCACCGCCTCCTCCACACCCTTCGCCGTTTCCACGCACCGTCCGGCCAGTTCCTCCAGTCCTCCCACCGCTTCGCACATCTCCGCCAACTGCCTCAGCGCCGCCACTGCGAACATGTTGCTCGGCACCAGATACGGAAAGATGCACGCGTCATCCGACGGACGGAACGCCGACCGGATCAACCCGCAGGGCTTCCCCGGATTCCCATACCCCCGGTTCGCCAGCGTGTCCAGCGCATTCGTCGTCGTCCGCTGGAACCGGTACGGACTTGGCCCCTTCAGACACTGCTCCGTCCTCAGGGTCTCCACCACCTTTCCCATCGCCTCCGCCCACTGCCCGTCGAAGCACCCTGTGTCCCCCGTTGCCTTCCAATACCCGTACCCCAGCCTCACCGCGTAACACAGCGAATCCAGCTCCCACTTCCGCTCGTGAAGCTCGGGCTTCATCTCCGTCAGGTCGCTGGCCCAACGGCTCTCCCGGGGTTCCTTGTTGAACGCGTTCGCGTAGGGGTCGATCAGGATGCACGCCGTCTGACGGTTCACCACCCCTGCAATCAGCCGCGCCAGGTCCTCGTCCTGACCCGCAAGACTCACGTAGGGCCACACCTGCGCCGTCGAATCCCGCAGCCACATCGCGTCGATGTCCCCGGTGATCACGAACGTATCGGGCCGGCCCTTTCGCGTCCCCGTCTCCACCGTCGTGTCCAGCGTGTTCGGAAAGCAGTTCGCAAATAGCCACGCCAGCTCCGCGTCCGCAATCCCCTCCGTCACTTCCGCAATCGTCTCTTCCACGGCCCGGCTCACAAAGCACCGCTTCTCCGGCTCCGGTCGTTGACTCTCGAAACGCGGCTTCCCTCGTCGCCCCACGGATAGTCCTTTCATGCTCCCTGCCTGGCTCAGTTCCTCACTCGTCCCAGCACCTTCTTCAGCCGCTCGATGGACTGCACCATCGCCCGCACCGTGTGGTAATTTACCTTCCACGAGTGACTCATGTGCGTCCAGATCAACTCCCCCTCGCGCGTCATCAGCGGCCACCATTCTCCCACCCCGTGGTTCACCATCTTGTCCATCACGAACCGGTGGACGTTCACATACGCTTTCCAATACTTCTCGTCCCCGAACAGCAGCACCCCGTCCAGCATCCCCAACATCATCTCCGCCTGCTGCCAGAACTCCTTTGCCCGGTCATACACCCCCCCGCTCGCCGGTCCCTCCACGTACACCCCGCCGAGTTCCCAGTCCACCCCGTTTTCGACGGCGTGGTCCATCGCCTTCCGGATCAATTCCCCGTGCGCTTCCGTCCCCGTCCCCAGGACCCTCAGCGCGTGGAGCAGCAGCCATGCAAACTCCACGTTGTGCCCGTAGCTCGTGTTGTCCTTCGGCTTCGCCCGCTTTCCGCCTTCCGGGAACCGGTCCCACCCCCACACCACGTCGAACTTGATCGGCTCCACCACCGTCCACGTCGGCGTGAACTGCGGAATCCCCGTCCCGTACCGCCCGTCGAACATCGTCTCCGTCAGCAGGCCGATGTCCTCGCTCAGCTTCCTCCGATGCACGTCCTTGCCGGACGCCTCCAGCAGCGTCGTGAACGCCTCCATCAGGTGCATGTGACAGTCCAGCGTCTTCCGGTCGCCCCCCGCGCTGCCCGGACCGGCCAATTCCCAGTCCCGCGCGAACATCTCGAAATACCCGCCCCACCGGCTATCCACGGCATACTTCTGGAGCAGGTCGAACGTCTCCTCCGCCGCCGCCAGTCCCCGCGCGTCCCCCGTCGCCAGCGTATATTCGCTCAGCGCGTAGATGGCGAAGCTCAGCCCGTACACGATCTTCTTGTCCACCGTCACCTTCCCCGCGCGGTCCACGATCCAGTAGAACCCCCCGTGCTCATCGTCGTGCATCTTCTCCATCAGGAACCTGAACCCCCACTCCGCCAGTTCCGCGCATTGCCCGCCCCCGTACCCTGCCCGGTGTGCCGCCGACATCGTGGAGATCGTCCGCGTCTGCGCGATCAGCGTCTTCTCCACTTTCTCCGTTTCCAGCTTCCCGTCCTTGTCGAAATGCGTCAGGAACCCGCCATACTCCCGGTCCGCCGCCCGTTCCAGCCAGAAGGGCAGCAGTTCCTTTTCCAGGTGTTCCCGCGACTCCTCCAGGCACCGCTCCACCGCTTTCCTGTCGATGTTCATCCGAACTTTCCCTTTCACACGCCGAACAGCAGTCCCAGGATCCGCTCGTTTTCCTCGAAGTCCTTCGCCACGAAATGCGCCCCCGCCCTCACCAGTCTTGCCCGCTTCGTGTCGTCCAGGGCTCCCGGCGTCGTCTCGTTGCTGGCGATCCCCACCGCCAGTCCCCCGCGTTTGCACACCTCCCGAACCTCCACCGGACCGTCGCCGAACACCGCCAGTTCCGCCCCGTCCAGTCCGTGCTCCCGCAGGATGCGATCCACCAGCAGCTTCTTCGAAAACTTCCGCACGTCGCCCACCGCCCCATAGATGCCCCCGTCGAAGCGCTCCGCGTATCCCAGCGCCTCTGCCTCCGCCTTCGTGTCATCCTCGTCCGTCCCGCTGGCCAGGTACAGCCTCACCCCGCGTGCCTTCAGCGCCTCCAGGAACGCCGCCGCTCCACGAACCATGAAATCCTCCGCCCGCTTTTCCCCCCGGCTCACTTCGGCCAGTCGGCTGTGTGCCAGTTTCCGGATCATCTCGTTGTAGATCGCCTTGTAGGCCTGCGCCGTCAGAATGCCCTCCGTCGGCACCAGTCCGAACTCCCTCACCATCTCCACCAGCGCCTCCATCTGGGTGATCGTCTGCACTCCCGTCGAGCGGTCGATGTAGTCCGCCACCCGTTCCTCGATCATCCGTCGAACCGCCTCGTCGAGTTGGCTCAGCTGATCCCCCGCGATCGCCTCCACCATCATCGGCTTCATCAGCACTTCCCACCCGTGTCTCAGCGTGCTGATCGTCCCGTCGTGGTCGAACACCACGTGTCTCACACGTCCCCGCGGGATCTCCTCCATCGCGCAGCAGACCTCGATCTCGCTCCCTTCGAGTTGGCGTGCCTTCCTCCGGTCCATGGCCAGGTCCGGGCGATAGATATAGTCCACGTCCGCAGCCACCCGAAGGATCTCCTCCCCGCTGGCTGTTCCCGTCTGGAAGATCTTCTGCACCGTCACGGTGGCCGCCAGCGTCCCAAACTCTGCCGCCTCGGCCGGACCCACCCCCGCCGCCAACGCGCATGCCAGACCGCTCAGCATCGTGTCTCCTGCACCCACCGCGTCCACCCGGCCCAGAACCTGAACCCCCATGACCTCGTGGACGCCTTCCTCATCGCACACCACGCAGCCCCACTCGCCCCGCGTCACGAACACCGGCCTGCCTGATTGTGCGAACAGTGCCTGCGCGTACCCCTTCACCTCCTCGATCCCCACCACGTCCACTCGGCCCGGGTCGAACCCCAGCAGTCGTGCCGCTTCCCGCGCGTTGGTCCGGCGGATCATCTTCCGGAACTTCCCCCCGTAGTGGCGCGAGTCCAGCAGGATGATCTTCTCCCCGAACTCCTCCGCCAGTCGGTTCACCCCCTCGATGAATGCCTCGTTCGGAAGACTGCCGGGAACCTGCTGGTTCACGATCACCGCATCCGCCCAGCCCAGCGCCTCGCGCAGGCTCGCAAGCGCCGCCTCGTCGCTCTCTCGGCTGCGCTGGTTCAGGAACCCGAAGTCGATCCTCGGCTCCTCGATGCCCTTCACGTACCGTTTCCCGAACGTCACCGTGTCGAAGTGTTCCTTCTGCACCACCAATCCCCGCACGTCCACCTTCAGTCCTTCGAGTTGCCGGACCAGTTCATGTCCGAAGAGGTCTTTCCCGATCACCCCGATCGCCCGGATCCCCGCAGGCTCCAGTGCCGCAAGCTAAAGTTTCGCCGCAGCCGCGTTCCCATACGC
>CAZVTD010000064.1:0-12332 GCA_964629945.1 uncultured Planctomycetota bacterium | reverse complement strand
AAGGGTGAGGAGTCGGACATTGTGACGGGTCTGGAACTGGGGGCGGATGACTATATTACGAAGCCTTTCAGTCCGAAGGTGTTGCTGGCACGCATCCGGACGGTGATGCGTCGTCGGACGCAGCCGCCGCCGGATGCCGATTCGACGCTGGTGGTGGGGGATCTGACGATTCACCCGGGACGTCGTGAGGTTCTGGCGAAGGGGAAGCCTGTGGAGATGACGTATACGGAGTTCGGGATACTGCACCTTCTGGCGCGTCGTCCGGGGTGGGTTTTCACGCGGGGTCAGATTGTGAACGCGGCCCGAGGGGAGTTTGCGGCGGTGACGGACCGTTCGGTGGATGTGCACGTGGTTTCGCTTCGACGGAAACTGGGTTCGTGTGCCGATTACGTGGAGACGGTCCGGGGCGTGGGATATCGGTTCAGAGACCTTCGGGACAGGTGAGTCATGGCGAGACGGAGTCTTTTCTGGGAGCTTTTTCTCAGTTATCTTGTGGTGATTCTGCTCTGCGTGGCCGGTGTGGCGGGGTATTCGGCGACGCTGATGTGGAAGTTTTTCCATGAGCGGACCCAGCAGGAACTGCTGAGTGCGGCCCAGATGATCCGTGCGGACATTCCGGCGGTGCAGGACCTGTCGAAGGTTTCGAACCTTCAGAAGATCGTCAAGGCCCGTGCCGAAGAAGCGCAGGCGCGTGTTACGGTGATGGACGTTTCCGGGAAGGTTCTGGCGGATTCCGAGCACGACCCGGTCACGATGGAGAACCACGCCAATCGGGTGGAGATCCGTCAGGCGCTGGAGCGTGGGGTGGGTTTCGAGACCAAGCCGAGTCCCACGCTGAGAGTGGACATGAAGTATGTGGCGGTTCGCGTGGTGGTGGACGGTCAGACGGTGGGTGTGGTCCGGACGGCGCGGGCGATGGAGTCGCTCCACCTGGTTCTTCGGAATCTGTATGTGCACATCGGTCTGGCGGGACTGGTGGTGGCGGCGGTGGCGGCGGTTCTGGCGATGCTGGTGGTGAGACGCGTGACGCGTCCGCTCGAACAGATGGTCCAGGGAGCCCGTCGATTTGCGGATGAAGATTTTTCGCACAAGGTATTCGTTCCGGGCACGAGCGAGACGGCGGAGCTGGCCGAATCGCTGAACCGTATGGCGACCGAACTGGACGAGAAGCTGTGCACGCTCATGCGGCAGAAGACCGAGCAGGAAGCGGTGCTGGCGTCGATGGTCGAGGGTGTGCTGGCGGTGGATGACCTTGGTCGGATCATCACGATGAACCGTTCGGCGGGTCGCATGCTGAAGGCGGACCCCGCACGTGCGAAGGGCCGGGCGCTGGAGGAAGTGATCCGGAGTGCGGGGATCCAGCGGTTCTTCGCCGACGTGCTGTCCAGTGGGGAGCCGGGTGAGCAGAAGATCAACCTGCCGGACGGGGAAGACCGGGTTCTGGACGTCCGGGGATCGGTTCTGCGCGAGGCGGGCGGGACGACGATGGGTGTGCTGATCGTCCTGAACGACATCACGCACGTCAACCGTCTGGAGAACATGAGACGTGATTTCGTGGCGAACGTGTCGCACGAGCTGAAGACGCCGGTCACGTCGATCAAGGGGTTCATCGAGACGCTTCGCGAGGGAGGGATCGAGGACCGGGTCAAGGCGAACGAGTTTCTTGAGATTCTTGGGAGGCACGCCGACCGTCTGGACGCGCTGATCGATGACCTTCTGGCGCTGTCGCGCATCGAGCGGGAGTCCGAACGTCATGAAGTGCAATTGCAGCCTGCGAAGCTCCGTGGCGTGCTGGCGGCGGCGGTGAACGATTGTGAGGGCAAAGCGGGACGCGCCAACGTGAGACTGAGCATGACGTGTCCGGAAGATCTGGTTCTGGACATGAACCCGCAACTGATGGAGCAGGCGGTGGTGAACCTGCTTGACAACGCGATCAAGTATTCCTCGGCGGGTTCGGAGGTGACGCTGGAAGCGACGCGTGCGGGGGACGAGGTCCGGATTTCGGTTCGGGACACGGGCTGTGGGATCAGTGCCGAGCACCTGTCCCGGATTTTCGAGCGTTTTTACCGTGTGGACAAGGCCCGTTCGCGCAAACTGGGCGGCACGGGACTGGGGCTTTCGATCGTCAAGCACATCGCACAGGCGCATCGGGGGTCCGTCCGCGTGGAAAGCACCCCCGGCAAAGGCAGCACGTTTACCATTCATATCCCTCTGCAGTAGCTGTTCGGGCTGAATTCATCTTCTTCTAACACACGCCTCATTTCCGGCTAACCGCTTCCTCCCACAATGCGGGTGGATGCACCGGGTCGTTCGTCAATCATTCACTTGGGCAAGGGAGGACGGGCATGAGGAGGAACTTGCTGTACCTGACGGGCATGGGACTGGTGGTGAGTCTTCTGAACGTGGGGCTGTGTTTCGGGGGTGACGAAACGTATGAGTCTCAGCAGGCACTGCGGATGGGCTCGCGGGTCGAACAACTGGAGAAAGAGGTGGCCGAACTGAAGGCGGGGAAGTCCGGTTCGGGCGCCAACGTGTTTTCGTGGCGCTGGGACAAAGGGCTGAAGTTTCAGACCGCCGACGGGAACTTCAAGCTGGCCCTGGGTGGACGGTTGATGTACGACTTCGGGATCATCGACCAGGACGACGAGAACAAGGCGGCGTATGATGACGTGGACAACCTGGCCGAGGTTCGCCGACTGCGTCTGGAGATCGGGGGCGACATCTACGAGGACGCGTTCTTCAAGATCCAGCTGGACTTCGCCGGTGGGGAAGCGGCGCTGAAGGACGTCTACCTGGGCTATAAGCATGTTCCGGTGTTCGGACACATCCGCGTGGGTCACCAGAAAGAGCCGATGGGATTGGATCAGATCACCAGCAGCAAGTACATCACGTTCATCGAGCGTGCGATGCCGATCGAGGCGTTCACGCCCGAGCGGAACCTCGGGGTTATGGTTTACGACACGGCGCTGAACGATCGGATGACGTGGGCGGTGGGTGTTTTCCGTGACGCCGACGAGTTCGGGACGTCCTTGGCGGACGACGGTGGTGCGGTGACGGCGCGTCTGACGGGGACGCCCTATATCACCGAGAAGGGTGACAAGCTTCTGCACCTGGGCGCCAGTGTCAGCTATCGTGAGGTTCCGGATGACACGGCGCGCTTCCGCACGCGTCCGGAATGGCACGGGGCGCCCCGGTTTGCGGACACCCATGATTTCATGACCGACAGTGTGACCCTCTACGGGCTGGAAGCGGCGCTGGTCCTGGGACCGTTTGACGTTCAGGCTGAAGCGCTGGGGGCGTCGACCGACGCCGGCGACATGTCCGGATGGTACATCCAGGGCGGGTACTGGCTGACCGGAGAGCACAAGAAGTACGACCGTGAGGAGGGCGCGTTCGGGCGGGTGAGTCCGAAGCAGAACTTCAGTCCGTCGCACGGGACATGGGGCGGCTGGCAGGTCAACGCACGTTATTCGAGCGTGGACATGAACGACGGGAGCCTGGCGGGCGGACAGGTGGACGACGTGACGCTGGGGCTGAACTGGCAGCTGAACCCGAACATGCGGGTGATGTTCAACTACGTCCGCAGCATGCCCGAGGATGAGGGCGAGGCCAACATCTTCATGGTGCGCACGCAGATCGACTTTTGAACTGCGGAAGTTCTGACGGGCTCTTAACGCTGCGCCAACACAATCTTAACAGAGCGGTCTTACCTTAGAGATGAGGAGGAAGTGAAGATGAGAACCATCAGCATCGTAACGGCGTTGATGATGACGGGTGTGCTCCTGGCCGGTTCCGGAGCGGTCCGTGGGGAGGAAGTAAAGGTGGTGATGGAGGGCTCGACCACCGTTGGCCCCATCGCCAAGGCGTTCGCTGGCTACTACATGTCCACGCATCCCGAGGTGAACGTGGTGGTTGGGGAAGGCGGCAGCGGCAACGGTGTGAAAGCCCTCCTGAATGGCAAGTGCGACGTCGCCAACATGTCCCGGGACATGAAGAAGGAAGAGGTGAAGGCGGCGATCGAGAAGGACATCTTCCCGTGTGCTCACGTGATCGCGATGGACGGGATCGTGGTGGTGGTCCACCCGAGCAACCCGGTGAAAGGGTTGACGGTGGAACAGGTGCGGAAGATCTACATCGGCGAGATCAACAACTGGAAAGAGGTGGGCGGACCGGACCTGAAGATCGTGAGGATCAGCCGGGAAAACAACAGCGGGACGTTCGAGTGCTTCGAGACGCTGGTGATGAAGAAGGAGAAGATGGCGGCCGACACCGAAGGGGTGACGGCTCAGGGCTCGATGCGCGAGGCGGTCCGTGGGACGCCGGCGGCGATCGGTTATCTGGGGCTGGGGTTCGTGGACCGGACGGTGAAGGCGGTGGTGGTTGACGGGATCGCCCCCACGCGCGAGACGATCGCGTCGGGCGTGTATCCCATCGCGAGGCCGCTGTTCATGTATACCAACGGCTACCCGAAATTGGGTTCGCACGTGTTCAACCTGGTGACGATGCACCTGACCCCGAAGGGTCAGGAGATCATCCTCGACAAGGGGTTCATCCCTCTGACGAACTACTGAGGAGGGAGTCCGGAATGCGACGGGTCCGAGTTCCATGACAGATCTGAGCGGGAGTCGTGAGCGATCGCCAGGTTCATCGGTCCGGGCCCTGGCCCCGGCACGCAGTCTGCTGCTGAGCAGGAGAGCCAGCCGCCTGAAGCGGCTGGCTTCTCTTGCCGGACAGATATTCCTTCTGCTGGTCACGTCGGCTTCCCTGTTCGCGGTCCTGTTCATCTTCTACTCGATTGCCCGTGACGCCATTCCGTTTTTTCTGCAGCGGGGTTTTAGGGAGTTTTTCACGAGCGTGCGCTGGTATCCGACGAGTGATCCTGCCGAGTTCGGCGTTCTGGCGATGATCGTGGGAACGGCCCTGGTGACCGTCGGGTCGATCATCGTGGCGGTCCCGATGGGGATCGCGGCGGCGGTCTGTCTCAGTGACGTTCTTCCCTTCGCGGTCAGGCAGATTGCCAAGCCGGTGATCGAGATGCTGGCGGCCATTCCGTCGGTGGCATATGGTTTTTTTGCGCTGGTGATTTTTGCGCCTCTGCTTCAGGAACAGGGGGGGACGCTTCTGGCGGCCGGGGCCTGGGTGATCGGTCTGCCGCTGGTGCTGATGCTGGCGGTGATCGTGAGCGAGATGATCGCCGGGAAGTTCCCCGAGCGTCGTCGGACCGTTGGGCGTTTCGCTTTACTTCTGGTGTTCGTGCTGCTGGGGCTGGCGGCCCTGTGGCAATCGGGCGGGTTTCTTCAGGGACTCCAGATCAGCAGCGGCAGGAACGCCCTGAACGTGTCGATCATCCTGGGAATCATGGCCATTCCGACGATCGTCAGCGTGTCCGAGGACGCTTTGCAGGCGGCGGGACGTGAGTTGCGCGAGGGGGCCTACGCCCTCGGGGCCACACGCGCTGAGACGATCACGCGGGTGGTCATTCCGGCGGCTGCCAGCGGGATCTGCGCCGCGGTCATCCTCGGAGTCATGCGTGCCGTGGGGGAGACGATGGTGGTGTTGATGGCGGCGGGGAACGCCACCCAGATTCCGAAGCCCTGGTTCAACCTGCTTCAGCCGGTGCGGACCCTGACGGCGACCATCGCCGGGGAAATGGGTGAGGCGGACCAGGTGACCGGTGCGGCGCGGTATCATGTTCTGTTCGCGATGGCGCTGGTGCTTCTGGCGTTCTGTTTTGCGGCCAACCTGGTCAGCGAGTGGGTGATGCGCCGGACGAGACGCAAACTCGGAAAGTGACGCATGATATCGGACAGACGGAAGGTCATCGACAAGGCGTTCACGGGACTGGGGATTTTCTCCATCATCCTGATGGCCCTGTCGCTGCTGATTCTGCTTCTGCCGATTTTCATTGGGGGCTGGCGTGCCTTTGTCTTCCGGGGGACAGTCGAGTTCCGGAAGATGATGTTGTACGAGCCGGAGTTCAAGCACGGCGACCGCGAGGACGTGGAGCGGGAGACCGAAGAGACGCGCCTGGCTCGACAGCCTGTGTATGAGATGATGGGACGGTTCGAGACCGAGTTGAAAAGGGTGGCGGGGCCGCGTCGTGGGGAATTGCGCGAATCGTACAAGGAACTGCGAAAACTGGTGCGCGATCTGCTGGGGCCGTATCCCGACGAGAAGGTGGAGGAACTGCCCCTGCCTTCGATGCGATACGGGAGCACGCGATGGGACCAGGCCCAGGTGAAGCTCCGGGAAATCCTGATGGTGGAGACCTGGGTCTATCCTGAAGCGAACGCGATGGGCGTGAAAAAACTGGTCCCGCGCGTGGAAGAGTTCAGGGAGACCGCGCTCGAACCGATCTTTGCGTATCTTGAGGGGCATGCGGAGGAGATGCTCCAGCCTCGGCGGACGTTCTACTGGCGCTTTCTGACGGACGAATCGATCGACTCGCACTTTTTCGGTGGGATCTGGCCGGAGATGCTGGGGACGCTCTACCTGACCGTTGGGGCGATGATTTTTGCGGTTCCGATGGGAGTGATCGCCGCCATCTACCTGGTGGAATATGCCGGGTCCGGACGCTTCATCAGTCTGCTGAGGACGTGCATCAGCACGCTGGCAGGGGTTCCCAGTATCGTCTTCGGTCTGTTCGGACTGGCGTTCTTCATCAACACGCTCCAGGTTTCGTCTTCGCGGAGCGTGCTTGCGGGGGCGCTGACGCTTGCGGTGCTGGTGCTGCCCACGGTGATCCGTGCTTCGGAGGAAGCCGTCCGAGCCGTGCCCAATACGTACCGGGAAGCGGCGCTGAGTCTGGGCTGCTCGAAGTGGGCGGCTATCGTCAAAGTGGTCCTTCCGGCGGCGCTGCCCGGGATTCTGACGGGGATCGTGATTTCGATGGGACGGGCGGCGGGCGAGACCGCCCCGATCATCTTTACGGCGGCGGTCAGCCTGGGGAAGCCGATCTCGCTGTGGCAGACGTTCTCACAGCCGACACCGGCTCTGCCGTGGAATATCTACAACCTGGTCCAGGAGCACGAGGCCATCGAGCAGATCCGTCACGTCCAGTATGGCATGGTGACGGTGCTGATCCTCATCGTTCTGGCGCTGAACCTGACCGCGATTCTTCTGCGTGCACGAATCGCTCGAAAGGCAAGAGGCTAATGACAGCAGGCTACGATCTGGTCAAAGGGGTGACGTTCGAGGAGCGCGGGACGCCCGACGTCAGCGGCAACGCGGCGTGTCTCCGTGCCGAGAAGTTTTCGATCTTCTACGGTTCGCACCAGGCGGTCATCGACGTGAGTCTCGATGTGCCTCCGGGGCTGGTCACCGCGATCATCGGTCCCAGCGGGTGCGGCAAGTCCACGTTTCTGCGCGCGATCAACCGGATGAATGATCTCATTCCGGGCAGTCACGTTTCCGGCTCGCTGACGCTCGACGGGGAAGAGGTCTATGGCTCTCAGGTGGACGTGGTCGCGCTCCGGCAGCGCGTGGGGATGGTGTTTCAGAAGCCGAATCCGTTCCCCAAGACCGTGTTCAATAATATCGCGTATGGTCCGCGCATTCACGGAATACGCGACAGGGCCCGGCTGAACGAGGTGGTCGAACAGAGCCTGCGCCACGCCGCTCTCTGGGACGAGGTCAAGGACCGGCTTTCGCATAACGCGCTGGGGCTTTCCGGCGGGCAGCAGCAGCGTCTGTGCATCGCACGGGCGTTGGCGGTGGAGCCGGAGGTTCTGCTGATGGATGAGCCCACGTCGGCGCTCGACCCCCGGGCGACGGCGAAGATCGAGGACCTGATCGGGCAGCTACGTGGGGAATACACCATTCTCATCGTGACCCATAACATGCAGCAGGCCGCGCGGGTGTCGGACTACACGGCATTTCTCTATGAGGGACGTCTGATCGAGTTCGGGCCTACCCAGGAACTGTTCACCAATCCGTCGGAAAAGCAGACCGAGGATTACATCACGGGACGGTTCGGCTGATCGGGCAGGGGAGGGCCGTACAGGACGAAGCGGAGGACGATGCCTCCGCTTGTCATTTCAGGCGGGTTGCGCCGGATATTCTGGTGCCCCCTGAAGGATTCGAACCTTCGGCCCACTGATTAAGAGTCAGTTGCTCTACCGGGCTGAGCTAAGGGGGCCTGATTGTCGACGTATCTTGACAGAAGCTCCCCCGTTTGTCAAGCAAAACCACGGGGAGACTCGTGGAATGCCCGTCCGAAGCTCACAGACCCGACCGCCAGGGCTTATCCTTCTGAAGTTCATACCACTGACGCCACTTGTCCTTGGCCGGACCAAAGTCCATGCCGGTCAACCCCCGGAGCAGTTGCGACACACTATCACGCTGGAACTGACGGTTGTCCGCCGCACCACCGATGGCGTCGATCAGCAGGGGCACCACGTCACGTCGCTTGGTTGCCGCCAAGCCGTGCAGACAGGCGTTCTGCACCTGTCCGGGCAGACTGGTGACCTTCATGAACTTCGTGATCATATCGACCGCCGCCTCCTGACCGCTGACCCCCAGGGCATAGACGCATTGCGCGCGCAACTCCTCGGGCAGGCTGGAATTGGTGACCATCTTCTGGAGTGTCTGGAGGGCCTGGGGGCTGGCGGCCTTTCCGAGGGAATCGGCGGCCAGTTTGCGTGCTTCCAGACTTGCGGCGGAATTGTTGAGCACGTATCCCAGGGAACGCACGCCCTGGTCCCCGCCGTTTGCCAGCATTTCGGCGGCGGCCTTGACCAGTTTGAAGTCCAGGTCTTTCGAGCCCATCACCTTGGAGAGCTGCGTGGTGGTTCGTCCGTCCTCGAACCGACCCAGGGCGTTCACGCATTCCAGTCTCACGGGCATGCTCACCTGGTCGTTCTCGATCTCCTCGGCCAGGAAGCCGATGGCCGGTTGATACTGCCAGTAGCCGAACAGCTTGATGGCCTCGACTCCCAGTCGCCAGTCCGCCTCTTTGGTGGATTGTCGACACAGGGCGAGCAATGCCGCGCCGTAGACGTTCGGATCACCATATCGCAGTGCTTCGGCGACGGACGCCGGTGAAGCTTGGAAGCGTCCCGCGACGCCTTCCACCAACATACCCACCGCTTCAGAGATCCCGCGCTGGACCAGTTCATCGGCCAGTGCTCCCCCCTCTTCGGATCCGAGGGGCTGCTTCGTGCGGTCCATCGCTGCCCATTCCTCGCGAGTGCGCGGCTGCGACGTGAAGTATTTTTCCGCGGGTCCTTTCAGCACGTCATAACCGGCGCTGTCCAGGAGCACCTCGAACGCAGCCGATGTCAGATCGGTCCCCAGGGCGCCCGCCAGGGCTCCCACGCTCTGGAAGTTCTCGTTCCGGGCGAATTCGCCACGTCCCACCGTCACCCGGCTGGCCCCGGCGATCGTCCCCACGGGTTCCGTGGCGACCTTCACGTCATGCTGCGCCGGGTTCTCCAGCTTCTTCAGATACGCCTCCGAATAATCGGAAGCTTCGCCTTCCAGAGCCAGCAGTTCCCCGCGCTTCAGGGCATACATGACGCCCTTGCTCATCGCCGTCGGCGATCCGCCCGTCAACGGCAGCTTCATCACTTCGGGTCCCCCGCTCTGTCCCAGGTCATAGCCGCACAGGTCCGAGTTCTCCAGACCGACGTAGAGGGTGGTCGGTGACGCGGTCATGTCCGTCAGGGCATTCTGTCCCAGGTCACTCCGCCAGTTCTCCTTTCCGTCCAGTGTCAGCGAGATCAGCACCGGACCGTAGGTCACCAGGAGCATTCCCTCACTGACGAGCGGGCTGGGCATCCGTCGCAGGCTCCCCTTGAGTGGAACGGACAGCGTCGCCGATCCGTCCATCCTCGTGGACAGGAGTCCCCAACGTTCAAGCTTCACCTCTGCGACGTCCTCTGCACGTCTGCCATGCTTCAATGTATACAGGAATCCGTCGTAGAGTGCATAGGCCGCCGCGTCGCGTGTCCAGACCGGCTTGCCGTCCGTTTTCTGCAGCAGGGTCATGCGCTGCTCACCACGGCTTCCGGCCGCCACGTAGCCGGCGTGCATCTCCAGACGATCGCAGTCTGTCAGGTCCTGCTTCCAGATCCTTTTGCCCGTGTCCCACTCGTAAGCGGCGACCACGTCTCCGGTGGAGATGACGCACAGGTCCATGCCGGCCGCCACCGCGCAGCAGCGTCGGTCGACCTCTGAAGGGGGAACCGCCTGCCAGAGCACCGTCCCGCTGGTCAGATCCCGTGCCTCCAGGGCGTCTCCCAGGACGTACACGATTCCCCGGTAACATGCGACGCCCAGGGACTTTCCCGCGTCCCAGACGGGGTCCCCGTTCTCGGCCTTCAGGACCCTCAGCGTCCCGGGCATGTCCACCAGGACCACGACCATGTCACCCACCGGCATGATCAGGGAATCCACGCTTCCGTTGCTGCCCATCCGCTTGGACCACTTCTGCTTGAGTATCGGCGCCGGCTTCACCCCGGAGCCCGTGCTTCCGATCATGCTGGAGGTGCCCCGGGCGCTTCCATACGTCCTGGTCCCGTCGTCCTTGGCCGCCCGGAGTTCCTCGATAAGCTTGACCGCCTTTTCCCGTTGGGCGATTTCTTCCTTCGCGCCGGTCAGTTCCTTCTTCAGGTCATCCGAGATGGCGCTCTTCGGATACTCCTTCTCCAGGGCCTCCAGGGTCTCCACGTAAGTTCCCATCGTCCCCGCCAGCGAGGCATAGGGATGCGTCAGCTTCAGCAGCTCGAACCGTCCGTCGATCGTTCTGGCCTGCTGGCCGGCACGCTCCACAAGGTAATCGATGGCGTCCTTCGGCTCCGATGACGCCTGGAACCGCCACCGCGCCAGCAGCTCGTGCAATTCCCAGCGGTTCGGTCCCGTTTCCGGAACGACCCGACTTGCCCACACGGCCTCTTCGATCTTCTCCGGACTCATCGGTTCACGCTTTGTCGTCGCTGTCCGCATGTCCTTCAGAGCGGCAAGCTGGCTCACCTCCGGCTTGAACGTCACCAACACGCTCTTGGCTTCCGCGGCCAGTCCCTTCACGCTGATCTGCGAACTGCAGCAGAGGACTTCCCCCTGCTCCACGGCCACCGATCCTCCGTTCCAGTCGAAGGTCTCCCCGGCTTCCATCTCTCCGAGGATCGCCCCGCTGTCCTCCTGCACCAGGAGTGAGCCGAGGAGGATCAGGTTGTCCGCCATCTCCACGGGTCTTTCCGAGGTCGGGAGCTTCGTGTTGACCCACATGACCTGGTACTCCGGAACACTGAGTGCCACCTGTCCTCCGAGGAGGATGGCCTTTCCCTTGAGCAGCCGACCCGTCGGGGTCACGTCGTCCAGTCCCAGGCTTGTCAGGTTGATCGTCTTCGTCTCACGTGCTTTCGGATCGATGGCTTCCACGACGGACGAGATCTTTCCGGCTTCCGCCGGCTTCAGGCGGAACATCTTCCCCTGGGTGATCACCGGCGGACACTCGTTCATCATCATCTGCGTCCAGGACAACGCTCCGGTGCCGGCGTCCACGGCCACACCGTAGAACAGCTTGGCTCCGGCCGAGGCTTTCATCCCGGACATTCGACGTCTCAGTTCGTAGACCGTGCCGTCTTCGAGCATGCATTCATTGTTCGCCCCAAGTCGCAGACGACTCTGGAGTTTCCCGGGGTCCGCCAGGTCTGCCTCCGTCAGTTCCTTCAGGGTTCCCTGTCCGCGTTCCTGGTAGTACAGCTTTCCCTTGGACTCCAGGAACATGCGTTCCTGGAGACCCCCGAGACGCTGATACCGGGCCACACCCACGTAGGAACCGTCCGCTTTCTTGAAGGTGTGCAGTTCCGCGCCGTCCGGGTCCCAGGCCAGCACGTAGGCTCCCAGGGTCCGAACCTCCCACGTTCGCCACCACGGACGGACCAGGGTAAACTGAATGCCCTGTTTCCGCTCGGGAAGCGTGAGGGGTTTCACCTTCGATTCCCATTTCACTGTGCCCGCGCTCGCATCCACCGACACCAGGGCGCCATCACGGACCCCGTACATCGTCCCTCCGTCCAGGACGGGCTTCACCGTCGGCGTCATCAACCCCTTCACTTCCCACTTCACCTGTCCGTCCGTCCCGTACGCCGACGTGGTGAACCGTTCTGCGGTCATGATCTGCATGTTCGCTATGCCGCCCTGGCCCGCTCGACGGTTCATGTCCTCGTAGAGCTTCATCGTGTCCACGTTGTCGCTGGAGAACACCACCACCAGGTCGCCCACTCGCGTCGGGTTCAGGAGGAGTCGATCCGATTCGATTTTCAGTTGAGGCGGGACCAGGGGCCAGGTCCGTCTTGGGGCGTTCTTCGTGTTCGCGGGGACCGTTTCAG
>CAZVTD010000063.1:3047-12430 GCA_964629945.1 uncultured Planctomycetota bacterium | reverse complement strand
ATCAGGTGTCGAAGGATACCGATCGCGACTTCTGGATGAACGCGGCCGAGGCGACGCTGACGTTCAACAACTCGGATGGGATGCTTTCGGCCGGGACGGAAGAGGTGAGCATCACGCGGCGGATCTACCTGAACGGTCAGAGCGAATATTTCATCAACAAGAAGGCGTGCCGACTGAAGGACATCAAGACGATGTTTCTGGACACGGGGGTGGGGGTGGAGTGCTACTCGGTCATCGAGCAGGGGCGGATCGACCAGATCCTGCAGGCGACGGCGCAGGAACGTCGGGCGGTGTTCGAGGAAGCGGCCGGGGTGAGCAAGTACAAGGTCAGACGACGCGAGGCGACGGCAAAGCTGGAACGCACCCAGGCGAACCTGCTGAGGGCCAACGACATCATCGAGGAGGTGGCGAAGCAGCTGCGATCGGTGAAGTACCAGGCGGCGAAGGCGAGACGATACCGGGAGTATTCGGACGAGTTCAGGCGGCTGAGGGTGTCATATTCGCTGAACGATTTCCACAAGATACACGGGCAGCTTGATGAGTGGAAGCAGCGCGAGGCGGAAATCGTGCAGCAGCGCGTTGCGATGGAAACGCGGATGAGCCAGCTGGACGCGGAACAGGCGGAGGTCGAGGGTGCGGTGAGCGCGCTGGACAGCAGTTTGGAAGAGATGCAGCGCCAACTGGGCGAGCTTCGGGCACGTGTGTCGAGCGGGGAGGATGCGGTCCGGTTCGAACTGACGCGGGCCAGCGAACAGGCGGAACTGAGAGGGAAGTATGAGCAGCAGAAGGTGACGCTGGCACAGCGGCTGGAGGAGATCGGCGGAGAGCTCCAGGTGTGGAGCCAGCAGCTCGAACGGGCCAGGGCGGAAAGCGTCGAGAAGCGCCAGGCGCTGATGGGACGGATGGACGAACTGGGCGGGATGGTGAAACAGGAGGAAGGACTGTCCCAGGCGCTGAACGCGTGCAAGGGCGACCTGATCGGACTGATGCAGGAGGCGGCGAACGTCTCGAACGAGCTGAGTGCGGTGGCGTCGGATCTGCGGAACGTCGAGGGACAACTGGAACGGCTGAGCGTTCGACTGATGGGAGCCCAGGCGGAACGGAACACGAGCGAAGAGGAAGCGAACCGGCTTGCCGGCGAGATCAGGGACCTGGACGCGGTGCTGGAATCGTTGGGAGAAGAGCGGGGACGACGCGGCGAAGAGCGGACCCGGGTCCAGGGCGCGGTGGATGGACTTCTGGCAGACCTTGCCGGCGTGAAGGAGGAGATGGGGCTGAAGACGTCGCGGCTGGAGGCGATCAAGGACCTTCAGGCGAGACAGGAAGGCGTGGCGAGCGGGGTGCGTGCCGTGCTCGACGCGGCGCGTTCGGGGAAAGAAGAACTGAGCGGCGTGCTGGGGATGCTGGGCGAGAACATCCAGGTGACGGACGGATATGCGCACGCGGTGGAGGCGGCGCTTGGACACCGGGTGCAGACGCTGATCGTGAGACGGGAAGACGACAGCCGACAGGGACTGAAGTGCGTTCAGGAAGCGAAGGGTCGGGCGAGCTTCGTGGCGCTGTCGGATCTTCGCCGAACGGAACGAACACACCAGGACGCTCTGGAAGGCAAGCCCGGGATCCTGGGGAGACTGCGCGGGTTCGTGAGTGCGAGGGGATACGCCGTGGACGTGGTGGACTGGCTGCTGGTGGGGTATTATGTGGTGTAGGGTCTGGAGTGGGCGCTGAGTTTGAGGCGGGAAGGAAGCAACGGGCACGTACTGGTGACGGTGGCGGGTGAGGTTCTGGAGCCGACGGGATTGCTGACCGGCGGACCCGCCAACGACGGCGGGGGGATCCTGACCCGGATGGAAGAGCGCGTTCGGCTGGAGGGTGAGGTGTCGAGCCTGAAGGAACGCGCGGGGGCGATCCAGGCGGAACTGACGAATCAGCGAGAGGCGCTGGGTGGACTGGATGCCAGGATTGCCGAGCTTGAGGAGCAGAGCCGCCAGGGGACGTCAGCAAGACAGGAGAAACGTCACGCGGCGGAACGGTTCCAGGCGGAGCAGCAGCGTTTGGACGAAGAACTGAACGTGATCGGCAGCGAGGAGTCGGAACTGGGTGCGGAACGGGAAGATCTTGCTGCGCGGCAGGGGGAACTTCGGGGTCGGCTGGAAGGTGTGGATGCTCGCAAGGCGGAACTGGCCCAGCGCGTCGAGGTTTTGACAGGGGACCAGGAGGTTCTGGCAGGACAACGGGCGGTGGTGCAGGAGGCGGTGACGGAACTGAAAGTCGATCTGGCACGCTCCCAGCAGATGCTGGAAGGTCTGGAAGCGGCGATGCAGAGTTCAACGGGAGAGCAGACGCGGCAGCGCAACGCCCTGAATGGTCTGGACGAGGAAATTGAGCAGACGCACGTGAAGGAACGACAGGCCCGCGAGAACGCCGAGGTGCGACGACAGGGACTGGAGTCGCTTCGTGTGCAGGAGCAGGAGCTTGGCGAACGGCTCGAAGCGTGCACGGCGGAGCGCCAGGAGAGGCGGAACCGGCTGGCGGAGATCGACGGGGTTGCGCGTGAGGCGAAGCAGGGAATGTCCGAACTGGAGCGGAAGTCGAGCGAGGTCCAGCTTGGGCTCCAGGAGTGCCGGCTGAAGATGGACAACTGTGTGGGCCGCGTGCGGGAAGATTATCAGCTCGAGCTGGAGGAACTCTACAAGGATTATCAGTCCGAGGAGATGAACTGGTCGGAGGTGGAGACGAAGATCGAGGAACTGCGGACGAAGCTGAGCAACCTGGGGCCGGTCAACCTGGATGCGATCCAGGACGAGGAATCGCTGCAGGAACGCCTGGACTTCCTGACGGTGCAGAAAAACGACCTGGAGGCGGCGACGCACAAGCTGGAAGAGATCATCCGGAAGATCAACAAGGAGTGTCGCGACCGGTTCGAGCAGACGTTCAACGTGATCCGGGAACACTTCCAGGAGATGTTCCGGAAGATGTTCGGCGGGGGCAAGGCGGACATCTTCCTGGAGAACGAGCAGGACATTCTGGAAAGCGGGATCGAGATCATCGCGCGGCCGCCCGGGAAGGAGCCACGTGCGCTGTCGCTGTTGAGCGGTGGAGAGAAGGTTCTGACGGCGGTGGCGCTGCTGTTCGCGGTGTTCAAGACGAAGCCGAGTCCGTTCTGCGTGCTGGACGAGGTGGACGCGGCGCTGGACGAGGCGAACATCGGACGGTTCTGCTCGGTGGTGCGCGACTTCCTGGGCCGGAGCCAGTTCATCATCATCACGCACTCGAAACGGACGATGTCGATTGCGGACGTTCTGTATGGGATCACGATGCCGACGTCGGGCGTGAGCAAGAAGGTGGCGGTGAAGTTCGAGGAGTACGAGCAGCGGGTGGTCGCGTAGCCGCGACCGCTGTTGGATGAATCACGAGCCGGACTGCGAGGGAGGGCAGTCCGGCTCGTTCTGTTTCAGGAAAGGACGGTTTTGAGGAACTGCCCGGTGACGGAGGCGGGATTGGCGGCGATCTCTTCGGGGGTTCCCGTCGCGACGACGTTTCCGCCGGCATCGCCCCCTTCGGGTCCCATGTCGATGACATGGTCGGCGGACTTGATGACGTCGAGGTTGTGCTCGATGACGACGACGGTGTTGCCCATGTCCACGAGACGGTTGAGGACGTTGAGGAGCTTCTTGATGTCGTGGAAATGGAGTCCGGTGGTGGGTTCGTCGAGGATGTAAAAGGTCTGGCCGGTGGCGACCTTGCCGAGTTCGCTGGCCAGCTTGATGCGCTGGGCTTCGCCGCCGGAGAGGGTGATGCTGGACTGACCCAACTGGACATAGCCGAGACCGACGTCGTAGAGGGTCTGGAGGAGCTGCTTGATCTTGGGGAAATTGGCGAAGAAGTCGAGGGCCTCCTCCACCGTCATGTCGAGCACGTCGGCGATGTTCTTGTCCTTGTAGCGGATTTCGAGGGTTTCGCGGTTGAAGCGCTTGCCCTTGCATTCCTGACAGATCACGTAAACGTCGGGGAGGAAGTGCATTTCGATCTTTTTGGTCCCCTGTCCCTGGCAGGCTTCGCAGCGTCCGCCCTTGACGTTGAAGGAGAAGCGTCCGGGCTTGTAGCCTCGGATTTTGGCTTCGCGGATTCCGGCGAAGAGTCGGCGGATGTGGTCGAGGACGTTGGTGTAGGTGGCAGGGTTGGAGCGGGGCGTCCGGCCGATGGGGGACTGGTCGATTTCGATGACCTTGTCGATGCGCTCGCTACCCGTGACGCGGTCATGTTCGCCGGGTTTGATGTGGGACTTGTAGAGTCTCCGGATGAGTGCGCGGTGGAGGATTTCGGAGACGAGGGTGGATTTCCCGGAACCGGAGACCCCGGTGACGCAGGTGAAGACGCCGAGGGGGAAGACGACCGTGACGTCCTTGAGGTTGTGCTCACGGGCGCCCCGGACGGTGATGGCATCGCCTTTTCGGACGGTTCGCCGAACCGGGGGCACTTCGATCTTCTCTCGTCCGGAGAGGTAAGCCGCGGTCATGGAACGGGGGGATTCGAGGATGGTGTTGACATCGCCCTGGCAGACGATGTGTCCGCCATGGGCACCGGCACCGGGGCCGAGGTCGATGACCCAGTCGGCGGTTCGGATGGTCTCCTCGTCGTGTTCGACGACGATGACGGTGTTGCCGATGTCACGGAGACGGAAGAGGGTGCCAAGGAGCCGGCGGTTGTCGCGCTGGTGGAGACCGATGGAGGGTTCGTCGAGGACGTAGCAGACGCCGACGAGTCCGGAACCCACCTGGGTGGCCAGACGGATGCGCTGGGCCTCACCTCCGGCAAGACTGGAACTGGCTCGGTCGAGGGTGAGATAGCTGAGCCCGACGTCCGTGAGGAAGTGGAGACGCTCGCGCAGCTCCTTGAGAATCTGGTGGGCGACCTGCCGTTTCTCCTCATTGAGTGTCAGATTCTCGAAGAAGGCGGCGGCTTCGCTGATGGAGGCGCGGACGATCTCGGAGATGGATTTGGAGCCGACCTTGACGGCAAGGCTTTCGGGACGCAGACGGGCGCCGCCGCAGTCCGGACACGGGAGTTCGCTCATGTACGAGTGGAGACGTTCCTTGACGTATTCGGAGGAGGTGTGCTCGAAGCGGCGTTCAAGGTTGGGGATCACGCCTTCGAATGAATTGCCGAACTGACGGGCGAGCTTGGGTGTGGTCCCGCGGAGAAGGATCGTCTGGATGTCCTTGGGGAGCTTGAAGAACGGCATGTCCGGGGAGGCGTTGAAGTCGTCGCAGAAGTTTCGGACGACGCGGTTGTAGAAGATGGCCATACGCTTGCCGCCCCGACGCCAGGCGTCGATGGCCCCGTTGGCCAGGGAAAGCGAGGGGTCGGGGATGATGAGTTCCGGGTCGAATTCGAGACGTGTTCCCAGTCCGTCGCAGGTCTGGCAGGCGCCATAGGGACTGTTGAAGCTGAACATGCGGGGGGTGAGTTCCTCGAAGGAGACGTTGCAGTCGGCGCAGGCGTAGAGGACGCTGTAGAGGACGTCTTCGGGGGCGCCGTCTTTCTGGATGGAGATGATGACCAATCCCTCGCCCAGCGTGAGGGCGGTGTCGATGGAGTCGGCAAGACGCGAGCGGATGCCCGGCTTCATGACGAGACGGTCGACGACGGCCTCGATGGTGTGCTTGAAGTTCTTGTCGAGTTTCTTGACGGAACGCACTTCAAGAACTTCCCCGTCGACGCGGACGCGGACGAACCCTTCGCGCCGAACGCGATCCAGGACGTCGCGGTGTTCGCCCTTTCGACCCCGGACCAGCGGCGCCAGGACGATGAAGCGGGTCTCTTCGGGAAGCTTGAGGACCTCGTCGACGATCTGCTGAGGAGTCTGCTGGGAGATGGGCTTGCCGCATTTGTAGCAGTAAGGCGTTCCGACGCGGGCATAGAGGAGACGGAGATAGTCGTAGATTTCGGTGGTGGTGGCGACGGTGGAGCGGGGTGAGGCGATGCCCGAGCGCTGCTCGATGGAGATGGTGGGCGGGAGCCCCTCGATGTATTCGACGTCGGGCTTCTGCATCTGTTCGAGGAACTGCCTGGCATAGGCAGAGAGACTTTCGACGTAGCGGCGCTGTCCTTCGGCGTAGATGGTGTCGAAGGCGAGCGAGGACTTCCCCGAGCCCGATAACCCCGTAATCACCACAAACTTGTCGCGTGGGATGTTGAGGTCCAGGTTCTTGAGGTTGTGCTCACGGGCGGAGCGAATGGAGATGTACTTGTCGCTATCAGACACAGGTCATTTGCCTCACACACAAGTCCGGAGAATGCCGCAATTCGGAACTTGGTATTGTAACACAGGCGGCGGGGACACGGCAAGAAGTTTCGTAACATCGGCGGCACTTGCAGCACAGGGGAAATTCTCTATGATTTGATATACGAAGGGGAAATGTGTCGCGCATGCGGTTCATGGCAAGACCGGAGGTGTGTCTGATCGAGGTGACGGGGAGGGAGGAGAAATAGGGTGGCTGTCACAATGACACGCCGGGTGGGGTGGAAAGGGGGGCGTGGGCTGTCAGATTGACAGCGGTGGGGAGGGCAGGGTGGATTGAGTTGATCGTAAAGGTAGTCAGGGAAACAGGTTAAGGCGTATCGGGTTTTTGTTGGGTTTTGGCACGGTTTTTGCGAGTAGGAGATACGAGTTTTTGCAGCCTGTCGTTGAGAGGACATTCCAGATCAGAAAGCCAGTGAACTTTAAGCCGAGCGCAGGGTCAGACCACCACGCCGGCGTGTCAACTTGAAAGGAGGGGCAGTAGGATGGCCAAACGACTGGTATTCGAACAGGAAGCTCGCGAGGCCCTGAAGGAAGGGGTGTCGAAGCTGGCGCGTGCGGTGAAGGTGACGTTGGGACCGCGGGGTCGCAATGCGGTGCTGGACAAGGGCTACGGCGGCCCGACCGTGACAAAGGACGGGGTCTCGGTGGCGGAAGAGATCGAGCTTGAAAATCCCAATGAGAACATGGCGGCACAGCTCCTGAAGGAAGCTTCAACCAAGACGGGTGACGCCGCGGGGGATGGAACCACGACGGCGGCGGTGCTGGCCGAGGCGATCTTCACGGAAGGTCTGAAGAACGTGGTCGCCGGGGCGAACCCGATGCTGCTGACGCGCGGGATTCAGAAGGCGGTGGCCGCGGCGGTCGAAGCCCTGGCCAAGCAGTCGGTTAAGGTCAAGAACAACGAGGACATCAAGCGCATCGCCACGGTGGCGGCCAACAACGACACCGAGGTGGGCCGGATGATCGCCGAGGCGATGGAGAAGGTGGGCAACGACGGCGTGATGACGGTCGAGGAAGGCAAGTCGCTGGAGACGACCGTGGACGTGGTCGAGGGGATGCAGTTCGACCGCGGATACCTGTCGCCTCACTTTGTGACCAACCCCGACACGATGGAATGCGTTCTCGAGAACGCGGCGATCCTGATCTACGAGGAGAAGCTGAGCAGCGTTCGTCCGCTTCTGCCGCTTCTGGAGAAGGTTTCCAAGAGCAACCGTCCGCTGGTGATCATCGCGGAGGACGTTGAGGGTGAGGCGCTGGCGACACTGGTGGTGAACAAGCTGCGCGGGATTCTGAAGTGCGCGGCGGTGAAGGCTCCGGGCTATGGCGATCGTCGGAAGGCCATGCTGGAAGACGTCGCGATCATGACCGGCGCGAAAGCCATCTTCAAGGACCTGGGGATCGAGCTGGAGAGCGTGGGGCTTTCGGACCTGGGAACGGCGGCCAAGGTGATCGTGGACGCCGACAACACGACGATCGTGGAAGGCAAAGGCAAAACGAGCGGCGTGAAGGCGAGAGTGGAGCAGATCCGTCGCGAGATCGACGCGACGACGTCGGATTATGATCGCGAGAAGCTCCAGGAACGTCTGGCGAAGCTGTCCGGCGGGATCGCGCAGATCAACGTGGGCGCGGCGACGGAGACGGAACTGAAGGAGAAGAAGGCTCGGATCGAGAACGCGCACAACGCGACGAAAGCAGCCCTGGAAGAGGGATACGTGGCAGGCGGCGGCGTCGCGCTGATTCGCGCAATCCCGGCGCTGGATGAATTGAAGCTGAGTGGGGACGAGGCGACGGGTGTGGAGATCGTTCGTCGGGCGCTTTCGGCGCCGTGCCGGCAGATCGCGGAAAACGCGGGAGTGTCCGGGGCGCTGGTGGTGCGGAAGGTGTCGCAGGGGAAGGGCGGCTTCGGGTACAACGCGATGACCCTGGAGTACGTGGACCTGCTGAAGACCGGCATTGTGGACCCCGCGAAGGTGACGCGGTCCGCGCTGGTGAACGCGGCGAGCGTGGCGAGTCTTCTGCTGATCAGCGACTGTCTGATCAGTGACGTGCCGAAGGAAGAAGAGGACGAGGGACCTGCCGGACACCCTGGAATGGGTGGCATGGGTGATATGGGCGGGATGATGTAACCTGAACGATTTTTGACCTGAGAATGACTAGGAGGTTTACTGATGACGATTCGGCCTTTGGATGACCGGGTTGTGGTGGAGCCGATGGAAGCCGAGGAGAAGACGGCGGGTGGTATCGTTCTTCCGGACACGGCGAAGGAGAAGCCCCGACAGGGGAAAGTGGTGGCCACCGGACCGGGCAAGCTTCTGGAGAACGGGAAGCGGAGCGGGATGCTGGTGAAGAAGGGTGACGTGGTGCTGTTCGGGAAGTACGCCGGCAGCGACGTCCGCGTGGGTGAGACGGAATACAAGATCATGCGAGAGGGCGACATCCTTGGGCTGGTGGAAGATGCGGCCAAGGGAAAATCCAAGACGAAATAGCTACCGAAAGCTCCGGTTTCCGAGGGAAACGGAGCGATAAGGATAGGAGGGAAATGGATGGCAAAGCAACTTCTGTATTCCGAGCAGGCAAGGGCGAAAATCCTTCGCGGGGTGAAGACGCTGGCGGCGGCCGTGAAGGCGACCCTGGGACCGACGGGACGCAACGTGGTGCTGGAGAAGTCGTTCGGCGCTCCACTGGTCACCAAGGACGGCGTGACGGTGGCGAAGGAGATTTCGCTTCCGGATCCGTTCGAGAACATGGGCGCGAAGCTGGTCAATGAAGTGGCGACGAAGACGAGCAACGTGGCGGGCGACGGTACGACCACGGCCACGGCACTGGCCGAGGCGATCTACGAGGAAGGTCTGAAGGCGGTGTCGGCCGGGATGAACCCGATGGAACTGAAGCGGGGGATCGACGTGGCGCTCGAAGCGACGATCGAAGAGCTGAACAAGATGAGCCGCAAGGTGAAGAGCAAGGAGCAGATCGCCCAGGTGGGCCGGATTTCCGCGAACAACGACACGGAGATCGGGAACCTGCTGGCCGACGCGATGGAGAAGGTCGGCAACGACGGCGTCATCACCGTCGAGGA
>CAZVTD010000063.1:0-3032 GCA_964629945.1 uncultured Planctomycetota bacterium | reverse complement strand
TTCTGGAAGACGCCCTGATCCTGATCCACGAGAAGAAGATTTCGAACCTCCGGGAGTTCATCCCTGTTCTGGAGAAGGTGGCACGGCTCGGACGACCGCTGCTGGTGGTGGCCGAGGACGTGGAGAATGAGCCTCTGGCCGCGCTGGTGATCAACCGCCTGCGGGGCGTGATGCAGGTGTGTGCGGTGAAAGCGCCGGGATTCGGTGACCGGCGGAAGGCCATGCTGCAGGACCTGGCGATCCTGACGGGCGGGGAGTTCATCTCCGAAGACCTGGGGATCAAGCTGGAGAACGTGGAAGTGAGCCAGTTGGGTCGCGCCAAGCGCGTGATCGTGGACAAGGACAACACGACGATCGTCGAGGGCGCCGGGAAGAAGTCGGACCTGCAGGCCCGGATCGCCCAGGTGAAGCAGCAGATCGAGACGACGACGTCCGATTATGACCGGGAGAAACTGAGTGAACGTCTGGCGAAACTGGCCGGCGGTGTGGCCGTGGTGCACGTGGGCGCGGCGACGGAGCTGGCGATGAAGGAGAAGAAGGCGCGGGTGGAAGACGCACTTCACGCGACGCGTGCGGCGACGGAAGAAGGCATCGTTCCGGGCGGCGGCGTGGCGCTGCTCCGTTGTGCGGAGCCCTTGGCGAAGCTGGCCGAGCAGATGGCGGGCGACCGTCGGGTGGGCGTGGAGATCGTGATGCGTGCCCTGACGGTTCCTCTGGCGTCGATTGCGGAGAACTCCGGCGTGGATGGCCGGGTCATCGTCGAAGAGGTGAAGGCCCTGAAGAAGACCGAAGGGTTCGACGCGCAGACGGGCGAATACGGTGACATGTTCGAGAAGGGGATCATCGATCCGACGAAGGTGACCCGTTCCGCCCTGCAGAACGCGGCGAGCATTGCGTCGCTGATGCTGACGACCGAGACCATGGTGACGGAACTCAAGGACAAGAAGGAAGAGATCGAGGGAGTGGTGAGATAAGCATCGTGCCCGAGGACAGGTCAGAAAGGCACGAGCAATAGGAGACAAGGAGACAGGCAGGCCGCATTGCGGACCTGCCTATTCTCCGTTCCGGGAGAGTTAGAGGACCTGAAGACAGGAAGCTGGAATGGCGGAGCGTGATTACTACGAAGTCCTGGGGGTCGGTCGAGAGGCGAAGGCGGACGAGATCAAGCGGGCCTATCGCCGACTGGCGTTGAAATATCACCCGGACCGCAATCCTGGCGACGCGGAAGCCGAGAAGAAGTTCAAGGAGGCGGCCGAGGCGTATGAGGTTCTGAGCGACGAGGAGAAGCGTCGTCGGTATGATCAGTTCGGGCGGGAAGGTCTGAGAGGGACGTATGCGCCTCACGAGTACTCGGACGCGTCGAGCATCTTCAGTGCGTTCAGCGACGTGTTCGGGGATTCGCTGTTCGGGGACCTGTTCGGGGTCGGGGGAATGGGACACGGGGGCCCCAGACACGGCGCAAACCTGCGATGTGAAATCCCGATCACGCTGGAAGAGGCGGCCTCGGGCGTGAGCAAGACGATCTCGCTGCGCCGACACGAGGCGTGCAAGACGTGCAAGGGCAGCGGAGCGAAACCGGGCACGACGGCCACGACGTGTCCGACGTGTCGGGGCGTCGGCCAGGTGCAGCGGTCACAGGGGTTTTTTACGATGCGCTCGACGTGTCCCCAGTGTGGAGGACGTGGACAGATCATCACGGACCCGTGCAAGGACTGTCAGGGCAGCGGAAGGGTCCTGGAGAAGCGGGAAATCACGATCAAGATTCCCGCCGGTGTGGATGATGGAAGCCAGATGCGATTGCATGGGGAGGGAGAAGTCGGGGAAAACGGGGCGCCTCACGGGGACCTGTACTGCTTGATCCGGACGAAGCCACATGCCCTGTTCGAGCGGCACGGAGACGACCTGCTGATCCAGGTGCCCGTGACGTACACTCAGGCCGTCCTGGGTGCGGAGATCGAGGTCCCGACGATCGACGGGAAGTCGCGGGTGAAGGTGCCGTCAGGGACGCAGAGCGGACAGATCCTGCGTCTGAAGGGCGTGGGGATGCCGAGACTGCACGGGTACGGACGGGGGAACCAGCTGGTGCAGGTATTTGTGGAGACCCCGAAACGCGTGTCGTCGGAGCAGAAGGAACTGCTGCGCAAACTGGCGGAACTCGAGGACGTGGAAGTCACCTCCGAGCGGAAAAGTTTTCTGAAGCACGTGGCGGATTACCTCAAAAGTCGTGAACGGTAGGGAGTGAGAAGAAGCGGGTCTTTGTTTTCGTTGAAGAGATGGGGCGGTGTGATATGGAAGAGGACAGAAAAGACGACAAGATGAACGGTTCGGAAGAAGTCCGGGACGAAGCGGTGCCGATCGAGATTCCTAACGGGACGGATTCGCTGGCACAGGTGCAGAAGGAGCGCGACGAGTATCTGGACCTTCTGCGTCGGGCGAAGGCGGAGTTCAGCAACTATCGCAAGCGAGTGGAACGCGAGAGGGAGGAATCGGCCCAGCGGATCGTCGGGGATTTCACGAGACGGCTGTTTCCGGTCCTGGATGACCTGGACCGCGCGTTCGAGACGGTCGAGAAGGAACACGATGCCGAAGTGTTTCTGGAGGGGATTCGTCTGGTGTCCGAGAAGCTGAGAGCGATCCTCCGGGAGGCGGGTGTGACGGACGTTCGCCCGGAACGCGAACCATTCGATCCGATGTATCACGAGGCGGTGATGGTGGAGGAGCATGACGAACTGGAGCCGGGAACGGTCAGCGAGGTGTTGAGGAAGGGATACGTGATGAACGGAAAGACCCTTCGACCGGCACAGGTGAAAGTGGTGAAGGCGCCGGCTGGATCGACGAAGGACGCGGAGACCAGTCAGCAGGAGAAGGAGCGGGAAGAGTAATGCCGACTTATGAGTATGAATGCGAAGGGTGTGGTCACGGCTTCGAGATGTTCCAGTCGATGAGCGAAGAGCCGGTGCGCAAGTGTCCGAAGTGCGGGAAGAAGAAAGTGCGCCGATTGATCGGACGGGGCGGGGCGGTGATCTTCAAGG
>CAZVTD010000062.1:9759-12438 GCA_964629945.1 uncultured Planctomycetota bacterium | reverse complement strand
CCTAACGAGACTCCCCCCATCCGCCATCACCTCCGCAAACGCCGAGGTAATCGGCTGCAGTTCTTGGCTTTTGTAGGACGGCTCATCCCAGTCTTCAGGATAGATGCACCAGATGTTCCCGTGGAATTCCTTAAGAAGTCGTCCCGCTCTGCCAGCGAGATTGAGGAAGTCGCCAGCCTTCATGCTTTGTCCCTTGCCCTTGCTCGGATTCTCGATGACAACATGCCGTGCCGGCAAGTTAACGCCCTGCAGGAGCGTGCTGGTGCAGCAAATGAAGTTGAGCTGTCCTTCCTCCGCCAAATCCTCAATACGAGACCGCACAATCGCAGGCATTTCTCCGTAGTGATAGGCAACCCTGCCTCGAAGAACATCAATTAGGGCATACTCCGGGTGAATGTGCTCGCGCAGAAACTCAATTAGGTCTGCAACCTCCGGACTGCTGCTTTCCTCTGCATTCCCAAGCTCAGTCAGTGCCAAGGCGATCTTTTCCGCGTCAACTGCGCCATTTGCGTACACTATGGTGCTTTCATCGGTTCGTGTGATAGCTCTCGCGAACGCCGCCCGACGCAAGAACTTCCCAGTATTCCTATTGACGGGGATGTTTCGGATGCCGAGGTCAACAGTCTCGTCCCCAACAAGAAGCGAAAAGCGAGCTTGTCCTGGCTTGCCTGACACCTTAGAAACAAGAATCCGATTCTGCGAGACAGGTGAATGCGTCTCCGTTAGTTGAACTCCTCCACGGGTCCTGTGGAAGAGCTTCAACAAGTACTCCGGGTTGAGTGTCAAGGGACTCGCGAACACCACCTCGGCTTGCGGGGAGCGATCGAGAACCGTCTCTATGGCGGTTTGAAGCACGATTCCTCTGGCACCATCGCCAATCCCCTGAGACTCGTCCACGATTAACAGAGAGACATCTTGTCGTGCCCCATGGGCATAGAGCAGACTCATTAGACGCTCTTGTGTCAGAACATAGACCGCTCCTTTACAGGCATTGTCCCTCTCGATTGGAATTGGCACACAGCGAACCGGGATGCCTGGCAATCCAGCCTTATTCAAATCGTCAACTATACGAAGCATCACTTGGCGGATCAGGGCTCTGGTTGGAACGACATAGATAACTAAGCGATCCGTGCCCCGTCTAAGTCGCTGTATGATGTCCAGCGACATAACGAACGACTTGCCTGCAGAGGTAGGAGCGGAGACACTGACGGACTTGGAGCGCTTGACCGATGATAGAAGATCATACTGAAAATCAGTCAACGGCAACTGTTTTCCATCGGGCCCGGCCACAGAGTTCTCGTCTTCTCGTGACATTGATTCGAGCGAAAGGTACAGGGGAGTGGCAAGAGACGAACTGTCCAACGAACGAGAACAAAGCAGTCTCCGGCCCGGGAAATTGCCCAAGCGTGCCAATATGACCTCGGCGGCTGTTATCACACCAGGCATCTCTTCTTGTTTCACCTCTACTAGCCGAGTTGCGATTTCATAGGCGAGTGTTCTGTCGATATCATCTTCTGACAATGCCAAGCGGGATGCGGCTGATAAAAGCTGGGCGACATCCTTGTCGCTGATGACGACGGGGTTCGCAGCTGCGTCTCCAGGCAGTTGTCGAGTCATGTCTGCCACGAGCAGCCGCCTGTATGCTGCTGTCAAGGTTGTGGGAAGTCTCACCACTATGCTCCACAAAGAGCTTTTCCAAACTCGTCACGAAGCTCCTGCACACTCCGAAAAGGAACAAAGAAGACGTCGAATGAGAGGTGCTTGCGAGTGAATTGGGCAAAATACCTACTTAACAAGTCACGCAGTCTCGGACCATCAGCTGCGTACCTCGTGCGGAATTCATCTACCACGCGATCTCGACCAATTCCCGCCAACTTGGCATATTCATCCCAGTCATATCCAATGAGACAGGCGTGTCTTATCCTGCAATCAGGCGCAATCGGATTCTGCCTATCTAGGTACGCTTCAACCACCTCCCTCAACTCGCTATCCGCCAGTTTGAAATTGCTGGTCACCAACTGCACTTCATGGGACAGTATATCATCCTCGTGAAAGCGCTCGATGCTATCTAGCGCCTCTTTCACCGCCTGAGCAACATTCTGATACAGCTTCGCCTCCCCAAAATAGATGTCCAAAACACCGTTTGCGGCGTCCCACTTCATATGGATGCCATCGGAGCCGTGGATCTCCATCTTTGGATTTGTCTTTAAGACTATCTTGGCAACCACTTGCGGGGCACCAAGAACAGCCTCCATAAGCACATACAGCAGAACCTCTCCGGCTTCTCCGGATTGAGGCTTCTTGGTGAATAGGTCCCGCGCCTGCCTAAAGACACGGCTCGCTTGATCAGAAGTCCAGGGCTCTTTGAGGCGTCTTGCCGTACCCGAGTAATAGACAATGTGGTCAACAAGACACTCTGCCAAGTCTTTCACTTTGGGCAGGCCGTTCGAGTCAAACTTCACAAAGTGCATTCTCAGGGCCACGTCCATTCCATCGATGGCTAAGTCATTCTCCACCACGTCGATACACGCATTGCATCGGTCCCGATTCACCTGTATGTATTGAGCCAACGTTTCTGGCCGGGGACCGAGTTTCGCCTCCAAGGACAACCCCCTTCTCTGAAATCACCGCGAGACTGTTTGAGCAGCTATGGGTTTATCGTAAACACAGGCAAGTTTC
>CAZVTD010000062.1:0-9749 GCA_964629945.1 uncultured Planctomycetota bacterium | reverse complement strand
TAGCGGGAAGCGAATATCTGCGAGCGCGAAGCTAGCAGTGTCTGCCCGCTCATTTGCCGCCCTAGGGCACCCAGAAACCGCCCCGTGTTGGCTCGTGTTGCGAGATGCTCGCCCAATGGATCAACCGGGCGTAAGGGTTAGACCGTGGGCCACAGGGCGGCCGTCACCGCGCGGGGGTCTTGGGTAAGGGGGTGGCGGAGAAACGTAGCACCTTTTCGCCGAAGTGCTACCGAACGCGTAACAACAGACAGTTGCACCGAGCGTCCGCAACTCGCATCAATCCTGCCCCAACCGCGGCAATGAACGCCTGGGACAAGCTCCCAGCCTCACTCCAACGCCTCATTCAGGAAGTGGCCGCCGGCAATCCGATGTTGGCCAGGTAGACCCGTCTCTAAACTCATCTCTCCCAGAGAGTACCCGAACCCCGCAGGCCCTTGGTGCGCCCATGTCAGCCCCTGTCAAACCATCTATCCTGAAGTTCGCCCACCTCCGCTGTTCCCGAAACCCCATGTTTCCTTGCCACAGGAGCCGAGAGGAGCGATAATACCGCAAACGTAAATGAAAGGCTTCCACCATGACCACGGGCTCGGGCGGGCGGTTTGACAAGGCCGGTAACGACTATGAACGCCTCTGGGTAGTCCTCCAGATGCTCAAAGTACTACACGGTGAGGCCAAGTCTGTGCTATGGGAGGGTCTCGGGCCTGATGAAAGAGGAGTGGAGTGCTGGGTAAGAGAGAACGATGGTTCCAGGACCGGCCATCAGTGTAAACGACAGCATGGCGGCAGAGGCAACTGGACGGTTGCCGCCCTTTCCCGCGAGAAAGTCATTCGTAACGCTCTGTTTCAGATGGAGAGAGACATCTCCCATCGATTTGCCTTTGTGTCCCACGACCCGGCCCCATGCTTGGAGGTCTTGATTAACGGAACCCCTGGCTGCAACCACGACGTATCACTCTATGGGGAATTCCTGAGAAATCTCTCGAAGGACTGCCGCAAGGAGTTTCAGCGTTTGGGCCCTGACTTGGAGGCCAACCCGGACTCACCGGAAGGTCTGAAGAAGGCATTCGATTTTCTCAGCCGTCTCGAGGTCTTCCGGTTCGACCGAGGAAAGCGGAGCGAGGAGGAAGTGAGATCATGGGCTCGGCTTACCGTCGATGGAGATGCAGGAGAAGCAGTAAGAGTATTGGAAGAGTTCGCCCGCGAGAACATCGGAAACGAAGTACATGCCGACCAAATTGTTGATCATCTGCACAAAGAAGACTTCGTCGTACTGAGTTTGAGTGGCCAGCCACAGCTGATCAAGAGGGTGGAAGAACTGCGGAGTCGGTTCCGACGTTCTCTGGAACTTCTTGTGATAGGACCCAACCTGATCAACAGGCCGCAAACTCCCCAGTTGCTGGATGGCCTACTCGCATCAGGAGGACCACGAGTTGTGTGCCTTCATGGCACAGCAGGCTATGGCAAGAGCATGGTTCTTCTGGAACTCACGAAGAAGCTCGACGAACTGGGGATTCCTTACTTGCCATTGAGGCTCGACCGCACGCCTCCCCAGAACAACCTCGAGTATTACAGCAAGGCAGTATGTGGTTTGCCTTTGTCCCTTGGCGTGTGCCTAAAGGAGGTGGCAGCCGAAAGGCCAGCGGTCCTGATCCTTGATCAGCTTGATGCCATAAGGTGGACGAGTGCGCATTCGGTTACGGCATGGGAGGTTTGCGAGTCCGTCATCGAAGACGCCCTGGCCTTTAGGAATGTGCGTGTTGTCGTTGCTTGTCGAACTTTCGACTGGACAGATGATCCACGCTTCCGGGCCTTGAAATCGGGGCAGAACGTTAGGGAAATCGTGGTAGGCGAACTGGACGAGGCTGAAGTTAAGAACGTGGTGGAACAGAGAGGGGGCAATTGGGAAGGCTTGGCCCCGAAGCAAAGGAGCCTGCTTCGTTCGCCTCAGAACCTGTATCTCTGGACTCGTCTGCCAGCGGCGAAACGCCATGGGTTCCGGGGGGCAGTCGACTTGATGAAAGAGTATTGGCATGACGTACGAGAGAACAGACTGCAGCAAGCAAAGGTATTGCCCAACGAGGTCGAGTCCGTACTAACTGCAATGGTTGAGTACATGGATGCGGAGGGAAGGCTTTCGGCCCCGGAAACCTTGGTGGCACAGTGGCCAAGAGCACGGGACTTCTTGGTCTCCCTGGACATCATTGGCCACGACGAAGGACAGGTGCTGTTTCGTCATCAGAGTCACTTCGACTATCTCTTGGCAGAACGCCTTCTTGGGGACATCCATAGACGCCAGAAGACTGTATACCAGTGGGTGAAGGATCAAGACCAGTCCTTGTTTCGTCGAGAGCAATTGCGCTTGATCCTCACTCTGCTACGAGACGAAGACCACGACAAGTACCTGCAGTCGATCAGGGAATTAGCCCTCGCAGGCGACATCCGATTCCATTTGAAGATGCTGGTGCTGCAGTTCCTCGGACAACAGGAGGGGCCTAGTGAGTCGGAATCAAGTATTGTCTTGGAGTGGCTCGATGATCCGAAATGGAAAGACCACGTACTCGACCGCACGGTCTGGAACAAGGCTGGGTGGTTCCGTGTGCTAGACAATGGTGGCTGTGTCGACCGTTGGCTGAGTTCGGAAGACGAGCAACAGCAATGGTTGGCCATCAACATGGTGAGCCTGCGATGCAGTGACTGTGGCGACATAGTCGTTGCCACACTGAAGCGCTTCGAAAACGAGCACCGGCCCGGTCTGTCCAAGTTGGCTTGTGTCTTGCGCTTCAGTGAACCTAGCGAAGAGAATGCAGGCTTGTTTGCTGCACGACTGGCCTATGTACGCAAGCAATGCGCGCCGCTCGACCACATCGATTGGAAGCGGTTGTCACAGAAGAATCCGCGCCGATGCGTTAAGCTCTTGAGAGCGATTTTTTCGACGTTACCCGGCCCTGATCAAGATCGAGAGAAAAACCCACGCAAAGCAGGCATGCGAGGAATGGACTTTGGCTACGCGGACTTGATGGCTGTTGCAGAGGCCGTGGAGAATGACTATCGCTACTCCTGGGCGGCACTTGTTGGATATGCGGTCACCAAGAAAGCCACGATAGATGATGTGCTCAGGAAGTCGTACTGCTATTACGAGGATGACCTGTGGACTCGGTCTCCGTCGTGGGGACTCGCGGACCTCTTCTGGGGGTTGGACGTATTGATGAGCAAAGCTGGCGGTCGTTTGGCGAGAACGGCGCCACAGAAATTCTTTGAGAAGCTTAATCGGATTTATCCCCTGCTTCCGGCAGGCCTCAGGCGCTGGGTGCTGGTGGCATTGCTGCAATGCCCTGACAATCTGTCCGACCAGGCCCTGACGTGGCTGACAAACAACATCAATATACTCCAAGAAGACGTGAGGGTATCCCAGAAATTGCTCAGAGCCGCACGCGATCTCATCGCTCGCTTTTCGGGACATTGTTCAGCAGAGGTGTTGCAAGCCCTTGAGACGTGCGTCGTGAACTACAAGGATCCCTACTTGAGACGCTCATATGAGGTGCAGCAAAGGGCACTCAAAGAAGGCTGGATGCACCCTAACTGCTCGGGGAGAGTCCAGTATTACCTAATGACGGCTATCCCCCAGGAAAGACTCTCGGATGCGACGCGATCGCGCATGGGGCAGTGGAAAGAGAAGTTCAGAGGAACTCCCGTATTCGAGACAAATCGCATTACGGGTGGCGCCGTTACTTCGCCCATTCCGCGAGACAAACTCCACCTTGTTTCCGACAAACAATGGCTGGACATCGTTTGCGGACGATGGGAGAGGAGGGAAAGGCACGTATGGAAAGCTATGGGGCCTGGACATATCGGCGAACGCGACCATGAACACTATGCGAGTGACATGGGTCACTTAGCTCGCCGACAACAGAAACGGTTTGCTCGATTGGCGCTTAGTATTCCTCGAACAGCAGACCCGCACTACTTCGCCCATATATTATACAGTTTGGCGCAGCAGGAAGAGCCTCAAGAAGGTGCCCCGACTGGAGGTACGTCACCGCATTCGTCTGCTTGGGTACCGGCCACATCCGACGAACTGAATGCCGTCCTCGAACATGTGGGGTTCTGTTTGAGTCCGGACGTCGGAATGGCGTTTTGCAGCCTCCTGCGACAGAGAAGTGACGTGGTGTGGTCTGCCGAGGTAATCAGGTTGCTCAAGGCCTATGCAATGGAACACCCACATCCGGCTCCCGATGAGTTTCCGGTACAGAGGATCTCCGGGCCACAACAGGGACCTGACATTACCTCCAGCGCTATCAATTGCGTGAGAGGGGGCGCTGCAGGAGCTATTCAGAGCCTGCTGTTTGAGCGCCGCGAGCTACTTGTGGAGCTGCTTCCTGCCATCAGAAGCCTTGTGGGTGACCATTCCATCTGTGTGCGTCTGGCTGCCATTGATGCTTGCCTTCCCGCTCTGAACATTGACAGAGATCTGGCTGTAGAGCTATTCCTGCGCGCGTGCTCGACAGGTGATGACCGCATCTTCCTGGGAGATGGCGCTACAAGGTTCATGTCCTACGTTTGGCACACTCATCTCGATGGATTACAGAGTGTCCTCACCAGAATGGTAGATTCCGATCTTCCCGAAGTCACCGAGAATGCTGGCACTTTGGTTGCCATTGTCTGGTTACGCTCTGGCCAGTTGGGGGATCTCTACCAAAGATGCGTTGAAGGCAACGCTTATCTCCGAAAGGGCGTAGCTGATGTAGCTGCCCAACTAATAGGAGAAGATGCTTGCAGGAAGCAGTGTATTGGCTTGTTGTCGGATTTCTTTGATGACCCCGACAGCGACGTGCGGTCTCAAATCAGTCGAGTTTTCTTCCACAAGACGTTTGAGTACGCCGAGGCGGTATCCCTTTGCATGGCCTTCGCAAAGAGCAAGGCGTTTGAAGAGCATGCTGCCTTTCTTCTGGCGAATTTGGGGGACTTCCCTGGCAGGGTACGACCGTACCAGGATGTTATCGTGGCCGCTTCCAAGAGATTCTCGGAAGAATTCGCGGAGGCAACGAGAGACATGAGCCGGAGCCTTGGCGGAGATGCCACACATCTCGCCAAGGTTTTGCTGCGGCTGTACGAGGAAGCCAAGGACGCCGGCGAAAAGCAGACCCAAGAAGTATGCCTGGACCTGTGGGACAAACTCTTAGAGGCCCGAGTCGGTTGGGTAGAGAAGGCTTTGGAGGACATGGTCAAATAGCGCCCGCGGTCTTGTCGTCTCTTCCAGGTGGGCACGGACGAGGCGCGCCGAGTTGGCCTGCGGCGCGAGATGTTCGCCGAATGGATCAACGAGGCCGAGGGCCAAGCATTTGCGGCACAGGGCGGCCGTGGCTTCGTGGGAGCCTTGGGTAGGAAGAGCGCGGAACAGGCGTAGCAGAAAGCGTAGCACTTTCTGGCGAAAGTGTTACAAAAAGCGTAACAGCACGCGGCGGCACCGAGCGTCCCTGAGTGGAACCGAGTACAAGGACAAAGGCGTAACTCCAAAGGGGGTTACGCCTTGTGCCACTCCAGGACGCTCAAAGGCGTTCAATGCGAAAACGCCTCTACATATAAAAGTACCCCCACGGGGACTCGAACCCCGGTCCCTAGGCTGAGAACCTAGTATCCTGGGCCGCTAGACGATGGGGGCACCTGATCAACCAATTGTCACTGCTCTTTTGATTCTGACGGCTCCTCTTGCGCTTCCGTTGTCGAACCGCCCGCCTTCAAGCGCCTCTCGATTTCATTCAGCAATTGCTTCTCCATCTGAGCATCCGAGCCGGCCTTTCGCCACGTCACTCCGATATGCTCTTCCGGGCGCGCGAACACGCTGCTCTCCGCGCCCGTTTCCGTCGGCTCATATTCGCTATACGTCGGTTTGGGCACCGACTGCAGCGCCTCGGCCCGCTCCAACTGAACCTTCACGCTGACTCGTGTCGTCCCGTCCATCGGCGACACCTGCGCCGTAACCACCCGACGCATCCCCTGCACGGCCCCCGACAGGTCCACCATCCCCCCCGGCAAATCTCCGGACGGCACCGCCTGCGGACTTGTCACAATCCGTCCCGACTTCTTGTCCGCCTGCTCCACCGTGAACCGTTCGCCGATGACCTGACGAGCTACCTCGAACGTCCGGTCGTAATCCCCCACGGGAAGCCGAACGGTCTGATACGTCCCTGCACCGTTCTGACAGCCCCCCAACAACATCAGCGCCACAACTGCCAGGATCGCCCTTTTTGCGGTCATGTTCTCACCCGGCCTTTTTATCCACTTTACCAACATCTCTGCCGTTGTCAAGTGAAACCCGTCCGTCCACGCTCAGTCGTTCACCCGGAATTCGGTCCGCGAGAGCCGCCACCACCCCGCCCCAAGACACGCAAGCCCGAACACGACCGTCGTCACCACTGCCCTTGCCAGGGAGCACTGATCCAGATGAACGATCGGCGCATAAACGACGTCCGTCATGTTCGTCACCACGCTCCGGAGGTAAAACGTCACCGTGAAATTCTTCAAAATCCCGGCTGATGCCGAAACGATCCCCTCCCAGATCACCAGAATCACCACCCCCGGAATGGCGGGTTTCGACACGAAGACCCCCAACCCCGCGAAGAACGCCCCGTAGGCGAAAACCGCCAGTCCTGTTGCTGCCAGTGTCGCACGGATCACCGCAAAGCGATCCGGCGCATCCGGGTCAAAGGGAACCAGGGTGCCTCCGCTTCCAAACCACATGACCATTCCCGTCACCACCAGCGAACCCAGGACCAGGATGCCCGCCAGGACCAGATACGCGGCAAACTTGCTCAACAACACGGTCAGGCGACTCACGGGTCTGACCAACAGATACGTCAGGGTCTGCGCCCTCACCTCTTCGCTGACCAGACCTGATGCAAAGAAGAGCGCCAGGAACGGAATCAGCAGGTTCAGGTACATCGTCACTTCCAGTGTCAGAAGCAGTTCCGACGCCTGCGACTGTCCCTTGAACGCCATCCATCCCACCGCCAACATCACGGGCGATGCCGCAAGCAGGACGAAGAACAGCATCCTTCGTCGTCGCACTTGCCGCCACACTTCCATCCTCAAGAGCGTTGCCGAGATCATCGTTCCGCCATCCCCATTCCTGAACCGTCCATGTCCTGCCCACATCACCTTCAGTGCTGTTCGCTCATTTCTCCGTCAGATACCGGAACACCGCCTCCAGCGAATCGTCTCCCGAACGGATCTCTCGCACGTCGTACTTCCCCTCCGCCAACACGTTCGGCAGGCGCTTGTAGAACTCCCCTGGGCGGCGCGTCTGAACTTCCAGCACATCGGTCCCCACGGTTCGGCAGCTCACCACATCTTCCAGCCCCATCAGTTCCCGTCCCAGACGCCCCGACCCTTCGCACACGATCACCACCTGGTGCGGATGATCTTCCAACATCTCCCGGATCGTCCCGATCTTCCCGTCCGCCAGCACCCGCCCGCGGTACATCAGTACCACCGTATCCGTGAACGCCTCCACCTCTTCCAGCACGTGCGAGCTCACCAGGATATCCCGTCCCTCACGTCCCAGTTCCCGGATCAGTTCCATGACCTCGTTCCGCCCCACCGGATCCGCACCCGCCAGAGGCTCATCCAGAAGCAGAAGCTGTGGCTCTGCCACCAATGCCTGCGCCAATTTTAGACGTCCCCGTTCCCCCCGGGAGTATGTCCGAACCGCCCGCCCTTTGATCTCTTTCAACCCCAGCCTTCCCAGAACTTCCTCCGCGCGACGCTTCGACTCATTCTTCGTCAGACCGCTCAGACGGCCCATCGCCTCCACGAACTCTTCCCCGCTCATCTCCCAGTAGAACGCATCGGGCTCCGGACACACGCCCATCTTCCGTCGTTGATCTGCACCGCCCTTCCCCACCGTTTCCCCGTACACCTTCAGGCTGCCCCGGCTCGGTCGAAGTTGTCCCGCAATCATCCACAACAATGTGCTTTTCCCCGCCCCGTTCGGTCCCAGCAGCCCCGTGATCCCTTTCCCCACGTTCAAGTCCACCCCGTTCAGCCCCAGCACTTCCCCGTAGAACCTCGTCAGCCCGCGCGCCTCGATCACCGCCTCACCACGGCTCATCTCAGTCCCTCCACCGTCGTGACGCGTCGCCACACGTATAACAGGCTTACCACACCCACCAGGGCCAGCACTTCCAGCCCCCACAATACCGGCAGTTCGATCCGCTGGACCACGCCGAACAACGCGCGTCCCAGCAGGTCCACGTCATGTTTCAAGCTCAACACCTGCACCCACACCGGACGGTGCTCCCTCGGCGCCAGTTCCACCGCCGTCGCCACCGCCCAACCCCCTGCAACCGTCATCAGCCAGCCCAGGGCCGCAAACCGTCGGCTCCGCCCCGCCGCCGAGAACGCCATCATCATCAACCCACCCGACAAGGCCACCACCAGGGACAGGAACCATCCCGCCGGAACCAGATACGCCGTGTGCATGAACACGTCCAGGTCCCGACACAGCAGAATCGAAATCCCGTACAGGATCGTCGACGGAAGCACCGTCACGCACCCCACGAAGAACGCCAGCACCAGCCACTTCCCCGCCAGATATTCCGTCCGCGTGATCGGTTTGCTGAAGTAGATCGTCAGTGCCCCGCTCTGGAAATCGTCCGACAGCAGCGACGGACCCACCCACGGAATGACCACGAGCACCCACATCATCTGGTAATACAGATGACGGTTCATCAGCACAGCCCAGAGGTCATACCGCGTGTACACCGGCCCCAGCAGGTCCTTCCACTCCTGCTGCGACAGGATCACCGTCGCGTGACTCAGAAAATCCGCCTGCGCATCCGCCGCCCAGTAGAACAACACCCCGAACAGAAACGTCAGTGGCACCGCCACCAGCATCGCCAGCACCAGGAACCGACGACGAAGACCGATCCGGATCCCCACCGCTGTGATCGCCAGCATGCGTCTCATCGGCCCCAGACGTCCACCGGTATAGGGCTCATAACCCAGTTCACGAACCGTCATGTGTTCTTCCCACCGCTTCCATGAACACGTCCGTCAGGCTTCGCCGCGTCGGCGTCAATCCCCTCAACTCCACCTCGGCCTCCGCCGCCGCCTTGATCACGCCTCCCGACGTCCCGGAAACCGTCATTGTCCCTTCGTTCTTCTTCAGCACGTCACAGCCATTCGCGCGCAGTCGTTCCGCGAATCGCTTCCCGTCCCCGCGGAACTTCACCGAATGTGCCTCACCCTCCATGTGCTTCAGCTCGCTCAGCATGCCGTTCAGCACCGCCCGTCCCCGGTCCATCACCACCACGCCCTGACACACCTGTTCCACGTCGCTCAGCAGGTGCGAAGCGAACAGCACGTGTACGCCCCGGCTGCCCAGGTCTCTCACCAGCCCCAGCATCCGTGCACGTCCCCCCGGGTCCATCCCGCTCGTCGGCTCATCCAGAAACACCATCTCCGGACCGCCCACCAATGCCTGGGCCAGCTTGATCCGCTGTCGCATCCCCACCGAATACGTCTGAACCGGACGGTATCGCTCCTCGTTCATCCCCACGTAATCCAGAACAAGGTGTGCCCGCTCTTTCGCCGCCGTCCCATCCAACCCATCCAATGCCCCGCAGAATGCCACGTATTCCACCGCCGAAAGCTGCGGGATGTGACAATCGTCCTCGGGCATATATCCGATTCGCTTCCGAACCTCTCGCCCCTCCTGCGCAACATCCAGCCCCAGGACTTTCGCAGGAGGG
>CAZVTD010000061.1:0-12577 GCA_964629945.1 uncultured Planctomycetota bacterium | reverse complement strand
GCCTACAACCCCGGCTCCGCAACTGCCTAAGATTACGTCACACGCGAAGCCGACGGAACCTACACCACCCTCTGGGGCGCCACAGGCGCCGGCTACAACACCGCCTATGGCGGACACCTCCTCGTCGGCAGCGGCTTCCTCCCGGGCGGCGAATCCGATGGCGACCACGGACTCTACAACCGCGTCTCCACCTCAGGAACCTCCCGAGGAATCGTCTGGACCGACGCCGACTCCGATGGTGCCTACGTCGGAACCAACACCCCGCTCTCCTATAGCTACGAAAATGCCGCCACCAAATACGCCGACCTCAATCAATACGCCGGAAACGACTACACCGTCAACGGAAAGCTCGTCACAGGCGCCGTCGTCGACATCAAAAAAAGCTCCGGCTCCGGCGCCGCTTACCCCAACATGAGCGTCGTCTACCGCCACGCCGACGGAACCTACACCGAAGTCGACATGTTCGCCGACAGACCCTCCTGGGATCATGACGGTGACCCCGGAACCGCAAACCAGGCCTGGCCAACCTACGTCTGGCGCGAAGATGGCGTCGTCTTTGTCCCGCCGACCGTCACCGGGGGAAATGCCAACTACATCGGAACAACCGCAGGCTTCGCAGCCGCCGACGTCACCGGTAACGGCGCACTCGACGTCTATTACTCCGCTTCCGCTTCCGACCTCTACCATGCCACCGACCTCGACGGCGACGGCGACTGGATGGGTACCGACGAGTCCTGGCAGATCTGGGGCTCCACAAGCGCCAGGATGAATGACCTCGCCTTGGTACAGGTCGCCCTGCCCGATGCCGAATACAAGGCCGGTCATTGGGTCCTCCTCCAGTGGCAGCGCTCCACCTCCATGAGCTACGCCACACGAAACCTCCAGATCTTCACCCTCGACCAGAACGGCGATCTTGTCCCGGGCGACTACAAGATCATCGCCTCCTACTACAATGGCACCGGCGACCAGAGCCTCGAAGTCATGGGAACCTCCCTCGGAAGCAGCAACTCCTATATCGGCTTCATGCCCCTCAACGCCCTCCAGGTCCCCGAGCCCGGAACCATGCTCCTCGTCGGCTCCGGTATCCTCGGTCTGGTCGGAACGCTCCGTCGTCGTTTCCTCCACTGAAGCCGGAAGGGCCAATACGCCCTTTCAGAAAAATCACCATCACGCCCCGATCCCGAATCCGCGGGCTCGGGGCGTTGCTTCATCGCCAAAACCCCCTTGTGCGACGCTGCTTGTTGAGTTCACACAACATCCCCCCAGGGTGCTGATTCCGAGTGCATCCCTTCGCAACATCCTGCCGGACGACTGTATCCAAAATCAAACGAACCCAACATACGCTGTAAACACATTGCAGACAACCTGTTACGTCAAAATAGCCCCGGAGCGTGTGGAGAAAAACGAACATCACCCTGGACAAGCCGACAATTTCCTTCACCTGTTCAAAAAACTCTTCTCAACGGAAAGTGCGTTCGAACAACACCTTACGTCCTTTCGGACAAAATTGTCCCCCTTTCAACACGCTTCTGGCACCGCTTTTGCTTATTTACAGGGCGTCAGTAGCCCGTGGTGGGCAGAGCTTTCTTAGATAAGTTGCGTTTCTTCGTCTTTTGGGAGGTGTGTGCTATGCGCAGAGTGATTTTGGCTGCTTGTTGTGCGTTGTTCCTGGCTGGGACCGCGGCGGCCCTGCCGACGGGTCCGGGCGGAACGTTGTACTTCAGTGGGTACCCCTGCAATCCCATGAACAGCACAGGGGCGATTGTGGGAACCCAGATGTATTACATCGACCTGAACACCGACTGGTCGCCGGTCGAATCCGAAAACATCTGCAAATACCTCACCACACTGCCCGCCGTCTGGAACCCCTACTGGAACGGAACCTACAATGAGTACGGTTCCCCGGAACTCTTCTGGAACGAGGAAACGGGCCAGCGCGACATGGCGGGTGAATATCACAACGCCAGGATCGCCGTCCTCGCCCCGGCCGACACCACCGCCGATCCGGGCAGCACCCCCCTCGAGACTCCGGATCCGACGGGCAACAACCCCAACCGGTACGGTTCCGACATCCTCCTCGTCAATGGCTCCACGGGTGCCTACACCACCCTGAACGCCGGGTTCGATGGCCCGTCAAGCCCCGACACCTACAACGCGGGTGGACTCGCCGTCGTCGATAGCGGTTTCACCCCCGAAGGTGAGGCCCGCGGGCTGTTCGTGCCGGCGTCCAATGGCACCATCTGGGTCGAGAAGGATGCCGATGGGATCTACAATGACTATGATACCATCACCGTGACCAGCGGCGGCAGCATCGACACCGGCCGTCAGTTGGATGCCTACGGCAACTGCATGTATGGATCCGGTTACTTGGCCGCTTACGTTGCCTACAAGACCGGGCCCAACACCTACACCCGAACCACGATCACGGACGCCACGATGACCGCCCTGACCCCCCTCTACACGGTCGGGACCGTCAACCACTACGCCACCGTCGGTTCCACCTCCGTTGGAACCATCACGGACATCGATGACGATGGCAACATCGACTTCTTCTGGTCGGTCGGTGGAAACAGTGGCGACATCATCCACGCCGAGGATACCGATGGCGACGGCCTCTTCATCACCGATGGCGAATGCCAGGTCTTCATGAGTGGCTCCACCGGTCCGGTGCCCGCTCCCATGAGCGGAACCTATCAGTCGTGGGACCTCCAGTTCGTCAAGACCGAAGGCGGCGGCGGCGTCCTCCTGTGGTTCGGTGTCTGGAACCTCTACAGCACCAGCGACAACGGCGGCCTCTGGGCCTTTGGCGTCGATGCTGATGGCGCCTATGACGGCACCTACATGATGATCGGCTACGTCAACGAAGACTCCAACGATGGCGATCTGAGCATGAACGGCATCGTGCAATCGACCGGTTCTGGTGTGAACCAGACGCTCAACGGTGGCCGCAGCTTCGTGTTCGCTCCGCTCGGCGAAGCCGGTGAAATCCCCGAACCCGGAACCATGCTGCTCGTCGGCTCCGGTATCCTCGGTCTGGCCGGTGTCGTTCGCCGCAGACTGATTGGCTGAGAACACAGACGCACAAGCTGTTGAAGTCAAAAACCCTCCCGGTCCCGTGCGGACCGGGAGGGTTCATTTTGCCCACCCTCCTCACGCATGACGTCTTTTCCGAACATCCGCTGCCCCCGCGTCCCCCTCGACGTCTGTCGTTAATCCGCAACATCGAGCTATCCACAGTCCATAAAACAGGTTACGTCAGTTCCGCGCATTCCGGGTGTTGAAAATTTTCAACACCACCACCCTCCCGCTCCGGCACGGTTGGAAAACATACAAAAAAAAGACGTCATAACTCCTTGCCCTGTCATGGGATGGCAGCCAAAGGATATTTTTCCCCCCCTTCCTTCGCCCCGTGGACCCGTTTTTGCATGACTTGATTCCCGGCGGACCTTTCGAGGGATGACGGCGTCCCAAAACGGGTCGGTCGGAATCCTGTTTCATAGGAGGATGGGCGATGTCAAAGACGATACTTGTGGGGCTGTTGGTTTTGGTCCTTACCGGCACGGTCGTTGCCCTGCCCACGGGACCCGGAGGGACCTTCTACTTCGGGATCACGGACGCCACCAACTTCGAGCAGCGGTTCCTCTACATCGACGTGGACGCCAACTGGGACCCCATCCTCGCCTCCGATGCCGTCGTCCAATACGCCACCATCCAGGACGAGATGCTCTACGGAAACACCTCCAGGGGCATGCGGTCCCTCTGGGTCAATCCCGACAGTGGCAAGCTTGACATGAACGGGTCTTACCACAACGCTTATCTCCTGACCGGGGCCTACTACAACACCTCGGCCTCTTACATCGTCGGGGCCGGTACCGTCCGAGGCGCAGACCTCCTCGCCGTCAGACCCGACGGCGATGTCGATATCCTCAACGACGGCGTGGACTCAGGCGGCTATGACAAAACCAACCCCCACACCGGCGAGCACTTCTGGCAGATGACCGTCGACAGCGACTTCACACCCTCGGGCGTCTCCTACGGAATCGCCACCTGTGGACGCTACGAATCCTCCGTCTGGGAGGACTCCGATGCCGACGGCTTCTATATCGAAGGCGTCGATGCCGGTCACTTCATGAACACCAGCTACAACTCCGCACCAGGCCTCTCCGCCTACGCCCCCTGTGACGCCTACATCGATCACGGCGCCACCCACGTCGTTGCCCTGTTGGTGACCTCCATCAGCCAGAGCGCCACCGGTACCTCTTACATGAACTACATGACCGATGCCGGGACCATCGTCACGGTCGTCGGTGCCTGTGATGAAGCCGACTCCGCCACCTACTATCATTACCCCAGAAACACCGACTGCATGGCCATGGGCGACGTCGACGGCGATGGTGTCCTCGACGCCTACTGGTCCGCCCTCACTCCGGAAGCCTCCTACCACATGATCCACGCCACCGACCTCAACAACGATGGTGACTGGCAGGATCAGGGCGAAACCTGGAACTGCAACATCGGCTACGTCAGGGCTCCCTTTGGACTGGAGCTGATCCAGTGTCCCGATGGCAGTTGGGTCCTGGCCGTCCTCGACGACGGCGGAGATAAGCTCTACATCTATGGACTCGATCAATACGGCGATTGGGATGGCACTTCAAAAACCATCGTCGATATCGCCAACGATTCCAGCATGTCCCTGTTGAGCACGGCCAATCGCGACAAGATGGTCTTCGCCCCCTTGGGCGGTTCCGAGGGGGACATCCCCGAACCGGGCACCATGCTCCTTGTCGGTTCAGGCGTCCTTGGACTCGCAGGGGTGTTGAGACGACGTTTCCTCGCCTGAGATTCGAATAGGGCAGGGGATCATCCCCTCCCGTGAGTTCATGCCATCCCGATCCAAAATGGACCGGGATGGCTTCGTTTTTCCCGTTCCGCGAAAAGACTTCGCTCTCTCTTCTGCCTCCCGATCTCAATCAGGCGTTAGGCACTGTGCTCTGTGTTGGTATTCCTGAACAAAAGGCACCCTATGTTCGGACAAGACGCCTGTTTAACATACTGAACATTGACACAAAGCATTGGTATGTCATGGGTTGGCGTTAAAATGACTCGCTGGGATGTTGAAAATTCTCAACAAGATCTCCCGGGGAGCATGGGGGGGCTTATAGAAAATGAAATTATCAATCCCCCTATCTCCTTTGATCGAACGAACTTGGGGGAGAGGCGGAAGAAAAATGCCCTCATGGACTGCTTCTGGCATCGTTTTTGCGCCATATCTCATTGTGTGCGCGGATTCAGGGGGAGAGTCCTGAATCGTCTTTATCTTTTTCTTGGGAGGATGGCAATGAAGAGCGCAATCTTTACTGCCTTCATGGTCGTTGCACTGGCCGGGGCAGCCTTAGCCCTGCCGGCTGGACCGGGAGGAACCTTCTACTTCGGTGGGCCGGCGACCAACAGCAGCACGACACATGGAACCTACCTCTTCTATCTCGACATCGATTCCGATTGGAACACGTTGGGGAATGTGGTGTCCATGGGAACCATCAATGCAGTCATCAGTGAGGAATACTACGGGGTTCCTCCAGGATACGGTTCTCCCGAACTCTGGGTCAATCCGACCACCGGGAAAATGGACATGGCCGGTGAATACCACAACGCCACACTTCTGATGGGAGCTTACTACAACAGCACCCCGGCCGCCGGAAGTGGCAGTGGCACCACACAGGGCGCCGACCTCATCAGCGTCGACTCGAAGACCATGACCGTCAACATCCTCAATGACGGCTTCAACAGTGGCACCACCCCCAATACCACTCACCTTTATTCCGTGGTCGCCGTTGACGGCGGCTACACCCCAAACGGTGAGAACCTGGGTATTGCCGTGGACGGACCCGGTGCCGTGTGGGTCGATACCGACGGCAATGGCGTCTTTGAAGATGGTGCGGTCACCTCACCGACTCAGGGCAGAGAGCAGGAATACCTGTCCATCACCAGCGGCTATCAGGTCAATGGCCAGGCCGTGACGGGGGTCGTCATCGGACACAGCTACGCCTCCACCAGTGCCTCCTATAGGACCGCCTCCGGTTATGTCAAGGTCAACAGCTATGACAGTGACCTCGCCGACGCAAACTGCACCATCGGCAGCTACGATGGGATGGCCGTCGCCGATACCGACAACAACGGTGTCCCCGATGTTTACTGGTCCAGTGGCGACAGGGACCTGGTCCACGCCACCGACCTGAACAACGACGGCGATTGGACGGACCCGGGCGAAGCATGGGTGATGTCCACCGGCGAGCCCCCGGGATCTTCCCAGGGACCGTTTGACATGGAAGTCATCCGGTGTCCGGGCGGCGAATACGTCCTCATATGGTACGGTCACTACAATAAGTGGTCGTCCAATGACACCCTTGGGATCTATGCCTTCGAACTGGACTCCGGCGGGGATATCATGGGGTCCGGACAACTCCTGACCTACTACAACATCGACCAGGTGGACGGCGATGCCGGCATGGCAAGCTTCGAAACCTACAACCAGGAACTTGAGTTCGCACCCCTCGGCAGTGCCGAAGCCGATGTCCCCGAACCCGGAACCATGCTGCTGGTCGGTTCAGGCGTCCTCGGACTCGCTGGTGCGCTGCGAAGGAGGTTCCTCGCCTGAGGCGGTCCGCATGGAGCCGTTGCTTCAGCAAAATACTCCCGGTCCTCACTCACAGAGGACCGGGAGTGCTGTTTCCTGATGGAAACTCCGTTCTGAAAACCGAACAATCCCAAGAAATCTCATCCAACCACATGCTGTTGAGAACCCAGTACGGCTCACGTAACCATATGACAAACAAAGAGATACGGGTTATATATGGATCCGGGTCGTTCAAAAATTTAAACAATGAGGTCACGTGTCGGCGGGATCGTTGACAAAAAAAAGATAAAAAGCCTGAGTGTAACTTGCTGTCCTCACGCATCTTGTGAGCATTCGAACACTTTCGACCTGCTCTTCACGCACCTTTGGCACCAGTTTTGCTGAATTTTCCTCTTGGACCGGTCGTCGGGAAGAGGCTGACGACAGAGGTCGCTATCGAGGGATGACGAACAGGTATGCCCGAAGGGAGGCTCCGATGCGTAAGCTCACGATGGTTGCAGTAATCGTTCTTTGCTTCTCCAGTATCGCTTTGGCGCTGCCGGCGGGACCGGGGGGAACGGTCTACTTCTGTCTGACCGGAAGGACCGCCAACGGCGAATACTGGAAAAAATTCAACTACATGGACATTGATGCCGACTGGAACGTCATCGTTCCCGGCGGAGCCCAAGGCGCCGTTGTCAACCTCGCCGAAATCAACGATGCCGCCCCCAAAACGGCCGCCGGTGCCCAGTTTGGCGGGGCTTGGTTCCATCCCGACTCCGGAAAACTCGACATGAATGGCCAATACCATAACGGCTACCTCTTGGTCGGCTCTCGGTACAACGACTATGCCTCAGGCGGCAGTGGAAACCTGGGCACCGACCTCCTGGCCATCGATCCCAATGGCGACGTCGTGATCCTCAATGACGGCATGGATGGGGGGACCGCTCCCCATACCGTCGGACTGGACTGGCTCGTGGCCGTCGACAGCGGCTTCACACCCAATGGCGAAGCACAGGGCATTGTCACCGCCACCAACTCTTACTATGTCGCCGGCACAACCAGCAACGTGTCTTCCATCTGGACCGACAGTGATGGAGATGGTTTCTTCATCGACGGTGCCGTCCCGGCTCAGCCCTTCCAGCCCGGTAGCTACAACACGGTGAGAGGCGCATACGTCCCCATGGACAACAAGAGCCTCACCCTGAACGGAACCCCTTACACCGTCACCGGCGCCCTGGTCCTCATCAACAGTTCCGACTGGGTCATCACCTACAAAACCGTCGAGAGCGGATATGTCCGGGTCATGGGAATGATGTCCGACGACGCGGCCGATACCTTCCTCCTCAATACCTCCAACCGGAACAAGTGGATGACCGCGGACGATGTCGATGGCAACGGCATCCCGGACGTCTACTACATGAGTGGCTCGCAGACCTCTGGGTCGTCTCATCGCATCAGTGTCGCTCAGGATGGAAACTTTGATGGTGACGTCATCGACTCCACCGAGACTTGGGACTCCGGGGTGACCATGTCTTGGACCACCGTCGGCGGCGACCTCGTCCAGGGTCCCGATGGCCTCTGGGTCTACCTCCGACTCGATGTCGAAAGCCGAATGCTGAACTCGGGCGCCGCAAACGAGCGCATCGCCACCAACATCTACCTCCGGGCCTTTGGACTCAACGCGGCAGGGATGTGGAACGGCGAAGCGGCAACCGTCCTCGACTACTTCACCTCCACCGTCTACACCGTTGAAGATTCCGGCTTGGGCTATGTCAACTCTCAGTCCGGTGACCCCACACTCTTCGATATCATCCACGATGGCGGTGGATTCACCGGGGTTGCCTTCGACTTCATCCCCCTCGGTGGCGAAATCCCCGAACCCGGAACCATGCTCCTGGTCGGCTCAGGCGTCCTCGGACTCGCCGGCATGCTGCGAAGGAGACTGTTGGGCTGAAAGCCAAAAATCGATCTTGACGAATGGGACAGAACACCATCCCGGCCCAGGTTCCGCGGGCCGGGATGGTTGTTTCTTTTAGTGATCTTGCCTTTTTGTCTTGCTTCATGTGCAGCTTCGTGGTGTACTCACCGCTTCCATTTTTTACAGGAGCCTGTTATGACGCTGTCGTCTCGTGAAAGAATGCTTGCGACCATCGAGTACCGGCCGACCGACCATGTGCCCTGTTGTTTCTCCGGCTTCTCCTGTTTGCGTCAGCGCTGTGCCGACCAGGCCGAATACCTCGACCGTCAGCTCGAGCTCGGTCTTGACGCCGTCGCCTATGTCACCCAGCTCGACATGCCCATCCGGCACCATCACGACGTCTCCATCCGCCAGTGGCGCGAAGACCAGCCGGGCCGGGGCAATCCGCTCCTCCACAAGGTCTACCAGACTCCCGCCGGAGACCTCTCCATCACCGTCGAAAAGGACCCCGAATGGCCCTATGGCGACACCATTCCCGTCTGGGACGACTTCATCGTCACCCGCGGACGCAAGTTCCCTCTCGGTCCCGACGATTCCATGGATGCCTTCCGTCTCATCATGGGACCACCCACCGCCCAGGACGTCAAGACCTTCCGTTCCATGCTTCGAAAGGCCCGCTCCCTGGCACAGGAGCGAAACCTCCTCACCGAGGCCGACTTCAACATCGTTGACCGTGCCTCTTCGTTCGTCGGCATGGAAAACCTCATCCTCCTCAGCCTCGACCGACCCGATTTCGTCCAGGAGCTCATCACGGTCCTCGAAGACTGGAACCGCCCCTACATCGAGATCATGCTCGAGGAAAAGGTCGACCTCGTCGTCCGCCGGGGATGGTATGAGAACGCCGACTTCTGGGCTCCGCCGCAGTTCCGACAGTTCCTCCTCCCGGGCCTCAAGCGTCATTCGAACATGGTCCACCAGGCCGGCGCCAAATTCGGCTATCTCGTCTCCTGCTCCTCCCTGCCTCTTCTCGACATGATGCTCGAAGCCGACGTCGATATCCTCCTCGGAATCGACCCCGCTCAGGACCGCACCATGGACCTCCCCACGCTCAAACACAAAACGCAGGGCAAAATGGCCCTCTGGGGAGGCGTCTGCGGATACCTCACCGTCGAATGCGGATCGCCCGAAGACATCCGCCGAGAGGTCCAGCAGGCCATGGACGTCCTCGCACCGGGTGGAGGCTTCATCCTCTCACCCGTCACCAACGTCCGGGCCGATACCGAACGCTCCTGGCGCAACGTCAACGAGCTCATCGACACCTGGCGTCGTCTTCGCGATCGGGTGCCGGAAGGGCAGGGCGCCTGAGTTTGCCGAGTTCTCGGGGGGACGCGCAAATTCTGCCGGCGTCCCCCCGAATTCCGAAAAAGCGTTGAAACCGCTCCCCTCACCCCTATAATCCGGGTGATCTGCTCGGAGGATGCGGTGGCCAGGGGATTCAACTCATCACCTTGTCGTTCCGTTGGGACCTTCTCGACCATGCTGTGCACCGGGCTGGCCCTGTGCGTCCTCGCGCTCCCGGGATGCATCACCACACCCACGACGCCCACACCCGCCTACATGACCGTCGATGACTTCGCCCGACGCATCGGCGGACGTACGCAAAGCACCTACAACGGGACCGTCACCGTCGAAGCCCCCTCCAACAAAATCGTCCTCACCCCGGGCGCCGGAATGGTCCTCGTCAATGATCGTCCACACCGCCTCAACAATCCCGTCACCTACAGGAATGGCGTCCTCTCCGTCCCGGACTCCATCATGTCCCTCGTCAACACCTCTTCCGGAACCACCTCCAACACCTCACCGAACACCTCGTCCCCCGGCAGCGGTCCCCTCGTCGTCATCGACCCGGGCCACGGCGGACGCGACGACGGCGCCTCCTACGGCGGCGTCGGCGAGAAGGAAGTCAATCTCAGCGTCTCGCTTGAGCTCAAGCGTGAGCTCGAACGCATGGGCTACCGCGTCCAGCTCACCCGCTCCACCGACGTCTTCCTCCCGCTTCAGGAGCGCACCGCCTTCGCAAAACGTGTCCGCGCCGCCCTCTTTGTCTCCGTCCACGCCAACGCCGCCCGAAACCGCACTGTCAGCGGCATCGAGGTCTTCTTCCCCGCCGGCGCTTCCCAGCGTTCGGAGCAATCCAAACGCCTCGCCGATACCATCCATCACCGACTCGAACCCGCAACCGTCGGTCCCGGACGGGGCGTCAACCCCGCTTCCTACGTCGTCCTCGCCACCTCCCATTGTCCCGCCGTCCTCGTCGAAGTCGGCTTCCTCTCCCACGCCACCTCTCGCGCAAAGCTCGCCACCGCCTCGTACCAGCGCGACGTCGCACAGCGCATCGCCCAGGGGATCGACGACTATGCCAAAACCAGAAACTGGTAGGAGATTCGACATCCCGTGAACCGACCCATTGCCATCTTCGATTCCGGTGTTGGTGGACTCACCGTCATGAAGCAGGTCGCCTCGCTCATGCCCGCCGAGGACGTCGTGTACCTCGGAGACACCGCCCGTGTCCCCTACGGAATCAAGGGAAAGCAGACCATCATCCGTTTCGCGCGGCAGAACGTCGACTTCCTCCTCGCATACCAGCCCAAACTCATCATCGTCGCCTGCAACACCGCCAGTGCCGTCGCGCTCCCCACGCTCCAGGCCGAATGCACCATCCCTGTCCTCGGCGTCGTTTCACCCGGGGCTCGTGCCGCCGCCGGACTCACCCGCTCCCGTCGTATCGCCGTCCTCGGGACCGAAGCCACCGTGAAGAGTGCCGCCTATGTCCACGCCATCCACGCCTGCGACCCGGACGTCCAGGTCCTCCAGCAGCCCTGTCCGCTCCTTGTCCCCATCGTCGAGGAAGGGCGGCCCGAATCCAGCCCCGTCGTCTCCCTCGTCCTTGCCGAATACCTCAAGCCCGTCAGCGACTTCAAACCCGACGTTGTGATCCTCGGCTGCACACACTATCCCCTCCTGGCAGGTGAAATCGCGCGACAGCTCGGTCCTTCCGTGAGGGTCGTCGATTCCGCACACGCCACCGCAAATGCCGCCGCCGACGAACTCCGTCGCACGGGCATGCTCCGTCCCCAGCCTTCCGCAAAATACCGCTTCCTCGTCACCGACAACCCAGAGCGCTTCGAACGCATCGGAGGCCACTTCTGGAACGGCTGTGTCCGAAACGTCGAACTCGTCGAATCCGAACTCTTCTTCGAAACTGCCGGAGAGACCCCATGACCAGGTTCCCCTGCGCCGCATGCCTTGTCCTGCTCCTGCCGATCACCTTGGCCGGTTGCCTCGGTGGACCCGAAGGCGGCGGGCTCAGAAGTGACAATCCCGACGTTCGACGCGAACGCGTCCTCGAACTCGGTCAACAGAAGCCCTGGGGATCCGGCGCAAAGAAGGAACTCAACGATGCCCTCGTCGCCGTCGGACAGTCCGACCCCGATCCCCTCGTGCGCAGTGCCGCCCTGGCTTCCTACCGAAGACAGGACCCCGCCGCCGCACGGACCCTCGCCATCGAGTTGGCCGCCGATCCCGACCCCTTGGTCCGATGGGATGCCGTCAAGGTCCTCGCCGCCTCCAATGATCCCCGCGCACGCAGCGTCCTCCTCTATGCCCTGCGCAGCGACGACTCCAGTGATGTCCGACGCGAAGCCGCAAGGGGACTTGCCAACTTCGATGATCAGGAAGTCCTTCAGGAACTCATCCTCCGCCTCGGCGATCCGGACCCCGGCGTCGTCGTCAAGGCCTACCGCTCCCTGAGGAGCATCTCCGGACTCAACCTCGGAACCCACGCCTCGCGTTGGCAGGAATGGCTTGATGCCCGCAATACCCCCGTACCCCCCACGGGATCCGCTCCTGCCGTCCCGGTGGTGGCGCCCGCTCCCTCCACCCCGCTTCCCGAACTCAAGCCCCCGCCCCCGGCGCCCCCCGCCCCCACCCCAAACCCCGCCGGCGAAGAGATGAAGCGCATGCGCCGCAGAGCCGGGCTCCCC
>CAZVTD010000060.1:10598-12885 GCA_964629945.1 uncultured Planctomycetota bacterium | reverse complement strand
GTGGGCAAGGGAACCGCAGTCGAGACCGGAACCGTCACGATCGACACGTCATTGAGACTGGACTACGAGAGGGAACTGCCGCCGCGACTGCTGGCGGTCAGACCGGTCGCGGGCTCGGGCGTGGAGAAGATGCACCTGAAGCGGCTGGACCAGAGCGAAGACTGCATCGTGGGAATGATGAACGCGGAGAACTGCTGGCTGAAGGACTGCGAGCTGGAGATGTGCATGCGGATGCACGTGGGAATCGCCGCGAGCCGACACGTGACGGTGGAGAACTGCTACATCCACCACACGCACAGTCACGGGGGAGGCGGACACGGGTACGGGGTGAGCCTGACCGACTGCACAACGGACAGCCTGGTCCTGAACAACGTGTTCCACACATTGCGACACGCGATGATCACCCAGACGGGGGCGAACGGGAACGTGTTCGCCTACAACTATTCGTTCGCAACCGTGGGAGGCGACGCGACAAGGCCCTGGTTCCATGCGCCGGATATTTCGGGTCACGGACACTGGACGTACGCGACGCTGTTCGAGGGGAACATCGTGCAGCGCGCGGTCATGGGGGACTTCTGGGGTCCGACGGGGCCGCAGATGACACTGTTCAGAAACCGGTTTGCGACGCCCGAACGTCCCCTGGACGAGGCCTGCTGGCGTGAGGTCGGACTGAGCAACACGGTCATGGGGATCACGGTGCGGGACTCGTCGCACAAGGCCAACATCCTCGGGAATACGATGATGGAGGGAGGCATCGAAGTGGACCGGTCATGTCGGGAGACCCTGGTGGAGGGGAACCTGGTGACCGGGAAAATGCTGTGGGGCCGCGTGAAACCCGGGAAACTGCCGGCGAGCCTGTTCCTGGCGAAGAAGCCCGCGTTCTGGGGAAGTAAGCCCTGGCCGGGGATCGGGGCGGACGTGGACGGGTCCGAACGAGGGACCACGCTTCCGGCACAGGACTGGTATCAGGAGATCAAAAAGCAGGGCAAAGGCGTGCCTTTCGTGGAAGGAAAGTAAGACGTATCGAGTGAACGGTAAACCAGGAGGCAGGAAGAGCGCATGAAGAAAGCCATGGTGCTGCTGCTGGTGTTGACGTCGGGTGTGGCGTGGGGTCAGGACGCCGCGGCGCCGACTCAGAAACCCGCCAATGAGGCCGGACCGGGACGACTCGCCGTGCTGGACACGTACGGGACGTGGCGCATGCGTGCGGAACTGGCGGTGCCGGTGACCGCCGCGGGCAAGGTTCTGGAGACGAAATGGCGATGGATGAATTACGGGACGTCTGACGTGCCGGAAGCATGGACGGGCATGGAGTTCGACGACCACGTCTGGACACGCGGACCGGCGACGCTGGCGCCGAAGACGGCCCTGGTGAAGCGACTGTGCGTGCGGGGGAAGTTCGGCGTGACGAACGCGGGGGCGGTGAAGGACCTGAAACTCAACGTGACGTACCGGGGCGGGCTGATCGTGCACGTCAACGGGAAGGAAGCGACGCGGGAGAACGTTGACGTCGGAGCGGCGATTGCGAAAGGAGCCGGGGAAGAAGAGCGGAAGATGGAGTGGACGGTGCCGACGGGGATGCTGCGCAAGGGGATGAACGTCATCGCGCTGGAGGTGGTGCGGGGCGCCTATCCGGAGACGGCTGAACTGGAGAAGGAGTTGGACAAAGGCGCGTTCACGACGCGGACGTGCGAGGTGGTCCAGGTGCGGTTGACCGCGGAAAGCGGCGAGGGGTTGATCCCGAACGTGGGGCGACCGGAAGGGTTCCGGGTCTGGAACGCGGACATGCTGGAGACGGACCTCGACCTGAACTGGGGGGACCCGAACGAGCCCCTGAAGCCGGTGGTGATCGAAGGGGCACGCAACGGGAAGTTCAGCGGGAAGGTGCTGGTGGGCTCGACGCAGCCGATTAAGGGACTGAAGGCGACGGCGGGGGAATTGCGCGGCGAAGGGGGCGTGATCCCGGGAGGAAACGTGGAGGTACGGTACGGGATCGCGTGGGGGGAACAGGCCCTCTCGGAAGGCAGCGAAGGCGTGTCGCCCTATCCGTCGTGGCCGATGCTGCTGAGCGGACTGTCGGAGCAGGCGCCGGGGAACGTGGCGGTGGCCACGTATAATCCGATCAAGACGTACCGCGGGACGTTCTGGGCGAACAGCAAGGCCACGGGCAACTACTGGCAGCCGAAGGGCCAGAAGTTCATGTTCTCGGGCGGGCCGCAGGGGGGCTACATGGAATACATGAGCCTGGACGGAGAACTGAAGCCGGTGGGCGGTGCGGTGGTGCCGG
>CAZVTD010000060.1:0-10588 GCA_964629945.1 uncultured Planctomycetota bacterium | reverse complement strand
GTAAACGTCCCGGAAAACGCGACAGCAGGGACATACAAGGGAAAGGTAAAGATCGAAGCGGCCGGCGAGAAGGCGGTAGACGTGGAGCTGGCCGTGCACGTGGCGGACTGGCGTGTGCCGAACACGAAGGATTATCGGACAACCGTGGACATGATCGAGTGTCCGGACACCCTGGCGCTGGAGTACGACGTGCCGCTGTGGAGCGAGAAGCACTGGGAGATGATCGGAAAGGCGTTCAAGCTGATCGGGGAAACGGGCAGCCGCTCGGTCTACGTTCCGCTGATCGCACACACGAACCTCGGCAACGAGGAATCGATGGTGCGGTGGATCAGAAAAGCGGACGGGACGTACGACTATGATTTCAGCACCCTGGAGAAGTACCTGGACGTGGCGGCGAAGAACATGGGAACACCGAAGATGGTGGTGCTGGTGGTGTGGGACCTCTACATGATGCCGGACCTGACGGCGGACCAGTTGGACCGTCAGAAGGCAAAAGGCAACAGGGACTTCCGGACGGCAGAAATGGCGGGAAACGTGATCCGGAAGCGGGGATACATCGGGAAGGGACCGATGGTGACGGTGGTGGATCAGGCGACGGGAAAACGCGAGAACGTGTTCCTGCCGCTGATGACCGAGGTGGAGACCAGCAAGACGCTCTGGCAGCCGGTGTTCGACGGGGTCCGGGAGCGTCTGAAGGCACGGGGACTGGAGACGACCCTGTCGCTGGGGATCATCCCGGACGTGTGGCCGACGGAGGAAGAGGTGAAGCTGTGGCAGGAGATGACGGGCGGCGCCCCCTGGGTGATCCAGAGTCACGGGGCGAGCCTTCGCGGCGGGAAGCTGTATGACGTGGCATCGGTGCGCTACAACGCACGGGTGTGGATGGTCACCTTCTCGGACGACAACGCGGACCGTCCGTCGAGAGGCTACCGAGGCGGAATCGAAAGTCACCGGGGATGGGAACAGGAGGAACTGGTGATCCAGTATGATCGGTTCACGCACGACCGACACCCGGCGACACGGTTCCTGCAGTGGCCGACGGTGAGCATCACGGGAGGACAACGCGGACTGGGACGACTGGGCGCGGATTACTGGCCGGTGCTTCGCGACAAGCGCGGCCGACGCATGGGAAAGAGCTATCAGCGATACCCGGAAAGCGACTGGCTGCTGCTGGTGATTCCGGATTCGTTCCTGGGACCGGGGCCCGAAGGACCGGTGGCGACGAACCGGATGGAGGCGTTCCGCGAAGGCGTGGTGGAGGCGGAGGCACGGATCGTCATCGAACGGGCGCTGGCCAACGAAGCCGGCAGGACGAAACTGGGCGAGGAGCTGGCGAAACGGTGTGAGGACGTGTTGTATCGCCGACACATGATGATGTGGCTGAGTCTGAGCGATCTTCAGAACAAGGGCTGGCGATGGCCCGTCGCCCTGGCGGGACACCGGTGGTTCATCGGCTCAGACTGGCAGCAGCGACGCCGGGAACTCTTCGACCTGGCGGGAGAGGTCGAGAAGAAGATGAAATGAAGCCGCAGACGACTCACGGGAAACGGGCCGGACGTGGATGCGTCCGGCCCGCATCATGTACAGCGGAAATGTTGATCACGGATTGATGGAGAAAAAAACCGTATATTCAGGCAGACCGGAAATACCCCTGAAACCGGGATGCGAACCGGGGAATCACGCGGGGGATTCGGGAACATATTCGAGACCGAGGGGCTGGAGCCGGGGCTCGATCCCGGGCTGGATCGCGTCCGGAGCGGCCGCATCGACGGACTTTCGGTCCTTTGCGATGCCGGGATCGGCGCGTCGGCCGTCCACGACGATGTTGCGGCCGTGCTCGATGAGACAGGGGTTGGGGACGTTCTCGAAGCGGTTGTCGTGGATGAGGACGTCGTGGGGATAGGCGTTTTCGACGGGGGTGTAGTTGTGGGTGGTGAAGAAGAGCCGGACCCCGACGGCAAGGGGACCGGAGAAGTTCCGGAAGAGGTTGTTGCGGATGACACCCGAGCCGTCGCGGATGCCGACGCCGTGGTTGAGGTTTTCGAAGAGGTTGGCTTCGACGAGGAAGGTTCCATCCATGCCCGGATGGGTATCGACGGCACAGAAGCGGAACTGGGTGCGGTCGTCGTCGTGGATGTGGCTGTGGACGAGTTCCCAGCGGGTGGGACGAACATTAGGTTTGTGGGTGAAGTGCCCGACGCGCGCGGGGGACTGCCAGTCGAGTGCGCCGTTGGAGGCGAGGTGGTGCCGGCACTGCGAAAGGTCGGAGTCGGCGACGAGGACGTGTGCGCCCTCCATGATGCAGACGCCGTAGCCGAGACGGTCGCGCGGACAGTCGTGGATGAGGGTGTGGTCGACCTGAACGGAACCGCCCCAGCAGAAGCAGGCCTGAGAGAAGCCATACATCTCCACGTGGTCGATGCGGATGCTGTTCTGGTGAGTGGAGTGGATGGCGATGGCGGCGTTGGTCATGTCGCGTCCGGTGCAGGGTCCCTCGAAGCGCATGCGGGTGAAGCGGACGTGGCTGCCGACCGGACGGAGCATGATGGAGTGGAAGTCCGGCGCGATCAGGCGAGTCTCGCTGCCGTGACCGAGGAGCGTCAGCGACGCGGGGACCAGGACCGGGTGGTCGAGACGATAGTCGCCGGCGGGGAACACCACCAGCGAGAACCCGCGCCGGACGGCATGGGCACAGGCGGCCTGGATGGCGGCGGCGTCGAAGCCGTGCACGATGGCGGATTCGGCCAGGAGGTTGCGTTCACGGCTCGACAGCGGAACGTCGGGTCCCAGGGGATGCCTGGGACCATATCCCGGCGGCAAATCAGGAACGTCAGCGGACCGAGTCACACGTTACTCCCTGACCAGGAGAAGCGGAAACAAGGTCATTGTAACGGAGAAGGAACGCATGAAAAGGAAAAAGTTGAAATTGACATTATCGTCCGTGCTGAAATGCTGCCCCTGAAAATGACCCCGGCCGGACGAAACCGGATATCATCTCATGACGTTCTGATGTCCCAGGTCACGCGGTTTTTGAGGGGATCGGCGTCGAGGACAAAGCCGCCGCCCCTGCGGGACAGGGAAAGCACGTGGAGGACGTTGTCGTCGGGCAGCGCGACAAGCGCTTCGGCGGAATCCGAATCGGGGGCGAAGGTGCGCAGCTCGATGCGGGACCAGTCGATTTCATCGGTGGACTGGGCCGGCTGCGCATGGGGGATGGCGGCGCCGGCACGGACCAGGATCACGCAGGGCACCGGTGAGGCGCTGATGCGGTGATAGCGCGCGCCCTCGTAGGATCGCCCGGTCTGGTAATCGACCCAGACGCCCGGGGGAAGGTAGACGTCGCGCACGTCGCCGTCTTCGAGGAGCGGTGCAACCAGCAGGTCCCGTCCGAAGAGGTATTCGTCCTCGACCAGCCAGCTCGCGGGGTCGTCGGGATATTCGAGGAAGAGGGCGCGAAGCATGGGGAGCCCGCGGGTGGCGGAATCGACCGCCTGCGCATAAACGTAGGGCATGAGCCGGTATTTGAGTTCGACGGCCTGCCGGAAGGCGTCGGTGAAACTCTCGTTGTAGAGCCAGGGTTCCTTGGGGGGCTTGCCGTGGGCGCGGGAGTGTGAGGAGAGCATCCCGAAGGGGAGCCAGCGACGGTAGAGGTTCTCGGGAGTCTCCTTGCAGAAGCCGCCGATGTCGTGACTCCAGAATGAAAAACCCGACAGGCCCAGCGAAAGTCCGGCGCGCAGCGTCGCGGCCAACCCCGCGTCGGTGTTCTCGGCGTCGCCTCCCCAGTGGACGGGATAACGCTGCGAGCCCGCCCAGGCCGCACGGGCCCAGATGATGTGTTCACCGGTCACGTCATGGACAGCCTGCGCCGCGGCGGCGTTGTAGCGCAGCGGATACAGGTTGTGCTCGTGCGTCCCGGAACGTCCGGAAGCGTAACACCCGTTGTAGGGCGCCGCTTCGCCGAAGTCCACCTTGATGGTGGAGACGCCGAGATCCAGAAGACCTTTCAGCAGGGACTGATACCACGCGACGGTGACGGGGTTGGAAAAATCCAGCACCGCGTGGGGCGTGGGAAGTTTTCCGTCGGCGTCGAGCACGGCATAACCCCTGTCGAGAATGTGGGGGAAGAGATCGTTGGCAGGCGAAAAGTAGGGAAGCTGCCAGAGACACAGACGGATGTGCTGCTCGCGGAGGTCGGCAAGCATCTTCTCCGGATTGGGGAAACGCGAGGGCGAAAAGCGGTAATCGCAGCGCCAATCGTGCTCGAACCAGCCCGTATCGACGTGGATGACATCGGCGGGAATGCGGTGCGAGCGGAGCCTGGCGGCCACGTCACGGACCTCGGTCTCGGAAAAATAGGTGATGCGGCTCATCCAGAGCCCGAACGACCAGAGCGGCGGAACGGGCGACCGACCCGTCAGCGTCGTGTACTCGGACAGGCAGTCCTGGGGCGAACCGAGGAAGATGAAGAGGTCGAGGGTGTCGTCGGCCAGCGTAAGAACGGTGGCGGCGTCGTGGGTGTGACCGAAGTCGAAGGTCATGGGCACCGACGAATGGACGAACATCGCGTAGCCGCGCGACGACAGGAAGAACGGAATGGGCTTGTACATCTGCGCGGAAAGAACGCCATTGGCGTCCACCGTGGAAAGCAGGAGCTTCTGGGAACGCTTGTTGAGCCGGGTGAAGGATTCGCCGCAGCCGAAGATCTTCTCGTCGGGCGCCAGCGCAAAGGACGCGGCGAGGTGACAGCGCTGGTCGGGACGCTGGACGAAGGAAAAAGGCGTGGGCTCGGCGTTCAGAAACCCCATGGCGTCGGCCATGTGGTTGGTCTGAGTGAGGAGTTTCCCGTCGGCGTCGCGCAGGATGACGTGGAACGGGTCCATGGTGATCGTAAGCGAGCCGAACGGACCTGTCCAGGTGAAGGCGCCCTTGTCGCGGGAGTTGGTCCGCGTCCAGGAGGCGTCCGACGGAACGGGTCCGGTGAGCATGGGGGAGGGTCCGTCGGAAAGCGAAGGCGCACAGGCGGAAAATCGGAGCCGCACCGTGCGGGGCGACACGAACGAGACGTCAAAAGGCAGAACGGCCCCCTCGGAGGGGTCGGGGGGATAGTCGCGGCACGGAGCGGGATAGTACTTGGCGGCGGAGGTGTTGAACGACACGCGGGCTTCCAGCGTGTGACGCGTCCAGAGGAGCGTGCCGGCACGAGCAGCCGGGTCGAACGCACGGACGACGTGGGCGTTATAGAAGAGATTGCCGAGCGAAACGAAATCGACGGAAGGGTCCGGGGGCTGGTTGAGAACGGGAAAAACATACGGCTTCATCAGGTTCTCCAGGTTCCGAGTGTGCTGTGAAAATCAGCTGACCAGTGACTTGGCAAGCTCCACCGCGGAGGCGGCGTCGGGGGCATAGCCGTGGGCGCCGATCCGTTCGGCAAAGGCACGCGTGACCGGTGCGCCGCCGACCATGACCTTGACGTTCGTCAGACCGGCTTCCCTGAGGGCCCGGACGACGTCCGCCATCCGGGACATGGTCGTGGTCAGAAGAGCGGATATGCCGATGAGTACATCGGGGTCCCGGCGTGCGGCTTCGATGAAGCGCTCGACGGGAACGTCATGACCGAGATCGACAACCTTGAAGCCACCCCCGGCGAGCATCATGCCGACGAGGTTCTTGCCGATGTCGTGGAAATCGTTCTCGACGGTCCCAAGGACGACCTGTCCGATGGGCTTGATCCCCTTCTTGGCAAGGAACGGCTGGAGGATTTCGAGGGCGACGGTCATGGCGCGCGCGGTGAAAACCACGTCGGGAACGAAAAGCTCCCCGGTCCTGAACCGCTCCCCGACGGCATCCATCCCCGGGAGGAGCGCCTGCTTGAGGATGATCTCCGCATCGACGCCTTCGTCGAGCGCAGCACGCGTCAGCACCGCGAGAGCCTCGAAATCGCCCTGCTGAAGGACGTCACTTATCCGCTTCAGGTCGGCCATCGGCCCAACTCCTTCTTCGCACCGGAAGCTTCCATTGGCATCGGCCCCATGATATCGACGGGAACGCAAGGCGCAAAGCAGAAAGTGAGAGACCGCGACCCGTCCGGCGAAACCGGAACATCGCCGGCATTGACGAACGCCACCCGAAGTCTACAATACAATGTTCAAATGGAGCACGACGACAGGGAACCGGCTGCGACGCATGGGGTCCGGGACCCGGGACAGGCAAAACAAAGGAGCACGGACAGATGAGCAACCCGCATTACATGACGACGGGACAGCAGTTCGGACGACGGTCGTGGGCCGAGCCCTGGAAAATCAAAATGGTCGAGCCCCTCCGGATGACCACACCCCAACAGCGCCGGGAAGCCCTCGAACAGGCCGGATACAACACCTTCCTGCTGCACAGTGAAGACGTCTACATCGACCTCCTGACCGACAGCGGAACCAGTGCGATGAGCGACCGTCAGTGGGCCGGACTGATGATGGGCGACGAAGCCTACGCGGGCAGCCGGAACTTCTATCACCTCGAAGAGGCCGTGCAGACCTATTACGGCTACCGACACCTGGTGCCGACCCACCAGGGACGCGGCGCGGAGCACCTGATCAGCCGCGCGGCCATCAAGCCCGGACAGTGGATCCCCGGGAACATGTACTTCACCACGACGCGGCTGCACCAGGAGCTGGCCGGCGGGATCTTCACCGACGTGATCATCGACGAGGCGCACGACCCCGCCAGGCTGCACCCGTTCAAGGGGAACGTGGACCTGGACAAGCTGGAAGCGGTCATCAAGCGGGAAGGTCCCGATAAGATCGCCTACGTCAGCGTCGCCGGGACCGTCAACATGGCGGGCGGACAGCCCGTGAGCATGGCCAACATCAAAGCCGTGCGCGCCCTGTGCGACCGCTACGGTATCCGCGTGTTCCTGGACGCGACGCGCATGGTAGAAAACGCCTACTTCATTCAGCAGCGCGAGGAAGGATACCGCGACAAGAACATCGCGACCATCCTCAAAGAGTTCTGCTCCTACACCGACGGGGCATGGATGAGCGCGAAAAAGGATCACCTGGTCAACATCGGAGGCTGGCTAGCCGTCAACGACGACACCCTCTACGAGGAACTGCGCAACCAGGTGGTGATCTACGAGGGACTCCACACCTATGGCGGCATGAGCGGACGCGACATGGAAGCCCTCGCCATCGGAATCACCGAAGCCGTGCAGGATGACCACGTCCGCAGCCGCGTGGGACAGGTCGAATACCTCGGACAGCTGCTGGTCAACTGGGGCATCCCCATCGTGCTGCCGGTGGGTGGACACGGGATATTCCTGGACGCGAAGAAGTTCTACGAACATCTGCCGCAGGACGCGTTCCCGGCGCAGACCCTGGCGGCGGAACTCTACCTGGACAGCGGCGTGCGGAGCATGGAGCGCGGGATCGTGAGCGCCGGACGCGACCCGCAGACCGGAAAGCACCGCTACCCGGCCCTGGAGCTGACGCGGCTGACCATCAGCCGACGGGTCTACACGCAGGCGCACATGGACGTGGTGGCCGAGGCGGTCAAATCGGTCTACGACCATCGCAAGGAAGCCCGCGGACTCAAAATGGTCTACGAGCCGAAATACCTGCGGTTCTTCCAGGCACGCTTCGAACCGATCCAATAGCGGGAAACCCGCGAAGACGGACGCAGTCGGCCCGCACGATATCCGGAGCGGGCCGATCTGCTGTACGGGGACCTCAGCGGTTCTTCAGGTAGCGGGTGTTGCCGACACGCAGCGTCACACCGATCTTGTCGAAGTAGTCCAGCAGCGGCAGGGCATACTTGCGGGTGGTGTCGATGAGATACTTGAACTTGACGGATTCCAGCTGTCCTTCGGCGGTGATGAAGTCGGCAAGCAGCCGGGCCGCACGGTCGACGGCGTCGCGATGGAAAAACATGTCCCGTGCGACGGGAACGAGACGCTGGTGCTGGATGAGAAGATCGAGCGTGCTCCTGACCACGGCGGCAGCCAACCGCGTCTGGGCGACGACCTCCTCGGGCGACGGCGGATTGAAAAGACGCGCAAGAAAGAGCGGCTCGACGACGTCGATGTGACGCTGCTGGTCGGGGGTGAAGGTCTCGGTGTGACTGGAAAGGGCGAAACGCGCACTGCGCTGGACGACGACGCCGGCATCGAGCAGCGGACGCAGCATGGCCGACAGAACGGGCTTGGCCAGCGATGAAGACGCCAGAAGTTCGTCGAGGGTCATGCCGGGGGACTGGGGTGCGCTCCGGTGATAGTCGGAGAGGATTTCGGTGACGCGCTGCTGGAGGGCGCGGGCGGTGGCCGCGTGGATGAAACTGTCGCCGGTGAGCTGGAGCACGGCGCCCGAAGCGAGGAGCCCGTCGAGGAGCTTGCGGACGCGGGACTGGGGGTTCCCGGTGTGCACGGCAAGATCGGCCAGCGACGTGACGTGCGCCGGGGCCGTGCGGAGACGATATTCCAGGAGAGCGGCCGGTTCGTCGAGCGCCGCGGCAAGGTCGCGCAGGTCGTCGAGCAGATGGGGAAGTGTGCGCTTGAGCCGATGGGGAAGCGGTTCGAGAATCGTGCCGCCCCCGATGGTGTTGGGGGGCGAAAGGGAACGGAGGATGAAGCGGTCGTTGGGACCGGCGACGATGGGATGGGCGGTGCGGAGCTGGATGAAACGCTCGGGACCGGGGTCGATGGCGTTCCCTTCGAGGGCGTAGAGCGAGGCGTTGACTTCGGAGGTGCCGGTGTGGAAGCGGACCTCGCTGCCGTTCTTGAGCGGGGCGTGGACGACGTCGAGAAGACCGACCGTGCAGGCGAACCAGGAGGCGGGTTCGAAATACCCGGGAACGGCGAGGGTGTCGCCCCGCGAGATGGTCTTGGAGTCCCAGTGTCTGACGTTGATCGCGGCGCACTGGCCGGAACAGGCGCGTTCCGCGTCGCGTCCGTAGACCTGGACGGCGGTGACGCGCGACGCAAGCTTCTGAGGAAGCAGAAGGACCTCGTCGCCGACGGCGATGGAGCCCGAGACCGGGATCCCGGAGAGAACGGTGCCGACGCCCCTGACGGAGAAGGCACGCTCGACCGGAAGACGGAAAACGCCCTCGGTGCTCCTGGGCTGGACGGCGTGGACGAGGGTCTTCAGTGCGCCCAGGAAGGCGTCGACACCCTCACCCGTGACGTTGGAGATGGGAAGGATGGGCGCGTCGCGCAGGAACGTGGCGCGGGTGAAGGCACGCAGGTCGTCGGAGACCTGTCGAACCCGTTCGGGGGAAACACGGTCGATCTTGGTGAGCGCGATGATGCCGTGACGGATGCCCAGGAGCGTCATGATGTCGAGGTGTTCGCGTGTCTGAGGCATGATGCCGTCGTCGGCCGCCACGCCCCGCATGACCGCGTCAACCCCGGCGGCCCCGGCGACCATCGTCCGGATGAAATGTTCGTGACCCGGGACGTCCACGATGCCGACCTCGACGTCCTCGATGGTGCAGGGGGCGAAGCCGAGTTCGATGGACATCCCACGCTCGCGTTCCTCTTTGAGCCGGTCGGTCTCGCATCCCGTCAACAGCCGGACCAGCGCGGTCTTCCCGTGATCGATGTGACCGGCCGTGCCGAGGGTGATGTTGATCTGCGTGGTCATGGGACCCTTTCCCCCACCCGGACCGCTACGACGCCAGGACACTCCGGAGCGCGGCGATGAGGATCGGCTCGTCGTCGGCCAGGAGCGTGCGGGGGTCCAGCAGCAGCGCGTCGTCCTGGATGCGTGCGAAGACGGGAGGCTGCCGGCGTCGAAGGGCCAGGGCGAGGTCATCGGTGGAACATTCCGCGGGCCGGATGGAGACGAGCGCCGTGCGGAGGTTCTGCTCCGGAAGCGAACCCGAGCCCATCTGGGAGAAGCCGTCGACGACGGCGGTCTTCGCGGGGACGTCGGCCAGCGCATCGACGATCCGCTGCGCCTGGGCGGCAAGGTCCGACAGGGGACGCATCAGCATGGCCAGCGTGGGAACCTCGCGCAGGGCGACGTCCGGATCGAGGAAAAGCGAAAGCGTGGCTTCGAGCGCGGCCAGGCAGAGTTTGTCGGCCCGGACCATGCGGGCGATGGGGTTCTTGCGGACGGTCTGGACGAGGTCGGACCGCCCGAGGATGATGCCGGCCTGTCCGGCGCCGATGAGCTTGTCCCCCGAGCAGGTGACCAGGTCGGACCCGGCGGCGACGGAATCGGGAAGCGTGGGCTCCGGCTGGAAGCCGAACCGGGAGAAGTCGATGAGCGCCCCGGCCCCGATGTCGTCGATGAGAACGATCCCACGGGCATGGGCGAGCTGGACGAGGTCCGCCAGCGGGACTTCGGAGGTGAAGCCGACGAGTTTGTAGTTGGACGGATGCACGCGGAGGATGGCCGCCGTCTCCGGGGTGATGGCGTTCTCGTAATCGCGCAGGTGCGTCTTGTTGGTGGTGCCGACCTCGACCAGCGTCGCGCCCGAGGCGGCCATGACGTCGGGCAGCCGGAACGAGCCGCCGATTTCGACCAGTTGTCCACGGGAGACGATGACCTGCCGTCCACGGGCGATGGTGTTGAGGACATGCATGGTGGCGGCGGCG
>CAZVTD010000059.1:0-13229 GCA_964629945.1 uncultured Planctomycetota bacterium | reverse complement strand
GCCGTGATCACCCCACGGATCCACGAACCCGTAAACCCCATCACCAGAATCATCACCAGCAGGGCTCCCGCACTGACCAGGAGTCCTCCGCGGCTCTTGCTCACCACCACACCAAGGATCAGAACGATCGTCACCACCAGCGACAGCAGGAACAGGTTCCCCTCACGACTGAACAGGAACCCGCCCGACTGACCCCATTCTCCTCGTCGAGACCCCATGCATGCATACAGAACACCCAGCGAAACCGGGATCAGCATCAGAAGAAATCCCGCCCCCTGGTTCTCACTCGGGAAACTCCCGAACGCCGCGCCACCTTTCGTCTTGTTCAGAAACCAGTGTATACCGGACGTCTCTTCGACCGGACGGACATATCCCGTCCCGGACGAGAACTGTCGGGGCGCATTCGCGTTCATCGTCGGAGGCATTTCGTTCGGATCACCCGTCGGCCACATCCGATACACTGTCGGAACGTTTTGTGCAGACGTCGCCACGCCAAGGAACGCCACCAGAACACCCGACAGGACCGCCGCCGCCAGGACACGACCGATCCGCGCACGACTGTCCAGAAAGTTGATCAGCAGAAAGAAAAAACCTCCATACGACAGGATCCGGAACCACGACTGAAGCGTGTCTCCCCGGTTTACACTCACAGGAATGCGCATCCCCACCGCCTGCGTTACCTCGCTCGACGGGTTCCCCGTTGCCTGAAGCGCCACCCGGCTCCCCGACAGCATCCGCGTGATCCCCTCCGGAAGTGGAACCAACTGGAAGAACACATACAGGATCAGCAGGACCACCACGATATTCAGGGGCGTCTTCACCACGCACAGTCGACGGTTCAGCAGGCTCAGCCACAGCCACACCAGGACCCCAAGACCCACACCAACTTCCATCACCGTCCAGGCCCAATACTGGGTCCCCGCAAACGCCAGGGGCATCCCGAACACCAGCAGAACGATCAGCACTTCCAGAAATATCGTCAGATACCGACTCAAGCTCCCTCTCCTCCCTCGGATAGGACGCCTCGACGACGCACCGATCGCCTCAGCCGACGGTCAACCCCTGTCCCTCGACACCCCGGCACATCCACCACAACACCCCCACAACGTGCAGTCGAACCTTCATCCCTCACGCGTGCAGGTCCGACATCCCACGGATCTGCGCCGGATTGTAATACCGGCGGTAGTAGTAGTAGTCCCCTCGCGAGCCGCGCACGTTGTTCAACACCGCGCCCACCAGCCGCGCGTTCACCCCGCGAAGCTGGTTCCGCGCTCGGATCACGTGGGCTCGTTTCGCTTTGCTCGCCTGGATCACCAGGATCACACCGTCCACCATGGTCGCCAGGATGTTCGCGTCCGCAACGCCCAGCACCGGCGAACCGTCCACCACCACCATGTCATATCGCTCACCCGTCTCCGCCATCAGCGTCCGCATCTTCCGCGAACCCAGAAGCTCCGCCGGATTCACAGGCGTCGGACCTCCAGGCAGAACGTGCAGATTCTCCACTTCCGTCTTCTTGATATACACCCGCGCTTCACCCGTCTCGCTCAGCAGCGTCGACAGACCGTGGTCGTTTTCCAACCCGAATATCCCGTGGATCGACGGCTTCCGAAGGTCCCCGTCCACCAGCAGAACACGATACCCTGCCTGTGCCATCGTGATCGCTAGGTTCGACGCCACCGTCGTCTTCCCCTCTCGCGGGTTCGTCGACGTCACCATCACCGTCCGACACGGACGCTCGGGAGAACAGCTCAACAGAAGCTCCGTCCGAAGACTTCGATACGCTTCCGCCGAGCCGCTCTGACTCGCGAGATACGCGATCTTCCCGCGGTTCTCGAAGCTCTTCACCACAGGCGGTATCGCCGGAACAAAGCCCAGCAGCGGAAGTTCCAGGTTCTGCTGAATGTCGCTCGGCAGACGGATCGTCGTGTTCAGATACTCCGCGAAAAACGACCCCGCCACCCCCACCAGAAGTCCAACCACCATACCCAGCGACAGGTTCAGGGCATACCTCGGTGTGTAATAGCTGTCCTCGGGAGGAAGGTCCGCTTGGTCCACAACCTTCGCCCACGTCTGGTCCACGCCTCGCTCCACTTCCAGACTTTCCGCACCCTTCTTCAGGGCGTCCAGAAGCTCGCGGAGAAGCGCTTCCTGCTGCATCTTCCCTTCCAGCTCGACCTCGTGATACTGATACGCCTTCACCTGAGGCTCGATGTCCAGAAGGTCTGCCTGAACACGTTCCGCGTTCGTCTTCGCCTGCGCCAGACGCTGCGTCACTTCCGACAGACGCTGCTTCGTCAGTCGTTCCTGTTCCGCAAGGATCGCCGCTTCCACCTGGGCCTTCTGCGTCTCGTAAATCTCTCGCATCCGGTCCCGCTCGATCTCCCAGGGCGTGCTCAACTTCTGACGAACCGCCCAGTTCTCCTCGATCTGTTGAATACGACTCTTCAGACCGTTCAGGTAATCCCGGTTCATCTCCGTGATGATCGGCTCACCACGACTCAGCGCCTCCTGAACCGCCGCGTTCTCCGCTTCCGCCTCCATCAGTTCCTGTTTTGCCGCCGCCGCCGCCGCGATCGTCTGACTCATCTGACCCAGAAGCATGTTGATCTGTTCCCGGTCCGAATAGATCCCATACATCTGACGGTGCGCACGGATATCCGACTGCTTGCGCGTGATCTCCCCTTCTAGGAATTTCACACGCTCCGTCAGACTCAGAACCGCCAGCTCGCTTGCTTGCGAACGACTCGCCGTCACTTCATCAAGGTAGAACCTCGTCACCTTGTTCACCATCTCCTGCGCCACCAGACGGTCTTCCTGAAGGACCCACACGTCCACAAGGTGCGTCTTCGGATGAGGCGTAATCCGAATCCAGTTCTGAACGATCTCATACTTGTCCCGGTTCTTCAGACGCTTGAAAAACTCCCAGTTGGCCATGTTCATCTCGGCAAACAGCTTCCGCGCGACCGTCCGCGAACGGATCAACTGATACTGCGTCTGATAGAACTCTTCCGTCGGCTCACCCACCGACCCCACCAGCGTCTGAGGCAGACGGACCTGGCGTTCGATCAGAAGCGTTGCCCATGCACGGTAGAGCTGCGGACGCGTATACGTATACAGCGTCACCGCTCCGAACACTGCCAGCCAGATGCTCAGCACCAGCAGTTTCCGACGCCACACCACCTGGAAGTATTCCGTCAGGTGGACCGTCCGCTCAGGCATTGACTCCGACATCGCTTCGCTCTCCCTTCGCTTGACCTCGTGCCTCCGAGACCTGCCCGTCCCCCTCACTGCGGATGCCGCCACACCCCCCTGACTTCACCCGGAACACCCCCGAGCTGCTCATCGTCATCAAAACCACCGCACTCTCGACAAGTCCGGACGCCTCAATCCCTTACAAGAACAAGGCTCCTATTTGTATCTTCACTCTCCCCGCCTGTCAAGCGGCCTCTGCTCTCCCCGGACCCCAATTTGTACAACCCCTTCGGACCGGACCACCAGACTGTCACTTTTTGACCTAAACCCCTCTCACAAAACACATTCCGATCTGAAACATTATCGACCACTTTTTAAGGCTTACTTTGCATTATTTCCCTCACCCACTCCGGCAGAGCCAGTTTCGGCTCGATGGCCAGCGCCTCGGCCACGCGCGCCTTCCCTTCCGCCTCACGACCTCCCTTCAGGAGCGCCATCCCAGAGTGCACCAGAACTGCAGGCGCAATCCCGGCTTGCGGCGCCTTCATCAACACCACCGCCTTTTCCAGGTAGGGGATCGCCTTCGCGTAGTCCCCTTTCAGGTAATACGCATACCCCGTCGTGTCCAGAAGCGGCCAATAGGCGTCATATTGCTTCATCCCGGCCTCGGCCACCTTGATCGCCTCATCCACCTGACCTTTCCGGTCCAGAAGCATCCAGGCCAGCTCATTGGCCGTCATCACGTCCTGCGGAAACGCCGCCAGACCCGCACGATACGCCTTTTCCGCGTTATCCCAGTCCTGTTTCTGCTCGTAGCAGCTCCCCTTCATCCGCCACGCGCGAGCCGGACTCACCCCGGCCTGGATCATCTTATCCGCCTGGAGGATCGCCTGGTCATACCGCTTCTCTCGAAGGTAGAAATCAGCCAGCGACACGTAACCCCCCACCTCTCGCGGACCGTTCGTGATCGCCTTCTGATACGCCTCTTCCGCCTCGCTCCGTTGCCCGCTCTGCTCATACAACTGCCCCAGCGTCACATATCCCAACGCATTCGTCCGGTTCTCGCTCACAAATTTCTGCACGTCCGCCAGCGCACGCTCCCCACGACCCAGACGAAGGTTCAGACCCGCCGTCGCCTGCAGCAAGGATAGATCATTCGGCGCCCCTTTACGCGCCGCCTCATACTCCGACAGCGCATCCGCGTATTTCCGCTGGACCCCAAGAACGTTCCCAAGACGTTCGTGGACCACCGGAACCGTCGGGAACTCCGCCAGCATGATCCGGAAGCGCTTCTCCGCTTCCTCCACCTTTCGCTGGGCCAGAAGCAGGTTCCCCAGCGTCAGGTGCGCCTGGAAGTGCCTTGGCGATCGCTTCAGAATCTCCTCACACGTCGCGGCCGCCTCATCCAGTTTCCCGCGTTCCGTCAGAAGCTGCGTCTTCCCAAGATACGCATCCATGAAATTCGGCAGCAGACGGATCGTCTCGCCCAGTTCCTTCTCCGCCTCGTCCAGTTTCCCCATCCGAAGACTGACTTGGGCCTGAACGTAGTGCATCATCCCCTCTTCGGGCCACTTCACCAGACCCTTGCTCAGAACCTCCTGCGCTTTCTTCAGCAGGTTCGTCGCCTCGGGCGTCACTTCCGGAACGCTCGCGACTTCCGCACGCTTCGTCAGAAGCATCACCTCCAGAACCGTCGTCATCGGGTCTTCGGGCGCCGCTTTCTTCAGCGTCTCCAGCTCCCGCGACGCGTCTTCCAGAAGCGGCTTCCTGATCAGCAGTTCCACCAGCGCCTTCCGCGCACGGTTCCCTTCCTTCTCCACCGCGACCGCCTGTCTCAGACTCGCGATCGCCTCGTCCAGACGTCCCTCCACCGCATACACACGCGCCAGGTTGATCTGCATCTCCGGGTCCCCGGGCATCGCCTGCATCAGACCCACCGTCGTCCGACCCGCTTCCACCTCGTACATCCTCGCCTGAGCGTTGTCACCTCGCGCCTTCGCGTCGTCACGAAGCTTCAGATACACCAGCCGCAGGTGGTTCAGGACCTCCGGAGTATCCGGTCGGCGTTTCTTCGCCTCTTCCAGATGTTCCTTTGCTCGACGCGTCTCGCCCATCTTGATCCGGAGCCAGCCTTCCGTGTCCAGCAGCACGGGTTCATATTTCGAATACTCCGGCTTGCCCGACTGCTTCTGCTTCAGATCTTCCAGAAGACTCAGCGCCTGCGACGCCTTGTCCTGTTCCGCAAGGAAGAACGCATAATTGTTCACCGCCACCACGCTCTCAGGCGAGCTCCTTATCCAGCGTCGGAACACGTCTTCCTGTTTCCCCTTGTCGCCTTCCTTCTCATGCACCGCCAGCAGAAGCTCATACCCGCCCACCGCTCCCGCGTTCTTCTCCAGAATCTCCTCTGCCGTCTTCTTCGTGTTCTCGTAATCACCCGCCGAAAAATATTCCCGACCCAGCGCCATCCGGTAGCTCAGCGAATCGGGCATCGCCTTCACCGCCGACTCATAGTGCCGGCACGCGGGACCGTGCTGCTCGCGCGAGCTCTCCACCACACCCATCAGATACTCCGCACCACCCTTCGGCTCCGCTTTCCCCACCGCCTCCTGAAGCAGACTCAGGGCTTCGTCCTGACTCTTCTCGCTGATCAGGATTTCCGTCATCACGCGCATCTCACTGTAGTCGTATTTCCCCTGGACCATCGCCTCGCGCAGCGTCGCCAGGGCTTTCGCCTTGTCGCCCTTCCTCAGGTAGGCCGCCCCAAGACCTCGCTTCGCCAGCGCCGATTCCGGAAACTTCTCCACTGCGATCGTATACTGCTTGATCGCCTCGTTCGGGTTTCCCTGGTTCAGACCCAGGTCTCCCAGCGTCAGATACGCACCGAGCGCCGGACCGTTCTCCAGGATCGCAAGCGCTTCCGCTCGCGCCTCCGGATAACGACCCGACTTCACATACAATCGCATCAGTTCCGTCCGCGCGTCCAGGAACCGGGGCTCCTGGTTGACCACCTGGCGCAGAAGGTCCATCGCGGCGTCGTTCGCCCCGCGCAGCATCAGATACCCCGCCAGGTGGAAACGCACCTGCAGAAGTTCCGATCCAAGACCTGTTCGTTCTCCCTCCTGGATCGCCTCCTTCAGGACCTCCTCCGCTTTCCCAAGTTCCAGTCCCGACGCCAGCACCGACGCCTTCATGTCTTTCAGTTCCAGTCGATCACTGGGGTCCTTCACCCGTTGCAGACCGTCCTCCACCACGCGCGTCGCTCGTTCGTACTTCGAACGATCCGCCCCCTGCGACGCTCGCCACTCGTCCATCAGGGAACCCACCAGACGACGACGGATCTCCTTGTCATCGGGGGCCTTGCTCATCACGTCTTCCATCACCGCCGTCGCTTCGGCGAACTTCCCCTCACGACTCAGACGTTCCGCCTTGTTCAGCAGACCAAGAAGGTTCCCGGGGTCCACCTTGCCGATCCGCTCATACACCTTTTCACTGTCCGCGTTGCGTCCGCCCTGCTCATACAGTTTCGCCAGAAGCGCCAGCGACGCCACGTCCTCCCGCAGCGGACCGGGCGACGACGCGTCCTCGCTCGTCGCCGACTCCACCACCTTCAAAGCCGACTCCGCATGGTCTCCCAGAACGTAGAATCGCGTGATCGCGAACAGCGCGCGACGCGTGTGCAGTCCCTTCTCCCACGACGTCAGATACGCCTTCTCCGCCTCGTCCTTCTTCCGACCCGACTCCGCTTTTTGTCCCTTCTTCTCCAGGTCTTGCGCCTGCGAAAATAGCGCGTCACCCAGCGACAGCCAGCTCGCGCCGTCCCCGGGGTTATCCTTCAGATACGCCCGCAGTTTCTTCTCCGCCTCTTCCGGACGACCCATCGACACGTCCACCATCGACTCCAGTTTCTGAAGACGGTCTTCCTCTTCTTCCGGAAGCTGGACCCGCGACCCTTCCTTGATCAGACGCAGCATCTGCTCCGCCTTCGCCACCTGACCCGTCTCGAAATACAGGTTCGCCAGAAGCTCCTGCGCTCGACGGAACTGGGGCCACAGCGACAGCACAACCTCCATGTTCTTCACCGCGTCCGCACCACGACCCAGCGCCACGTCCGTCACGCCAAGGTAATAACGCGCTTCCGCGTCCCGGGGGGATTTCTCCACCACCGCTTTCAGGATCTGTGACGCTTCACCATATTCACCCCGCGCCAGAAGCACCCGCGCGCCCAGGATCTCCACCGTCGGATTATCCGGCAGAAGTGTTTTCAGCTCCGTCTGATACTTCTGGGCCTCCGCGTTGTCCCGCTCCATCAGCGCAAGAAGGATCAGGTGCTCGCGGATCGTCGCACTCTTCGGATACTGCTCCGCCAGACGACGCCACTCCGCACGCGCAAGGTCCGGACGGTCCGCTCGCTCGTAATACGACGCCAGAAGTCCCTCCGTCTGTTTCTTGTCCGATTTCTCCATCACACCCCGCAGAAAACTCTCCCCCTCCGCAAATCGCTTCTGACTCAGCAGAAACAGCGCGTAGTTCCGGATGATATCCATCTCCTCGGGATACGCCTCCAGAAGCTCCTTGTACGCCTTCTCCGCCTCACCGAACTCCTCCAGCGCGATCAGCGCCACCACACGCATACGCTTCACCGTCAACTGCTCCGCCGCCGTCTTCGCCAGCCCGCTCTTCAGAAGGTCGTCCGACAGCGACAGCATCCGACGGTAGTCCTTCGCCACGTACTCCAGACGCATCAGACCCAGACGCGCTCGGATCTCTTCCGGACGCTGCTCGATCAGCGTCTCCAGCGTCCGACGACCCGAGCTCGCGTCCCCACGGTCCGTCTGGGCCTGCGCCAGAAGCAGCACCCCGTCCAGAGGAAGACGACGACCGCTCAACAGACTCACCACACGATCATATTCCCCTCGAAGCGAGAGCACCCGACCCAGCATGAAGCGGGTTGTCCAGTCCTCGGGGCTCTTCTCCAGGACCTTCGTCAGAAGGTCGCGCGACCGGACCGTGTCTCCCTTCCGCTCGTAGCAGCCCGCCAGGACCTGCGTGACCTGAAGCGTCGTGATCGGACGGGGAAGGTTCGCGTTCTCCTCCAGCGCCTTCTCCAGACTCTCGATCGCTCCATCCACGTCACCCTTCAGAACACGCAGACGACCCTGAAGGTGGAGCCCCTGGACCAGATACGCGTCATGCGCCGTCCGACTCAGAATATCCCCGATGTCCGACTCCGCGTTCGGCTCCCCCGAACGACTGTCCAGGCGCCCCGCAGACATCAGCACCATCGCGCGTTCCGCCAACACCGCCGGGTTCTTCTCCTGGACCTTCAGCGCCTCATCATACTGCACCAGCGCATCGTCCAGACGACCTCCCCACGTCAGAAACTTCGCATACGCCAGACGCGTCTGCAGTTTCTCCCCGATCGTCTCCGACGCCGCCACCGCCTCCTTATACTTCGTCTCCGCCTCTTCGTTCTTGCGCTGAACCGCATACAGAAGCCCCAGTTGAAGCAGAGGGTCCGCTTTACGCTTCGTCGTCGACAGCGCCGCCTTGTACGCTTCCTCCGCCTTCTCCAGTTCACCACGGTCCCGATACAGGTTCCCCGCATACATCTGCATCACGTCACTGTCGGGAACGGCCTTCATCCCCAGCGCCGCCGTCTCTTCCGCCTTCACCGGATCGCCCTGCTTCCTCAGGACTTCCGCTCGGACGATGTAACCTTCCACGTTCTCGGGCGCCAGGTCGATCACTCGCTGCGCTTCCACCGACGCCTCCGAATACAGACCTCGCCCGTAGTAGCTCTTCGCCATCAACAGGTGCGCCTTCACGTTCCCCTCGTCTCGACTCATCACCTCGCCCGCCTGGTGACCCGCCTCCGCATACTCCCCGCGCGACAGCGCATACTCTGCCAACCGCATCCGCGCCTTCACGTTCTCCGGGTTCTTATCCACCAGAACGCGCCACTCATTCTGCGCCCGTGCCGAATCCCCCGCCTCCTCCAGACGTTCCGCATACTCTTCCCGAAGGACCTCGTTCCCGGGCTCATAGTCCGTCAGAATGATCTGCATCTCCAGGAGTTCTGACCTCACGTCCTTCTCCTGACGGGCTTGCTCCAGCTTCTCCTGGTGACTCGTCAACTGTTGACGACGGTCCGCGCGCTTGAACGCGATGAACCCGCCGACACCCAGGAGCACCACCAGGACCCCCAGCAATACGAATACCACAGGCTTGTTGATCGCGCGAGCCATCGACGCCTCCTTCCAGACCCCGTATCGGGAAAACCCGTTTTGCACACATCCTCAATACAACCCCGCCCAAACCTCAACACACCCAGAAACCGCCTACCATGACGCACCTCACGCGTCTTTTGTTCCCTCTATCTATCCCGTCCCGCTCCTCTCACTCCGTCTCCGGAAGACACTTCCCCACCTCAGGCGCAATCGCCCGTGCGAATCCCACGATCCGCTCATACACCTCGTCTTCACTCTCCTTGGCCCCCACGTCCTGCGAGATCTGAACCTGAACCACGGAACCCGCCTTACCTCCCATGAACAGCGGCAGAATCCACCGAACACGCTCCATCAGCGGATTCGTCACGTTCTTCCCGTGGATATACTCCCACCACACCACCATCTGACGGTTCTCTTCCCGCGTGAACACGTCCACGTGCACACCCACCGTCTGCGTCTCGCCCATCCCGGGAATCTCGATCTGACGACGGTGCGCGCCCGCAATCGTCCACCCCGAACCCCTCAGACAGATATCCGGACGGTGAGGCGCCGCGGTGCGAATGCCCCCGAAATACGCCACATACACGTGCAGCCCTTCCTCCGTCCCCGCCTTGTGCTCCCCAACGTTCTCTGTAACCTCCTGCCCTTTCTGGACATACCTCCGGTTCACGTAGTCGTCCACTCCCGCGATGTCCTTCACGTTCTGCGGCAGCTCGATCTCCTCGACCATCACCCAGTCGCCCAACTGGGCCGGAATGCTGCTCAAAGGCTGCTTCAAAGGCACACTCAGATTGGCGCTCTTGAGCCGGTTCAGCCGATCGAGCCAGAAGTTAAACCCAATGCTGGCAAGCAGTAAGAGGATGCCCGCCACATAGAAATGCGCGTGCAGCCTGATGGGCCCCGCGGAGAGGACTGTCTTCTTCTGAACCGCTTCGGTCATGACTCAGGCCGCCTTACGGGTTTCGGGGGCTTCAACCCAAATCTTTTCCAGAACCCAGTTTACGCCAAGGAACATCGCCAATGCGAACAGGAACACAAACCACCCCGTCATGGTGTGATAGACGCCTTCGGCCAGGTTGTCATAGCCCCACTGGTGCAGGAGTGCGGTGATTACGATGCGGATGACGTTGACGGTAATGGCGATAGGGATTGTACTTGCGACGAGAATGACCTGCTCCCAGATGTTTCGCTTGGCCAGATAGGCGAACGCCACCCCCAGGGCGGTCAGGCCCAGGATGGAGCGCATGCCCGAGCAGGCCTCGGCGACGCTAAGCTTTTGACTGGCAAGGGTTAAGACGTTTCCGTCCAGCCGCAGACTGATGTTGAAGATGCCGGTGAGGATCGCCGCAGAGACTTTGCTGGCAAAGAGTTGCAGCGGGAACGCCAGGCGCGTGTGAATGATCTCGGGCAGCGGGATCATGAAAAAGAGATAGAGCGCAGGGAACCATAACGCCCTATATACTTGCCAGCCCCCGACATACAGCAACAGGCCGTTGGCCAGCACGACCATGGAGATCCCGGCCAGCACGACCGAGTCCAGGGGAAGCGAGATCACACGCAGCAACAGCCCGAACACCAGGACCGACAGCCCCAGCCAGGAGTGCTTCGGCTGTAACCCCTTCAGATTCTTACGCTTAAGGAAGACGAAATAGAGGGCGATGACGGGGATGAGGATGCAGTGGCCATAGTTGGGGTCGGAGTTCCAACGCGTGTTCAGGACGGCCAAGACGTGAGTGTTGACGTAGACGAGGAGCGCGGAGAGGATTATAACCCCAAGCCACAACGGACGTTGTGACCGGAAGCCCTCCACGATCGCGCCCAGCTGGGTGTTTTTGAGGAGATTCGACGAGCCCGGCACCGCCAAGTGAAATCCTTTCTCGGCTCAGGCTATAAACCTTGATAAAACATCAGGTTGGGCGAATCACAACCACCCTGGTCCAACATAGGTATATCGGCATTCATCGCCCGCCGCCTGTAGTCGATGCCGACACAATCTCCAGACGCTGCCCGAGGGCCGGATGTTCCCCGAAAACCGCCCCCGCCGATTGCCCCACAATGACGTTTTGTGCATACAAGAGCGATTTGGTCGTGTCCTGAAAATGCGTTATACGGACCGTATTGGGCAATCTATTTCCGAAATCGCGGTACAGTCGGTCCTGAATCCGGCAATGGCGGGCGACTTCAAAGATCGGACATAGACTGAGAGTTGTCCGGAACCGCATTTTTGAGCAAAAAATGAGGGTGGGGTCGCGCGGAACTCGCAAAAACCGGGCGAATTCGGTGCGAATTTGGTCAAAAAGTGAGCGAATTTGCGCTGTTTTTGATGCCGCCTTCCAATGACCGTTTTCCGCCGACCGTTTATGAAAAAACCAAAGAAACACTCACCGCAAAGGCGCAAAGAACGCAAAGGACAGCACGGCCAGGTAAACAGCAACAACAGAAAAAGAAGCAGAGGGACAGAAAGGTCGCAAACCTCGGAGCGGGAGTGGTTTGGCGGTACGACTATTGAGAGGATGAAGGATCGGCATGGCACTCAGTGGGCCGGAAACCATGACCGCGCACCGCACACAGCAGTCAGCGCTCAGCACTTAGCCCTTAGCACTTAGCTGACATCAAGAAGAAACAGCACACAGCGCACCGTGTACCGGAAAGAACACGCCAGGGAACGGCCTCGGCACGACAGGGAGGGGAAGAATTGTCGGTTGAAGATTCATGCAGACAGGGATAGGATGAAAGCAAGGAGCAGGAGCAGGGCAAGGATCGGGGATGCGCGGACAGCGATCAGCTCCCCAAGGACGATGGGGAGAGGGCGAGATGAGAGGCTGTGTATCTCCCCCTGTTTTTCGAAAGCGAAACAGTGGGACTCGAATCAAGTATGCTGTTCCCGGAACTCCGGCTTGTGTAAATGTGGTGTAATGGGTTTCCCTTGGGGAATCACTCTGGGAGGCGATTATGAGGGGCAAACAACTCTTGGTTCACTGCCTCACGGCGATTTTGATTTTCTCGCTAGGGCTTGGGGCAGGTGTTGTTGGTTGTATTGCGTATTCAATGCACGGACGAGCGCAGATTTCCGCGCAAAAGACTCGTTTGCAGTATATTAGATTAGCTCTTCTGGAATATGCCTCGGCCAACGGTGCCTATCCCCAACGCTTGGAGGACGTGATCGATCCGAAGTACATCTGGAGCCGCACAGAAGCCAAAAAGCTGGAGTATGGGGTGGCTGGAAAGAAATACCCGCTGGCATCACGCGAGCGCCTCGTCTGGGAAAGATGGCCAAGGCGCTACGGCTTTATAGAGGGAACCTTTGAACTCTATGAACAAGACTGGTTCTTCAAGCTGGATTTCTCGCGTAGGACACCCGACGAGCAAATATGACGACTGTCCGTCCCGGAAAGTCGATCCGCTGACGAAATCGTGTCGGGCGCCGGAAGGGAGATGAGGCATGAAGAAGCGAGTCATTGCGGTGGGGGCGTGGGTGGTGCTGATGCTCTGTTCGTTGAGCTTCGGGGAGGAAGTGACGTTTCTTCCCACGGCGGCGATTTCGGATGACTGGATCGCACATGTCTATGCCAAGATCACGGAAGAGGGCCTCGAAATCACGGTGAGGCATCAGTATGAAGCGGGAGGTCGCGTGCTGATGTACGAGGACATCTCCGTCTCCATCGTGGATGGGGAGAGGACGCGCGCGGTTCGGATTCCGGAGAGGGGCCCCATCCCGATGGCGGCGATGGCGGGCTTGGCATACGTTCCTTTCACGGTCCACGTGGACGCCAAGGAGATCCGGGCGGTGAATGTGAGAGTCGG
>CAZVTD010000058.1:0-13278 GCA_964629945.1 uncultured Planctomycetota bacterium | reverse complement strand
GTCATTTAATATAGTGGTTCTGGCGAAGTGCGTTCCTGACACGAAGAACATCACGACGGATGCGATGAAGGCGGACGGGACGGTGAACCGTGCCGCACTGCCTTTTATCTTCAATCCGGAGGACCTGAACGCCCTGGAAATGGCCCTTCAGCTCAAGGAGCGTTACGGGGGTCAGGTGACGGTCATCACGATGGGACTGCCCCAGGCGGCGGAACTCCTGCGTGCGTCGCTGTATCGTGGTGCGGACAAGGTGATCCTGCTGACGGACCGGCGCTTTGCCGGGGCGGACACGCTGGCGACGTCCTATTCGTTGTCCCAGGCGGTGCTGGCCCTGGGCAAGGTGGACATGGTGCTGTGCGGCCGACAGGCGATCGACGGTGACACGGCCCAGGTGGGGCCCCAGGTCGCCGAGAAGCTGGCCTGGCCCCAGATCACGTATGTCGAGGCGGTGGAGGAGTTGACGGAGGGGGCGATCCAGGCCCGTCGGAGTCTGGGACGGGGTCACGAGGTGTGGGCCGCCCCGCTTCCGGTGGTGCTGACGGTGGTCGGCACGGCGAACGAGCCGCGTCCACCGGCGGTCAAGCGTCTCATCCGGTACAAGCGTGCCCGTGTGCCTTCGGAGATCCAGCAGCAGGTTCACGCGGAGCTGTCGAAGAACGGCAAGCCCGATCCCGAAGAGGTGAAGCGACGTGCGGAGGAGATCGCCGGCGGGTTGAAGGCCAAGGGACTGCTGATTCCGGAATGGAAGGTGGAAGATATCAAGGCGGACCTGTCGCGTGTGGGACAGGCCGGCTCACCGACCCGGGTGAAAGAGATCGAGTGGGTGGTCATCCAGGGAACGGATACGAAGATGGTTGAAGCGACGGAAGATGGACTGATATCGCTGATGCACGAACTGATCGCGGACCATACGCTCGGTTGAGAGCAGGTCTTGTCCCGATGCGGAAGAGGTGCAGATGAAGGGTTACACTGGCGTGTGGGTGTTCGCCGAGCAGGAAGACGGCAAGCTGGCTGACGTGGGTCTGGAGCTGCTGAGTTGCGCGCGGGACCTCGCGGCCGAATTGAATGCCCCGGTGAGCGCTCTGCTCCTGGGCTACAAGGTCAAGGACCTGGCCAAGGAGCTCATCGCGTACGGCGCGGATCGCGTGTACGTGGCCGATGACATCCGGCTGGAAGTGTACAACACGCTTCCCTATGCCAAGGTGATCGTGGACCTGGTCCGGGAATATAAGCCGGCCATCGGGATCTTCGGTGCCACCCCGATCGGACGGGACCTGGCTCCACGGGTGGCCTCGACCCTGATGTGCGGATTGACCGCCGACTGCACCAACCTCAAGATCGGCGACTTCACCGATCCGGTGAGCAAGGAAGAGTTCGAGAAGCTTCTCTACCAGATCCGTCCGGCGTTCGGCGGGAACATCATCGCGACGATCGTCAACACGGTGCGCTGGCCGCAGTTGGCCACCGTCCGCGAAGGCGTGATGAAGATGAGTCCACCCGACCGCTCGCGGAAGGGTGAGATCATCAAGGTGACGGTGGACCTGTCGCCCGAGGACATGACCACGAAGGTGCTCCAGAGAAAGCGCGAGGAGAAGAGCGTCGATCTCAAGGGGGCCGGGGTCATCGTCGCGGGTGGGGCAGGGGTCGATGGCAAGGAAGGCTTCCAGCTCATCAAGGAGCTGGCCGAGGTCCTGGGCGGTGCGGTGGGGGCGTCGCGTGCGGCGGTGGACGCGGGATATATCGACCATGATCACCAGGTGGGACAGACCGGGACGACCGTCCGGCCGAGACTTTACATCGCCTGCGGCATCTCCGGTTCCGTCCAGCACCGTGCGGGCATGGCGGAATCAGGCAAGATCATCGCCATCAACACCGATCCGGATGCCCCGATCTTCAAGGTGGCACACTATGGCATCGTGGCGGACCTGCACGAGGTGGTCCCCAAGCTGATCGAGGCCTACAAGAAGAAGGGCTGAGTCTCGGCGGGACGCAACCTGAGAGAAAGAATCGGCGAGCCCCGAGTTTTCGGGGCTCGCTTGCTTTGTACCCGGAGTGTAAAAGAAGGGAACGTGCGGCGTAATTCGTTTTTTGAAAAGGGGTTACGGATATTTCGGGACGTGTTGCATAAGACCGGCGTTGGATTAGATGGACATGACAGGATGTCTGGCCGCCTGGCGCGGAACGTTAACCGCTTTTGCTGGAAATCTTAACTGCTTGTCGTTTCATAAGTTAACCGAGGGGTTCGGGGAGAGTGTGTGCGAAAAAAAACTTCCGGCACGGGATTTGCAGCGTTCAGAGGGGTGGGGTTGTCCCGTTCCTTTTCTGCCGATATTTGAGGGGAATCTATGCGAAAAGTGATGGGTTTTGCGTTGGTTTTGCTGGTGCTGGCCTTGGGGTCGTCGGACCTCCGGGCGGATACTGTGTATGCGCAGGTCCCTAACTGGACGGACGCCTACATCTCCGATCCCGGATACCCTCAATGGATGGCTGATGATTTCCGCCTCACGGGGGATACCTTCGTCACCGACGTGCATTGGCTTGGGATTTATGTTCAGACGCCCTCTAATCCGGACGGCTTCACCGTCGCGTTCTACGATGAGGGAAGCGGTCCCAACAGCACGCCTTTTGCCAGTTTCAACGTGGGAGACGTCGGTCGGCTGGATACCGGGATGACCATGCAGGGGTACGTCGTTTATGCCTATTCGTGTTTTCTTCCCAGCCCCATTTTGTTTGACGGTGGGGTGACTTACTACATCAGCATCTCCAACGCGACGAACCCGACGACGGCAAGCGACTGGTACTGGTGCGAGAGCAACAATGGAAACGATCGTCTGTGGTATCGCACAAGTGCGGTCGGGGCGTGGAGTGAATATGATGCCGACCTGGCCTTTGCGCTGACGGATGACGGGGTGGTTCCTGAACCGTTGACGAGTCTGTTGTTCGGTGCCAGTGTTCTGGTGGGTCTTGGCAGACTGAGACGCCGACGAAGTTGAGCACAATTCCTATGCGAGGGGGAGATGCGAGCCCCGGCTTTGCCGGGGCTCGTGTTGTTTTCCGGGGAGGACAAGGACGGATTTCAGGGGCCGGGCGGGGCTTTGTAGATCAGGTAGAGCTGCTTTTCGATGGAGGAGAGGTTTCCGACGAGCTTGTCGAGTTCCTCGGAAGCCTTTTTGACGACCTCGGGGTCGGCGTGTTCGGATTCGGCCAGGGCCTTGAGGTCGGCAGCCGCCTGTGAGAGGGCACGGGCCGCCTCGGAGAAGGCCAGGGCCGAGTCGTAGATGTTCTGGGTCCTGGGGTCGGCGTTGATGTTGCGGTCCAGGAGCTTCCACGGGTTGCGTCGAATGTCCTCGATGCCGATGTTCAGGCGTGCCGAGGCGTTACGGAGGTTCTCCAGGATCTGGTCGGCCCGGTGGTGGTTCTGTGCGACGATTCCAAGTGCGGTGGAGGAGGTCTTTCTGAGATCGGAGGTGGCCTGCTGGGCGTTTTCGGCGGCGGCAATCAGCCGGGGCTTGACGGCGGCCAGCGTCTCGGCGGCGTCGCCGGCGGCCTGACGGATCTTCTCCAGCGTCTCGGGCAGTTTGGGCTTGATCTCGGCGGTGATTCCCTTGATGTTCTGCGACGCCTCGGCCATGTCCTTGAAGGTCTGGTCGATGCGGGGACGGTTGTCGTCCAGGGCCTGGTTGACCCGCTGCACTGTGGAGCGGGCGTCCTTCATCGTATCGGTCAGGCTTCCGACGGCCTCCTTGACGGCGGGCATGACGTCGCGAGCCCCGTCGACGACCTCGGCGGCCCGATGGACCAGCTGCCCCACCGTCAGGTAAGGCTGTCCCAGGAGAATGTAGTCCTCGTTGATGGCGACGGGCGTCTCGCCCGGCCCGGGAGTTCCGGGGAGGATGTCCAGGGCGATCGAGCCGGTGAACGTGGCGTTGATCTCGGCCTGATCCAGGCTGGTGAGCTGGACGTCGCTTCGCACCTGGACGGTGACGAAGATGTTCTCCGGACAGCAGGGCAGGGCGGGTTTGTCCGACGAGACGGGTTCGGGCACGCGTCTGCGGGGGGCCGATTGTCCGTCAGGTCTCGGGGGTTCGGCAAAGGAGATGTCCACGACGCGACCGACCTGGTAGCCGGCGTAGCGGACGATGGAGTTCCTTTCGAGTCCGCCCACCTGGTTGAAGGCCAGGACATAGGTTCTGCGGGGGACGAACAAGGTCCTGAGATCGCTGATGGAGAAGAGGACGACCCAGAAGAGGATGAAGCAGAAGAGGATGAAGATCCCGGCTTTGAGTTCCGAACGTCTTCGGCGCATGTCTATTTCCCTCGATCAGGTTCGGTTCGTGGCCGACGGTCGGGTGTCGGCCCGCGGGTTGTCAGGGCTCCAGTCCCATGAGATCGTCCACGTAATCGGTCCTGCTCATGTGCAGGGGAATCGGTCCGTCGGGTGCCCCGTTGATGAACTGGATGACGCGCTGGTCGGCGGAGTTGCGAATCTCGTCGACGGTCCCGTCGGCGATGAGCTTTCCCTGGTAGAGCATGACGATCCGATCGGCGATGCGGAACGCCGAGTGCATGTCGTGTGTCACGACCACCGAGGTCACCCCCAGCTTGTGGGACAGGTCCATGATCAGGGCGTCGATGACCCCGGCCATGATCGGGTCCAGTCCCGCGGTGGGCTCGTCGTAAAAGAGGATTTCCGGGTCCAGCGCGATGGCCCGTGCAAGACCGACGCGCTTTTTCATCCCCTCTGAAATCTGGGCCGGCATCAGGTCCTCGAACTCTCGAAGACCGACCAGCTCCAGCTTCATCTTGACCATGATTTCGATGATGTGACGGGCCAGGTCGGTGTGCTCCTGCATGGGGAGCGCGATGTTTTCACCCACGGTCATGGAGTTGTAGAGCGCCCCCGTCTGAAAGACCACACCCATGCGGAGCCGGACGGCGTCGAGTTCCTTGTCGGCCGCGGTCGTGAGTTCCTGTCCGAAGACCTTGACGCTCCCTCCGTCGGGGAGGTCCGCGCCGATGAGGTGCCTGAGCAGTGTGGATTTTCCGCTGCCCGAGGAGCCCATGACGACGAGGGTTTCGCCTCTGCGAACGTGGAAGGAGAGTCCGTCGAGCACCGTTCGTTCGCCGAAGCTCTTGACCAGATCGATGACCTCGATGACGACATCCGGGACGTCGCCGTCGGATTTCGCTTCCACCTGGGGTTTCATTTCGCTCATGGCATCAGACTGAAAAGGGCACTGAAAACCAGGTCCGTGACGATGATCCCTACAATCGAATAGACCACGGCAAGGGTGGTGGCCCGCCCGACGCCCTCGGCACCGGCGGTCACCCGCAGACCGAGATAGCAGGCGATGAGGGAGATGAGCAGTCCGAACGCACCGGCCTTGACCAGACCGGTGATGAGGTCCTGGGTCTGGAGGGCCGTGACGGTCATTTCGTAGTAGCGGTAAGGGTTCTCTTTCAGGATGGCCGTGGTGACGATGAAGCCGCCGACGATGCCGACGATGTTGGCGATGACGGTCAGACAGACCTGCATGACCGTGGTGGCGACGACGCGCGGCATGACCAGGAACTGGATGGGGTTCAGGGCCTGAGATTCCAGGGCCAGAATCTCCTCGCCGACCACCATGGTGCCCAGTTCCGCCGCGATGGACGCCCCGGCGAACCCGCTCATCACCACGCCCGTCAGCAGGGGGGCCAGTTCGCGGAGCATGGCGATGGCCACGACCTTGGCGATCCATTCCCGCAGTCCCAGGCTTCTGAGGACGTAATCCATCTGGAAGGCCAGCACCATGCCCACAAACAGCAGCACAAGCATCACCACGGGGACAGCACGGATGCCGAAGCGGACCATCTGGAAGGCGATGGCGTCCAGACGGGACCGCTTCATGGGTCCCCTGGAGAACAGGACGCTGAAGAAGCCGAACAGCACGTCGAGTCCGAGCAGCGTGATGCCTCCCAGCAGGTCGAGCAGGGCATAGTACCCCGAGCCGAGACGCTTCAGCGGTCCCATGATTTTGCGGCCCCAGCTCATCTGTAAACCCCCGTCCGACCTTGAAGCTCGTGCATCGGCGCGTCCGTTCCAGCGTTCAGTCGTGTATCTCGAAGACCCGGTCCAGCCTCGACAGCTCGAAGACGGCTCGGACCTTCGCGTTCATACCGGTCAGCCGCAGTCGAGCATGGTTTCGCTTCATTCCCTGCAGGCACTCGACCAGTGTGGCGAGCCCCGAGCTGTCGATGTAGGACACGTTGTCCAGGTGAATCACCAGTTCTCCGACGCGTCGGTCCACCACGTCAAGCAGGACCGAACGGAGCCGGGGCGAACTGCTCATGTCCAACTCGCCGCTGAGTGTCAGCTCGGTGATGCCATTCCCGTCGATCCGCCCGATCTCCACGTCCGCCATCCGTTTCAGGTCCGAGTGTCGGTCGAAAGGAATCGCGTCATTCTCAACTCCGTCCCGGACGACTGGTGCGTATCATATTCGATCTGGTGCGTGACGCCTCGCATGATATGCAGTCCCAGTCCTCCGGGACGGATTTCGTCGAGGTCTCGTCCCTTCAGTTCGGACGGGTCGCACTGTGTGCCGAAATCACGCAGTCTCAGCAGCAGACGGTCGGGCAGCAGCTCGAAGCAGAGGATCATCTGCTTTGAGGTGTCGCCGTGATAGGCGTGCTTGATAACGTTGGTGCAGGCCTCGTCCACGCCCAGGGTGAACGCGTCCGCCGCGTCGGGTGAAAGACCGGCCAGGGTCGAGACGGCCCAGGTGAGCTGACGGATGACGCTCAGGTAAGCCGGGTCGCTCGGCGCCCTGAATTCGATCCGTTTCGGCTGTGACTGTTGGTCGACCATCCGGGGTTCCATATGCCAGAGGGTTCAGGAATCGGGCGAAGGACGACGGGCCTGTGGTCCCTGGCTGCCTTCGGTCTGCCACCATTGCTGCCAGCGCTGGACCGCGGCGGCTCTGGGTTCGGGGGGATCGCTTGCTCGAAAGCCCAGGTCGGTTCCCACCTGGGTCGTGAGGGCCTGGACCGCGGCCCAGCGTACCGAGACGTCGGGGTCTTCCAGGTGATGGATGAAGACGGGAATGTTGGTCCAGCGATGTTCGTTGGACAGTCGCGTGACGGCCCGCATGCGTTCGACCCCGGCGGAGCTGTCGAGCATCTCGGAGGTGCCGGGTGGACTGGGCTGGCAGCCGGCAGCCGCGATCAGCAGAAGCAGCATTGAGCCCGCGAACGTGCGCAACGTGTCACCCGCTTTCCGAGAACCGATGCCGCGTCTCTGCAAGGCTAAGCCGCAAAGGGTTGCCGTGTCAAGACAAAACGCAAAACACGCAAAAGTCCGGTTTGCGTCGCGGTTCAGCTCCAGCGTTCGAAAACACGGAACTCGTCCATGCTCTTACGTGGTCTGGCCGGGCCGGGGGCGCTTTCCGGATACCCCATCGGCATCAACTCGACCACCCGGACGTGCTCGGGGATGTTCAGGATCGCTTTGACCTTGTCCTCGTGGAATGCACCGATCCAGCAGGTTCCCAGACCTTCGGTCACAGCCGCCAGACTGATGCTGGTCATGGCGATGGCCACGTCGATGGGATAACAGTGCTGACCGCAGGTCATGACGCGGTCCGTCTCCACGGCACAGCCCACCAGCACCACCGGGGCCTCGCCCACGAAGGTCTGGTCGCACGCGGCCGCGATAAGCTGCTTGCGGAGCTTCTCGTCGGTGACGACGACAAAGCGCCAGGGCTGACGATTGTTGGCCGAGGGAGCCTGACGACCGGCCTCCAGAACACGCTGGAGCTTTTCGGGCTCGACCGACTTTTTCTGCCAACGACGGGTGCTGCGACGCTTCACAATAGCTTCCATCACGTCCATGACCGGCTCCTTCACTCAGGGGGAGTTTTAGACTCGTCCGACGGATTTCCCTTCTTGCGTAATGCTGTGACCAACTGGTGTGCCCGGCGGGTGGGTTCGGGCAGTCTGAACCCCCGCACGCATGCCAGCACCAGGTTTGTTGCCGCGGTCAGTCCGATCAGGTGTCCCACCGAGACATAGACCGGCTTGACGCCGGTGCGGGTCCGGACCACGCGTCCGATTCGCTCACCGGCGTCCATCAATGGTGTCCAATTGCCCTTTTCCTGGCCCGGCTGGGCGTGTTCGCCGGTCAAGCGACTCTTGGCACAACCAACCGAGGGAATTCCCAGGAGAACCCCCATGTGGCTGGCCAGTCCCATGCGCCGGGGGTGGGCATATCCCTGCCCGTCAAAAATAATCACGTCAGGACGATGCTGAAGTGCCCGGAACGCCTCCATCAGGACCGGCCCCTCGCGGAAGGTGAGCAGCCCGGGCACGTAGGGGAAAGCGGCCTGATCCGCATAGGTGGCGCTTTCGACCGTCTCGAGGTCGGGGTAATTCAGCACGACGATGCCCGCGTAGACCCGGTCGAGCTGCCGGTCGTAGGAGACATCCGCCCCGGCCACGAACTCCACACGACGCAGTCCCCCCGTGCGGACCAGACGCTGCCGGAGCTGATTCTGGACCGCGACCGCCTCGTGGTAGGTTCTGGGCCAGCTTGTGCGCTGACGGATCTTCATGGCCGGACTCCGGATGCTGATGCCGACGGAACAGGACCCAGTATAGCACCTGGAACCTTTTTGACAAGTTCGGGTGTGCTCGGAAGGACGCAAATGGACGTTTTTCCCTTGCCAGTGGCGGGAATCCGATTTATCCTAAGGGATTGAAGCTGAAGCCTCGCAACGGTTTGGGGCGGGCGTCACCATAACGATTAGGGGAGGAACGACAGGGATAATGCTGAGAGTCAAGGCGAGGGGCAACGAGACGATTGAGCAGATGTTGAAGCGGTTCAAGAAGATGTGCGAGAAAGAAGGTCTTACCCGCGACATCAAGCGTCAATCCTATTACGAGAAGCCCAGTGAGCGCAAGCGTCGAAAGGCCCGCAAGGCCCAGAAGCGCAGCATCCTGAGTTCGAAGCCGGAAAGCGTGTGAAAACGGTTCCGGCAGGGCGTGTTTCCCGTTCATCGGGGGGACACGCCGTTGCGGGGTCCCGGGAAGAGGGTGCCTGGGGACCGGGATTTCCGGGTTTGTGCGGTTCCTGACGCGGTAGAATCTCCCGGGTTTTCTTTTCCGTTCTGCTTCTCCGTCCGGATCATCTGAACACCCGAAAAACAGGTGCAGGGAGGGCGGGCGCTTCGGGTCTGCCGATCGCCGGGAGACTCCAGCCAGGCTGATACCTGAGGGGGCGTCATGACAGGCAATGCAGCGTCCAGTTCCGAGCTGGTCATCGAGATGATCGGACTCACCAAGGTGTACTCCGACTGGCGCAAGTCCCACGTTGTGCGTGCACTGGACGACCTGAACCTTGAAGTGCGCCGGGGCGAGGTCTTCGGTCTGTTGGGACCCAACGGCTCGGGCAAAACCACCACGCTGAAGCTCCTCTTGGGACTGATCCATCCTACCGCGGGCGAGGCCCACGTCCTGGGACGTCCCCCGGGGAACGTCCTGGCCAACGAGCACATCGGTTTCCTGCCCGAGGAATCCTATCTTTATCGCTTTCTGAACGCGGACGAGACATTGAACTTCTACGGAAAGCTCTTCCAGATTCCCCGGAGCATCCGGCGCAAGCGTGCGGACGATCTCATCCGGATGGTCGGACTGGATCACGCCCGCAAGAGGCCGCTCAAGGGGTATTCCAAGGGCATGGGTCGTCGAATCGGACTGGCCCAGGCACTCATCAACGACCCCGACCTCGTCTTCCTCGACGAGCCCACCTCCGGACTGGACCCCATCGGGACGCGGCAGATCAAGGACCTGGTCCTGGAGCTGAAGGGCCGTGGAAAGACGGTCCTCCTCTGTTCTCACCTGCTGGCCGACGTGGAGGACGTGTGCGACAGGATCGCCATCCTCAAAACCGGCAAGCTGCGTATTCTCGGCGCGGTCAAGGAACTGCTCTCGGTGCGGGACGTCACGCAGATCCGGGCCCGCGATGTTTCCCCGGAGACCCTCGAGATGCTCAGGAAAATTCTCGCCGAGAAACACGTCGACCAGGTCGAGGTGAGTCATCCCCGGACGACGCTGGAGGAACTGTTCTTGCGTGTGGTCGGACAGGCCGACGCCGAGGACATCGCCAGGAGCGGAAAAGCCCATGGGGCCGAGTAACCCTCAAACCGGTTCGGAAGTACCGCAAACCAGGAACCGGACGAGCCGGTTTCCCATCACCCCCACGGTCTGTCTTGCCCTGGCCGGTCAGACCTTTCAGGCCTGCATTCGTCGACGTGTGCTGCTCGTCCTCATCCTCTTTGCGGGTTTCGTGGCGGCCAGTTACTGGGTGGCGCCGGCCAATTTCCCCCAGAAGCGGGTGGAATTGGTCATCCGGGCCTCCCTCATGTCGGCTGCCTTCTTCAGCGTCATCGTCGTCGTCTTCTTGTCGGCCACCACGCTGCCCGAGGACATCTCCCGACGGACCATCTACACGGTGCTGACCAAGCCCGTGGGACGTCTCAACTATCTGCTCGGACGCGTGCTCGGCTTCAGTGCGGTGGCCGCGGTGCTGCTCGTGGTCATGGGGATCATCAGTCTCGGCTTCATCCGTTACGCGGCCCTGCGGGTTCAGCACGCCACTCCGGGGTCCGGATACCAGTTGGCCACCCGTCAGCATCTTGCCCCGGAAAAGATCGCCCTGCGGGCTCAGTCCGACGCGCCGGATCAGGAACCTCCGCTTGACGAGTCCACCGGGAAAGCCGTGCTCAAGGGCGACAGACTCAACACCCTGGTCTTCTACTTCGACGGCAAGGCTCTGACGCACCGGAGGGGACAGGACGTGAGCGTCTCCCTGGACGTGGAAGTGCGCGCGGGCGAGCGCCTGCCGAAAGGCAAAGTCAGACTGGTCGCTGTGAATCCTGTCGACGGCACGACCGATACAGTGGAAACGGAACTGGACAGCTTTCGTCAGAGCACCGTGACGTTCACTCCCGGCGTTGTGGATCCCAAAGAGGGGATGATCCTCCTGCTCACCCGGCTGGAGTACTCGCAGATCCTCGTGACGCCCGATGCCGTCAGCGCGGTCCTCTCGCATCTTCCCTTCGAAGTCGGTCTCTTCAAGTCCCTTATGATGACCTTCTTCGGACTCGTGGCCCTCACCGTCATCGGGGTGATGTCCTCCGTCTTCGTCTCGAAGTGGCTGGCCGTGGTCATGACCTTCTCCGCCTACCTGATCGGGGTCTTCAGTCAGGTCATCCGGGACCTCATGACCAAGCTCCAGGCCGGCGGTCCCCTCGGTTTCCTGGGAACCGATCTCATGGCTCCCGGAGCGCCAGGCGCCCAGACGGTCGAGCCGGCCGCCTGGATTACCGTCCTCAACAAGATCTACCTGGGGCTCTTCAAGGTCGTCACCCTGATCATTCCGGACTTCCGGAACTTCAACAGCAGTTCCCTCGTTGCCGGGGGATATGATGTCCCCATCGGCATCTGGTCGACGGCCCTGCTGTATGCCACCATTTACGTTCTGGTGTATCTTGCCGTCGCGCAACTGCTCTGGTTCCGCCGGGAGGTGAGCGCATGAAATCACGTCTCGGGGTCATCCTGCTCGTGCTGATCATGATCACGCTCCTGGTCGTGGCCGTGCCGTTTCAGCACGCCGCCAAGCGGACCCGCTTTCAGAAGACCATTCATGACCTGACCGTTGGCATGCTCGTTCGGGTCACCACCGAGGAATCCGCCGGAGAAGATGCACCCTGTCACGCCCTCCACGTGGCCGAGATCATCCTCAGTGAGGAGTCGCCCGGACCCGACCAGGTCCAGGGGACCATCGAGTCGATCGACCTTTCCGCCGATCGCATCGTCGTGTCCGTCCCTCGCCGGGAAGGCGAGCCCCGGAAGCGCACCTTCATTGTGGACGGGGACCCGGGCATCCCCATCGGGACCGCGCCCGAGCTGGCACAGCTTTCCGACCTCGGCGCCGCCACCATCCTTCTCATGGGAGGTTTCCGAGGACTTTCCGTCGACGTCCTCTGGCTGCGCAGCATCGCCCTCCACGAACAGCGTCGCTATCACGAGGAACGCGCGATCCTCGACATCATCATCCAGCTTCAGCCGCGGTATGCCAGCGTGTGGTGCTTCCAGGCCTGGAACATCGCCTACAACATCAGTGTCCAGTATGATCGAGTGGAAGACCAGTTCGAATGGATCCAGGAGGGAACCGATTTCCTCCTGAAGGGGCAGAAAGTCCTCCCGCAGAGTGCCGACATCGCCTTCTGGCTGGGGATTTTTTACCAGTACAAATACGGCTGGGATCCCGAATACGGCAGGTTGCTCGAAGAAAAGACCGGTCAGAACAATTATGAGCTGGCAGCGGAGTGGTACGACCGGGCCCGGAAGCTCATCGAAGAAGGCCGACAGCTCAGCGTGTTCCATCCCCGTGTGGCCTACAGTGGCGTCTACCACTGTTGTCAGACCCGGTACCTCCAGATCCTCCAGCAGGGCGAGATGGGACCCGACGGGTTCGACGCCGCCACGCTCAAGCACGCCGAGATCTGGCGTCAGCGTGCACTGACCGAGGCCGGGACCCTTCTTCAGCGTTGGCCCCTGGATGCCGTCTTCCCGGTTTATGCGGTGAGGGTGGAGATGACGCCTGCCGAAGCCGCAGTCCCTCATGCAGAGGACACCATGTTGAAGGGGAACCTGACCCCGGAGGCCGAGCACGAAGCCCGGCAGCTTGTGGACTGGGCCCGTGCGTATCTCACCGGACTGAGTTCCAGGTTCAGCCTCGACGACGAACAGTCCGCCCTCCAGAGCGTGAGGTTGAAGGTCGACACCGTCATTCCCTACACCTATCTTAAAGCGGCGGAGTTGGTGATCCGTGTGCAGAAATCGTCCGAACGGGATCAACTGAACCTGGCCATCGAGCGGATCGACAGGGCAGCGAAGCTCCTGGAGCCCGTCCAGATGTCCGAAAAGGCCCGCACCAAGCTGAACGAGGAAATCGCAGCCCTGCGCCAACTGGGTGTGAAGTCGCTCGAAAAACTCTCGCCAGAGGCCCCCAAATAATGGATAATTCATCCCGGTGTGACGGGATGTGTGCCCGAAGTGTGTTTTGAGTTGTCAGAAAGGAAGCAGGAATGAGAAGGCATGGCAGCAGAAGCAAACGTTGGATATGGGTGCCGTTGGTGACGTTGTTGTTCAGTGTCGTGCTGGCTTCGTCGTTGATGTCCCAGCAGCCCCCCACGTCGCCTGAGACCACCCCGGCCGGAACGGTCGCCCAGACGA
>CAZVTD010000057.1:0-13302 GCA_964629945.1 uncultured Planctomycetota bacterium | reverse complement strand
GGTCCGCGGGGGCTTCCGGAGCAGCCGGGGTCACCGGGGCTTCGGGGGTCGCGGGGGTCGTCAGCGGGGTCTGGGAGATCGGCTCATAGCGTCTGGAATGACGCTGGTTCCAGCGGAGGGTGTCGTCTTCCTGGATTTTACGGAAGGTGTTTCCGGCATATTTCTGTCCGTACCAGGTGAAGATTTCGCGCTGATCGGAGCCGTTGCGGACGATGCGACAGGTGATGAAGATGAGGAGGTTGTTCTTGACGTGGAGGTCGGACTTCCACTTGAAGGCCCAGCCGAGTGCGGGGAGGTCGCCCAGGATGGGGACCTTGCGCTCGACCTTGGAGTCTGTTTCGTTGACGAGTCCGCCGAGGACGGCGGTCTGTCCGTCCTGCATGATGAGCTTGGTGACGACGGTGCTGGAGCGGACGCGCGGCAGCTGAATGGAGGCGAGCCCGTTGGTGAAATCGTCGAAGCCCTCGATGGTCTGGCCTTTACCGGACAGGACCTGAGCAGCGGGGATGACGGTGAGAATGACTTTGTCCTCGGTGGGGATGATGTGGGGCTGGACCCAGAGCTGGAAACCGGTCTGGACGGGGGAACTGGAGGCTTCGCGAATTCCGACCTCGACGCCGCCGGCCTGATTGGAGGCGGAGTCGGTTTCTGCGAAGCGGACGGTGTCGCCGACGAAGATGGTGGCGACGTGGTTATCGAGGACGAGGATTTTGGGGGCCTGCTGGATCTCGCTTCCCTCATCGGAGGCGAAGAAGTCCATGGCCTGCGTGGTCTGGGAGAAGTCGAGGATACCGAACTGGTAGGCGCCGGAACGTCCGGTGATGTCACTGAGTCCGGCGGTGACGTCGGCGGGGGTGACGGATTCACCGGTCACGGAGATGCTTTCGGGGAAGCCGCCGTCGGCGAGGTTGAAGGGAAGTCGTGTGACCACGGAGCCCATGGTGTTGTTGACACTGATGCCGCTGGCCCAGTCGATGCCGAAGCGAAAGCGGTTGGTGATGTCGGTGGTGATGAATTTGACGTCGATGAAGGCCTGGAGGGGCTCGACGTCGATGGCTTCGAGGAGTTCGGCGATGGCTTTCACGTTGGGCTCGGTGTCGGTGACGATGAGTGCATTGGCGGTGTCGACGTAGTCGATGCGTCCCTTGGTGGAGGCGACCCTTCGGAGGGCTTCCAGAAGCTTGAAGGTGCTTTCAGAACCCGAAGTGCTTCGGGCGGCCTGTCGTCCGGTCCCGGTTCCCGAGGAGGGAAGCGGCACGCCAAGGATGGCGCCCTCCCCCGTCACACCGGCGATGGGCGAGGCGCCCGCGGTGCTTTTTTCGGCGAATTCGGATTCTATTTTGGCACGGTAGATGTCGGGAGGCTGGAGATATCGGAGCTGGAAGACCCGCGTGACCAGTTGAGTTTCGAGACTGGTGGGGTCAACGACCTGAAGGACGTTCTGGTCCTGGAGGATGATGAAGCCATTGGTCTTGACGACATAATTGAGGGCGCTGGTCCAGGGGACGTCGTAGAACTGTGCGTTGACGGTCCCGTTGACCTGTGGTCCGGTGACGACGGAAGCCCGCACCATTTTGGCGATGAGGCTGATGGTCTCCTTGAGGGGAGCGTCCTTGAATTCGAAGCTGACCATCTCGGGCTTGCTGACGCGGAGGATATCAGGGCCCTCCTCTTCGATGACGCCCTTGAACTGCTGGACGACGAGGTCCAGCGCCCGTCTCCAGGGGACATCCACGAGCCGGAGGGTGATCTTGTCGGAGACCTCCTCGGTCAGGATGATGTTCCGTCCGCTCTTCTCGGAGAGGTAGTTGATGACCTCCCGAACGTCGGCGTCCTTGACGTCGAGGGAGATTTTTGCGGCGGTGCGGTCGGTGCGACGCTGGAGCATGACGCCGTCGGCGGCGAGGCTCGTCGCGAGCACGCCGAGGCAGACGAGAGCCACCAGCACGAAGAAGCATTTTCCTGCACGCATCGTATTCTCCTCATTCCCCGTTCGTCGGTCGTTCCAGACCGAACTATTCGATGAGCACTTTGTCAATCCGCTCGCCTTTGTAGCGGAAGGTGATTTTGTCGCGTGCAATGGCATGGACGAAGATGTCGTTGTCGCCCGAGGCGACGGTCCGGGTTCCGGGCTTTACTCCGACGGCACCCATTCTGACCTTGTCGCCTTCGATGACGCTCTGACCATTGACGATGGCGGCGGCACGTCCGTCGCGCATCCAGATGACGCCCTGGACGTCAATGTTGAACCCGGCGAATTCCTCACAGACGGTGGCGCGGTTGGCCAGGTCGTTGACGTTTTTGACCAGTTCGGCCAGCCCCTCGTAATTGATTCCCTCGGTCTTCTTGAGCATCTCGGCGATGTCTTCGTGGACCTTTGCGACGCCCTGATAGTCGGCGACGCTGAACGCCTGCTGCATGGCGTCGTACTGGGTCCCGATCATCTCGAAGAGCTTCTTTCCGCGTCCGGTCTTGAGGAGTTCACCGATCTCTTCGGTCCGAGTCCGGATGGCGGCGACCTGTGTCTGGAGTGCGGGATCGCGGAATTCGCAGGCGAGCTTGCTTTCGACCTCGAGGAAGGCTTCGGAGGCCTTTTCGAAATCACCGCTCCGGATGAGGTCGGAGACGAGTCCGAGCTTCTGCTGGACGGTCTGGATGACCTCCTGCTCCTCGGCCGGGGAGAGTTTGCGACCCCGCTCGGCGAGACGCGGGTTGGGGACATCGGTCTGAAGCCGGGTCAGGGGATTGGTGAAGGGGTCGCGAACCGTGGTGGCACTTTCGGCGTTGACCTGGACGATGAACTGCTTGGCACGTTCCTCGACGAGGACAAAGGGAATGGATTCGGGGGCCGAGGATTCTTTGGCGTTTTTCCGGGCGGCGGTCCGTGTGGCGGCACGCTTTTTGGCAGCCGGCTCGGACTTGGGATCATAGACGAAGGTGCTGATCCTGAGGGCGGTTTCGCCGATGGGCTCGTCGAGATCGCGCTTTCCCATTTCGAAGGAGTCGATCCGGACGAACCGCTTGTAGTTTTCGAGGAGGTTGATGAACTTGGTGACCTGGTAGAAATCACCATCGACCTTGAGGTCGTAACTGACCTGCTTGTAGCTGCTGGACGACTCGCCGGGCTTGTCCTGTCGCTCACGCTCGGGTTTGAATTCGAGGATGGTGACGCCGGAGTCCTTGGTGAACTCGGTGAGCATATCGAGGAGGTTTTCGAGTTCCCTTCCGTTGGGCAGGATGGTCTCGTATTCGGTCAGCTCATCCTGGAGCTTGCCCTTCTCCTGTCGGAGCTGCGGTATGCTCCCAATCTTCTCATTGAGACCGGTGAGCTGGGGCCGCTTGGGGGTGACGGCGGTGTCGAGCTTCTTGGCCTTACGCCAGCCCGTGTAGGCCCAGGTGAAGGTCAGGACGAGTGCCAGGAAGACGGCCACGGCGGAGATGATGGTCTTTTTGATTTCGTTCATTGGCCGACCCTCCCGGAGGCATTGACAATGGCAGCGGTGTCACCGGGATCGTCGGTTTTGTCGGCCGGGGTTTCCGTGGAGGTGGAGGTTTCGGACGCCGGTGTGGTCGGGGGTGTGGCGGCAGGAGTGGTCCCCGGTCGTGCCTGAGTGGGCTTGGCCTTGGTGGCCTGCTCCTTCTTCTGTCGTTCGAGGAATTCCTTGAGACGGATGTCGTCGGACTTGATGGCCATCTTGAGGGTGAAGTTGAGGGCTTCCTTCTCGACGTAGTCCGGCATGTCCTTTTTGACCCAGGGGGTGGCATCGATGCTGAGGAAGTCCTCGAACCAGATCCGTCCGATCCAGGGGTCCTGTCCGTCCTTTGCGGGGTAATCGCCCCTGAGGATTCGGAGGAACATGGCAAGCCTGTCGGCGTCGGCACCGGCACAGACGGAGGCGAGATTGAGATATCCGCCGACGTCATCGTTGCGTCCGGAGCGTTTGGCCTCCTGGAGTGTGAGCTTTTCGAGTCCGACGAATTTGGGCATCATTTCGCTGAGCTGGACGAGCTTTTTGGACCAGATGATGCGTGCCCGCCAGATTTCGGCGATGGCCCGCTTGCGCTGCCTGACCTCCTCGATCTGTCCGAGGAGGATGTCATGTTCGCGCTCGCTGGGTGCGGCGGAGGCGATCTGCTGATCCAGCTCCGCGTTGTTCCGTGCAAGATCGGGCAGTCTTCTCATGTGAACGATGGCACCCAGGGCGAGGGCGACACTCACGAGCGTCGTCCCCACGATGATGATGAGAAATCGAGGCAGCGGTGTGTGCTCGACCCTTCTCAATTCCTGGGGCAACAGGTTGACTTCAATCATCATGGGTTACTTCCTCCCCAATCTTGCGGCAAGTCCCAGGGCGATGGTCGCCTGGGCGCCGTTGGTGCGGAAGCGCTCCTCGGCTTCGGCATTGAGACTGGTTTCAAGCTTCTCCACGGGATCCCAGCGCTCGGTGGGCTTTTTGAAGATGGTGCCCAGGGTCTCGGGGATTCCAGCGAGTCTGGAGCCACCCCCGGAAAGCTTGACGGTGTTGACTTCCTTTTCGAATTCGTTTTCGAAGAAGTCGAGAGAGAGGCGGACTTCGTTGCCCAGGTCGTCCACGGCGGAGCCGACGGCCTCGGTGATCTCGGCGGCCCGATCTTTGGGATCGCGCTTGAGCTGCTCGACCTCATAGGGATTCATGGACAGTCTGCGCGCGATGCTGGAACTGAAGTCGGAGCCGGCGACGTAGACTTCCCGTGTGAAGAGACTGCGCCCCCCTTCGAGGACATTAATGTTGGTCTTGGTGGAGCCGATGTCCACGAGTGCGGTGACCTGTCCGTTCTCCAGCACCTCGGGAGCGACGAACTGATAGGCGTTGCCGAGGGCGAAGACGTCCACGTCGATGACGACGGGGTTGAGTCCGACGCTTCGCAGGAGTGCGACGTGCTCCTCGACGACGTTGCGCTTGACGGCCACAAGGAGGACCCGCATTTCGTCAGCACCGAGTCCTTCACTGCCCTCGATGTGCTGACAGTCCAGGACGACCTCGTCCACGCCGAAGGGGATGTATTTGTCGGCTTCGAACTTGATGGCGGAGCGAAGCTCCTCGTCGGACATTTTCCGCATGTTGACGTAACGGACGATGACGTTGCGTCCGGAGACGGAGCTGGCCACGTCGCGGTTCTTGAGTCGGCATTCCTGGACAAGACGGTTGAGGGTCTCGAACCGGGCTTCCTCGCTGGGAATCTCCTCGTATCCGAAGCCGGTCACCTTCTTTTTGGAGCCGGAGACGCTGAGTTCGACCGCCTCGATGGAATAGCTCCCTATGTCCAGTCCCACACAACTTCTCGTTTTTCTGAACATCACTCAGGGCTCCTTCCGAGCGGTGGCGAGTGAGCCACGCCCGGCGACCGAAGAAATTTCTTTCAGACCGTGAAGGCTGTCGTCCCCCGGCACCCGCCGGGTTGAACAGTCCGGAATACGCAGGCTAAGTCGTCCGAATAATCTCAACTTGCGTCCCCTTCCAGCCCCCGTTAACGTTTCGCCTAACCCATTGCAACTTCGGGCCTTCAGGATGATCTTGACTGGGGCCCGAATCGGTCCCGGGAACCTCTGAATGCCCCCCTGTCTGCCGGTAGAGCATCACCCGGACCATTGCCCTGTATCGGAATAAGGCGGATCGGAACTATAGGTTTTCGGAAGGTCAATTAGGCGCAGTGTGTGATGGATGCGTTCACAAAGGCGATTCGTAAAGGCGGGCTGGGCCCGAGGCTACGACGGAAAATGCAGGAGGGTCACTGCTCGATATCGGTATCGAGGTAGAGATCGGGCACGAGTTCGCGGGTCGTCTGACGCAGGAACAGGAGCGTCTCCTTCGGATCGGAGAACGTCATGGCCCGGGCGGCAATCTGCTCGGCATGGGAGATGTCCACGCTGCGGATCACTTCCTTGATCTCGGGAATGATGAGGGGCGACAGACTGAAGACACGCAGTCCCATCCCGAGAAGGAGGATGGTGTAATCGATGTCCCCACTCATCTCGCCACACATGGCAACGGGGATGTCCTTCTCCTGTCCGACCGCGATGATCCTCCGGAGGAGACTGAGGATGGCGGGGTCGGCGGGATTGTAACGCTCAGCCACACGCTGGTTGCCGCGATCGACGGCCAGGGTGTATTGGATGAGGTCGTTGGTGCCGATGCTGAAGAAATCGCATTCGTCCGCCAGGCGATCGGCGATGAGGGCGGCGGAGGGGACCTCGATCATGGCCCCGACCTTGATGTCCTCCTTGAAGGGGATGCCATCGGCGGTGAGCTCGTTCTGTCCCTCGGTGATGAAGTTGCGTGCACGGCGAAGGTCGTCCAGGGTGCTGACCATGGGCAGGAGGATGCTGACCTGACCGAAGGCACTTGCACGGAGAATGGCCCGGACCTGGGTTTTGAGGAGTTCCGGATGCTGGAAGCAGTATCGGAGCGACCGGCTTCCGAGGAAGGGGTTTCGTTCGACGAGTCCGCCCATTTCGGGGGGAAATTTGTCGGCCCCGAGGTCGAGGGTGCGAATGACGAGGGGACGTCCGCCCATGAGCTGCACGGCCTTGAGGTAGGTTTCGAAGTGCTCGCGCTCGGTAGGGGGATGCTTTCCGGTCTGGACGGTTTCGAGATAGAGGAACTCGGTGCGATAGAGTCCGATGCCGCCGGCGCCTTTTTCGATGCTGGTGGTGATTTCGTTGGGGAACTCGATGTTTCCGTAGACCTGGACGACGGTCCCGTCGCGTGTCTGTGCGGGGAGGTCACGCAGTTCGGAAAGCCGGACTTCGAGCTCGTGAATGTTGTCTTCGAGGTGCTCGTATTTGCGGATGGTGTCCTCGTCGGGCTCGACGATGACGATCCCGCGGTTTCCATCGACGATGACCATGTCGCCGCCTGAGACGTCCGTGGTGATATCCCCGAGAGCGACGACGGCGGGGATTTCGAGAGCCCGGGCGACGATGGCGGTGTGACTGGTTCGTCCGCCGACGTCGGTGGCGAACCCGACGACACTGTCGCGCTCGAGACTGGCGGTCTGGCTTGGGGTGAGGTCCCGTGCGACGACGACGACCTTGTGCTTGAGACTGCTGAGTTCCTCTCGTCGCTGTCCCACGAGGTTTTTGAGCAGACGACGCTCGATGTCGCGGAAATCGCTGGCCCGCTCCCGGAGGTAATCGTCTTCGAGTCCCTGCATGCGCTTGATGTGGGGCCGGAGCGCCCTGCTGACGGCGTATTCGGCGGAATAGCTGCGCTGGCTGATGAGATCGGCGACGTCGCTGCTGAGCCGGTCGTCCTCGAGGATCTTCTGATGGACGACGAAGATGGCCGCCACGGAGGGATCGGACTGTTCGAGAAGGATGCGGTCTCGGATTTCGGCGATCTCGCTTCGGGTGGCGCCGAGCGCCTTGCGGAAGCGGTCGATTTCGACGACGGCGGTGGTGTTGATGAAGTGACGACGCGGAATCCTCACGTCCTCGCTTTCGAGGACGAAAGCCCGTGCGATGACCACGCCGGGGGAAACCGGGATTCCTTTCTTGATCTCCATGCACTCACCCGTTAACTGCACGTGCCTTCGAGGAAATCCACGACCACTTTCATGGCGAGTTCCTCATCTTCGCCATCGACATCGACCACCAGCTCAGCCCCACAATCGGCCGCCAGGGTCAGCAGCTCCAGGATCGACTTTCCGTCAACCGGTCGGCCACTCCTGGTCAGCGTGACCGAGGCCTTGAAATCACGCAGCAATTCCGCAAACTGCATCGCCGGTCTGGCGTGCAGTCCGTCTTGACACCGGACCACCACTCGCCTTTGAAGCGTCATAAGACCCCGTTCAAGGTCACTGTCGCTCCGTGGCTGGTCTCACGGAAGCTTATCGTTTTGCGGACGCCGGTCCGCCGAATTTCTCATCGGCTTCGGCCAGCAGTTCGGCGATCTCCTGACGATTCCGTGCCTGCTTGAGGAAGCGGGGGAAGTGATCATCCCGGAGGACGGTGGCGATACGCTCCAGTGCCCGGAGATGCTCGGCCGACTGCTCCCGTCCGGAAAGCAGGAGAAAGAAGACGTAAACGGGCTCGCCGTCAATGGCCGAGAAATCCACACCCGACCGACTCAGGGCGACCATGCCCACGACCTTGTCCACGGAACGGTGCTTGGCGTGGGGAACGGCCACTCCCCTGCCGATTCCCGTGCTGCCGAGCTTTTCACGCTCCACCAGGGCCTCAACGACGGACTTTGCCTGAGCCCGCTTGACCACACCGACTTCGACGAGTTTTTCGACCATTTCCCGGATCGCATCGGTCTTCTCATGGGCCGATAAGTCCTCAATGGTCGCGTCGGTCACCAGAAAATCCAGAAGCTTCATTGCTCCCTCAGTTCCCAATTCCAGAAACTACGACAGGCAATCTGCGACCGGCAATCCGGCTCACCTGTCCGTGTGCTTTCAATACGTCTCAACTGCGACGATCCTTGAGACGCTCCTTCAGTTTCTTGATCTGTCGGTCCATACGGTCCAGGACCTGATCAACGGCCGCACTGAAGCCAGGGCCAACCCCCTCGGCAGCCAAGGTGACGCCCCGGACCGCGTGCAGGACCATCTCGACCTTCATGTCGTCGCCTTCTTTGCTGGCAACCACCTCGACCTTGTGAATTCCGTCGAAGTGCTTGGTCAGACGGTCAATGCGCTCGCCCAGATGACGCTTTGCCTCTCCATCCAGCTCGATGTGACGTCCGGTAACAATAAGCTCCAAGTCTGGCTCCTCTCACGGAAACGGCTGGTTTCAAAGATCCTATCGGCATCTACCTAGAAGTTACGCTTGGCAAGGGCAACTGTCAAACGTATTCCCCGTTCTGGGTGCATCCGGGGCCTCGTTTTCTAGAAAATGACTCGTCATTTCTCCTTGTATCAAAACCAGTTATGACGTTTTTTGACTCTTTTCTAATTGAATGGGCAAGGTCTGCGGAAAATTCTCTGTGAAACGAGCGACAACTGCCGGAAATTTGACACCATCATGGGACTCGGGGGCCCTCCGGCAGGTGGGTCAACTCCCCAGACGGAGATCCTTCCTGCTCGACAAGGAGTTCCGGCTTGATGACCCCTCCGGAAATGATCATTTTGAAGGCGTCTTCAATAGAGAGGGAAAGATAAATGACGTCGTCCTTGGGCACGAAGACGACATACCCGGTCATGGGCGTGGGTGAACTGGGGACAAAGATGCTGAGACACTCGGTGTCGAGCTTGCGCTCAATGGCCGAGAAGGCCCTGCCGGTGACAAAGCCGAGCGACCAGCATCCCTTCCGAGGATATTCGATGGCCACAACCTGATGATAACCGACGGCACGCTTGGTAAAGAAGAAATCCGTGACCTGCTTGACATAGGGGTAGATGAAGCGCATGGGTGGCAGGCGCATGAGCATGTTTTCGGCGGCCAACCACAGACGTCGTCCCAGGAAGCTGCTGAAGATGATCCCCGCCAGGATGACCAGGGAGACACACAGGGTCCAGGAGATGACCTCGCTGGGCACTCTGAGGGCCCAGGTCATGTGGACCTGTCCGTTATCGACCCAGTAGGTCTCGGAGGGATAGAGACCGACCCTGCTGAAGGTCCATCCGATGAGTCTGGTGGTGTGACGGATCATGTTGATGTAGAGGAAGCCAACGGCCTTTACGAGCAGCCAGAGGGTGATGAGGGTGGGCAGAAGCAGGATGAGTCCCCGGAGAAAGAACCTTTTGAGGGAACTTCGGGAGGACGGCGTTTCGTCAAGCGGCTGATCGGGTTGGAGAGACGTGGTCATTCCTGGGTCATCCCGTATTGTGCATTGACGACACGGAGCAGGTAGTCCCTGACAGAATGGGTGACACTGGACCTGGCGGTCCAGAAGCCGCGGAATTCGACGTGTTTTCGTGGTCCTTCGGTGACTTTCCGTCCCGTTGCGACGAGGGCGTAGCTGACGTCAGGATTGTCATAAACGACGAACCACATGCGTGCGAGACTGTCCTGTGGCGAAACCCTGACGGGTCGCACGTGCTTGTAGGGCCATTCAGGAGCGACATCGGTGCCATAGATGTAAACGGCATTGTCGAGCTGGTCGATGCGATCGTAGATCTGACGTCGGCCGGCGAAATTGGCGAAGGTCTGGAGGTTGACGAACATGTTTCCGTGGGAGAGCTTACGTTCCAAGACTGTGTTCTCGATGATGCGGCTGAATTTTTCGAGGAAGAAGAGTCCCCCGACGAAGATGGATTCGATCTGCTGCTCAGGGTTTTCGCCGATGGGCTGACCGTCCGCCGTGGTTTTCTGAAGGACACGTTCTTTTTCAAGATAATTGATGAGGCGCTCGACAAGTTCGTTCACGAAGCCGGATCTCCCGATCTGAGGCGTGTACCGTCCGGAGAATGACGCAAAATCACCTTACACGAGAAGACGAAAGTCTTCAAGCAAAATCGACACGGCGGTGCGTTTCAGAGAACAACGGAGCGGGCCTGTCTGGCAACGACGAGGACCAGGACGGTGGATACGCCGACGTCACGGAGCAGTCGTGCACATTCGGAGGCGGTCGCCCCGGTGGTCATGACGTCATCGACAAGCAGCACGGAACGTCCCTTGAGGTGGGGGTCAGGCCGGAGGGCATACGCTTCCCTGGCCAGACGGGTCCGTGCCCGAAAGCCCAGCCCGACCATCCTGGGTCCGAGTCGTCTCTTCCGGAGCAGGTGGGTCAGGCAGGGACGGTCGATCCTCCGGGCGACTTTGGCGGCCAGCAGTCCGGCATGGTCGAGTCCCCGTCGAAGCACACTGAGGGGGTGCATGGGGACGGGGACGACAAGATCCGCCGTAACATCTTGTGATACAAGGTGATGTGACATTTTTTCTGCGAGGGAATCGGCAAGGAAGACCCGGCGTTCATATTTGTAGGCGCGCACCAGGGCACCTAGGGGACTTTCATAGGGTCCACAGGCAAGCGCCCTCTTGAAAGCGTAACGGCGTCCGTGACACTCCGGGCAATCGTCACCGACCGTCTGGTAAGGTCCGAGGGGTGCGGCACAACGGGGACACTGGTTCTGCTGCGCACACCGAATGGTGGCGTCGCACTCGGGACAAAGATGTCTGCCCAAGGGGGTGTCCGCATGACAGGCCAGGCAGCCGTCGGGGTAGACGAAGGTCACCACGGCGTCGAGCATGTTTTTGAGGCGCCGTCGCGTCCGGGCAAGACGATCGGTATCTTGTTCAGGCTCCATTGGCCAGTTCGCGCAGTACGTCCTTCCGGACGCTGGAGAGTGAAGTAATTCTCCTACGAACCTGTTCAAGGGCAGCAGTATCGACTTCGGCCAGCACGAGACCGGTTCCCCCTTCGGCCTGGGCCAGAATCCGGCCCCAGGGGTCAACGATCATGCTGTGGCCATAGAATTCGACATCGGTGACGGCTCGGCCGACCTGGTTCGGGGCGAAGAGGAAGACCTGGTTTTCGATGGCCCGGGCACGGACGAGGACCTCCCAGTGGTGTTGTCCGGTAAAGGCGGTGAAGGCCGAGGGGGCGAAGACGAAATCGACGCCCCGGAGCATCATGGCACGATACAGTTCGGGGAAGCGGAGATCGTAGCAGATGGAGAAGCCGAAGTTGCCCAGCGGCGTTTCAACGGTAGTGACGGCGGTCCCGGGGACGGTATGGTGGACTTCGGAGAAGAGGACGCCGTCGGGAAGCGTGACGTCGAAGAGGTGCATTTTCCGATAAACGGCGAGGATGTTTCCGTCGGGGCCAAAGAAGACGGAGGTGTTGGCAATGCGTTCGGGATCGGGTGATTTTTCGATCATGCTTCCGGCCAGGAGGTAGATTTTTCTGAGTCGGGCGAGCTTTGCGAGCCGGGTGCCGGTGGGGCCATCGAGGGATTCGGCGTTGGAGAGCCAGAGAGAGGCGTCCCCGACGAAATCGAAGACCTCGGGCAGCGCGACGAGCCTAGCCCCGTGATCGGCGGCCTGGTTGATGAAGGTTTCGGCGACGGAGAGGTTCTCCTGCTTGTCGGGTCCGGCGGACGTCTGAACGAGTGCAGCGACGAAGCGCATCGCGTTTCTCCTTTCACGGTCATCATAAGGGCATAGGAAGAAAAAGACAAGGTTGAAACGACGGGAGGATGCGGGACGCGTGTCTCGAATTGCTTTGACGACGGGGAGCACGGGGTCTATAGTGATGTGTTCCGTCAAATTAAGGAGGGAAGCAGTGAAGCGGTCGCGTCCAGAGGTGGTCACCGAGGAAATCGAGATACTGTTGAGTGAACGAGCTGCGCGGACGGGAGAGCCCCCCATCAACTACATGATGGAGAAGGCGCTGGGGAACCCGGACCTGATCAGTCTGGCGGCGGGGTTCGTGGATTACGCGACGCTTCCGGTGAAGGAGGTGTCCCAGGTCGTCACGGAGATATTGAGCGATCCGGAGGCGGGTCGGGCGGCACTTCAGTATGGGACAACCCAGGGGCTGGAGAGCCTGAGGAAGAAGGTTCTGAAACGACTGATCGACGCTGATGGCGTGGGCCGCGGTGCCGCGGGGTACGACACGGCCCACACGCTGGTGACGACGGGAAGTCAGCAGCTTCTGTATCTGCTTTCGGAGGTTCTGCTGGACGCCGGGGACATCGCCATCCTGGAGCATCCGTCGTATTGGGTGTTCATGGGTGCGCTGCGGACGTCGGGGGTCCGGTGCGTGACGGTGCCGCTGGACGAACAGGGGATGCGTGCGGACCTGCTGGAGGAGAAGCTGGCGGCGCTGGAACGGTCGGGCGACCTTCCCCGTCTGAAACTGATCTACACGATGAGCTATTACCAGAACCCGACGGGGACCCTGATCAGCGATGAACGCCGGTCGGAGTTGATGAAGGTGATGAAGGCGTATTCGCGCAAGGCGCCCTTCTATGTCATCGAGGACGCGGCGTATCGCGAGCTGCGCTACCACGGCAAGGACATCGCCAGTCTGAAGAGCCGCGACGCGGACGGCAAGATGGTGTGCTACCTGGGGACTTTCAGCAAGCCGTTCAGTCCGGGCCTGAAGACGGGGTATGGTCTTTTGCCGGAGAGCCTGGTGGGGCCGGTGCTGCGCTTCAAGGGGAACCACGACTTCGGCTCGACGAACTTCGCCCAGCACGTGATCGACCGTGTGATGGGAACGGCACTGTTCGAGAACCACGTGCAGGAACTGTGTGACGCGTACCGTGTGAAGTGCGACGCCACGGTGAAGGCCCTGGAGAAGTATATGCCGGCGGGAGTCCAGATCATGCATCCCCTCGGGGGACTGTACGTGTGGCTGACGCTGCCCGAGG
>CAZVTD010000056.1:0-13394 GCA_964629945.1 uncultured Planctomycetota bacterium | reverse complement strand
TTCGGACTGGTCATTCTCTGAAACAACCCCCCCGTTTCCGGTGTATAAAGGGCCGTCGGGAAGCTTGAAAACGGGCGAAATTGACGTGAGACGACGGGGTGTTTGCATCACTTGTCCGGGTTGGGTCGGTTTAGGAGTGTCTTATGAGTTACCAGGAGCCCCTCGAAGGTTTCTGTCTTAAGTGCAGACAGAACAAGACTATGGTGGGAATTCTCCTCACCACACTCTCCTCCGGGGTCCCGGCCATTCGAGGAACCTGTCCCGATTGTGGCACCCGCATCTACAAGGTGCTCCCCAAGCGGGCCAATCGCGATCAGCGTGCCTCCGCACGCATCGGCTGCGACGTCCACCTCAAGTTCCGTCGGCTCAAAACCGCCGGCATCAGCCAGGAAGAGCAGGCCTATTACGACGCCCGTGCCATCAACCTCTCCCAGAGCGGCATGCTCCTTGAAATCCCCTGTCCCCTCAGTGCCGGACAGCTTCTGGACATCTACGCCGTCGGAAAAAACCCCTCCAGCGCCTCCGTCGGCATCGCCAAGGTCATGTGGGAAAAAGATGAGGAGGGTCGGCACAAGGCCGGAATCTCCTTCATCCTGAAACAGAACATCTGATTGGCGCCGGTTGCCTGTAAGGTAATGGCTTGCCGGCTCGGACCGTCCCGGAACCCCCTCACCGGGACGGTCGCTTTGTACCCACAATCCCGTTGACGCCCTCCCGCTTCCTGTTATGCTGTCCTCCGTTCACGCAGACCAGCACCCTTTTCCGTTCGGAGGTCGGACCCGCCGATGATTCACGTGCGACAGGCCCTCGAAGCCGACCTTCCCGACATCACCGGAATCTACAACGACGCCGTCCTCAATTCCCCCTCCACCTTTGACACCGAGCCCAAATCCCTGGACGATCGGCGTGCCTGGTTCGCCAAGCACGACCCGCTCCATCCCATCCTCGTGGCGGTGGAGGAGGGGAGTGTCCTCGGCTGGGGTTCCCTGACGCCCCTCGGCTCGCGTCCGGGCTGGCGCTACACCGTCGAAGATTCCGTTTACGTCCGGTCCGACGCACGCGGACGGGGCGTCGGAAAAGTCCTCCTGGCGCACCTGGTCGAGCACGCACGCAGGCTCGGACATCATGCTGTCATCGCACGCGTCGTCGCCTGCAACCAAGTCAGCATCAGACTGCACGCCAAGGCCGGTTTCGAGGTCGTCGGCACCTGGCGCGAAGTCGGTCGCAAGTTCGACACGTGGCTCGACCTGGTCAACATGCAGATCCTCTTCGAGCCGGGCCGCCCCCCGAAAGAGAGACCGGACCGGGAGCCGACTCCCGGATCAAACCCATGAACACGAACGTTCCCGAGAACAGGAGTCGAAAATGAAAATCTACATCATGTCGGACATGGAAGGCGCCAGCGGAATTCACTGTCGGCCGTATTGCTTGCCGACGGAGCGTCAGTACGCCGAAGGGCGTCGGCTGCTTACCGCCGACGTCAACGCCGCCGTCGAGGGTGCACTCCAGGGCGGTGCCACCACCGTCTACGTCAGCGACACCCACGGGGGTCGCGACCACTTCATCGTCGAAGACCTCCATCCCGCCGCCATCGTGGACCACAACTCCACCAACGGCTGGTGGGGTGAACTCGACGAGACCTTCGACGCCGTCTTCATGACCTGTGCCCACGCCATGGCCGGGACCCAGAACGCGTTCCTCGATCACACCCAGAACTCGATGTCGGTCTACAATTTCCGTCTGAACGGACGGGCCGTCGGGGAACTCGGTCAGTTCGCCTGTCTGGCCGGTCATTTCAACGTCCCCGTCACCCTGGTCACCGGTGACCGCGCCACCTGTGTCGAAGCCGCCGAGTTCTTCCCGGGCTGTGCCACCGCCGAGGTCAAGTGGGCACGGTCGCGCGATCGTGCCGTCTGTCTCAGTCCCGCCAGGGCCCATGACCTCATCCGCGAAGCCGCCGCCAAGGCCGTCAAGCTTACCAAAACCGTCAAGCCGTTCAGGGTCCAGACCCCCATCGAGGTCATCTGGGAATGGTACCGCACCGACATGGCGGACGAAAACGGCTCAAGACCCGGCGTCGAACGCATCGGGCCGCGTGAGACACGGTACATCGCCCAGACCCCGCTCGAAATCCTCAACCGATAACACGCCAACAGGGGAGGGGGCTCCTCATAACGAGCCCCCGCTCCTTGGGCAGGAGAGCGTCAGGGACCGCGCCGGGTCCGCTTTTTCCTTGCCGGACTCGCATGGATAGTACACAATAACCAAACGTAATATAATTTGGTTGGAGGGCGGACCGTGTCAGAGCTCACCCGCATCAGCATCTCTCTGGAAGAGGAACTCCTGCGCAGTTTCGACGAGTCCATGACCCAGCAGGGCTATCCCACCCGTTCCGAAGCCCTCAAGGCCCTCATGCGCAACAGTCTCGTCGAGCAGGAATGGTCCGGCGACGGCGTCGTGGCCGGCGCGGTCACCTTCGTCTACGATCACCATCGTCCCGGCATCTCCGACCGCCTCACCCACATCCAGCACGACTTCGGTTCACTCATCGTTTCCACGCAGCACGTCCACCTCGACCACGATCATTGTCTGGAGATCGTCGTCGTCAAGGGCAGGGCGGCCCGGATACGGGAGCTGGTCGCCGCACTCCGTTCCGTCAAGGGACTCAAACACAACGCCCTCGTCATGACGTCCGTCGGCAAAGCCCTCGGCTGAGCCGTCTTCTGAAAGGAACCTTTCCATGCACATTCCCGACGGGCTCGTTTCCGGTCCCATCAACATCACCAGTGGCGTCGCCGCCGCCGGGGCTCTGGCCCTGACCTCCTGGCGGGCCTCCCGGGAAGCCCGGACCCGTCCGCTCATCGTCCCCCTGCTGGCCACCACGGCCGCCTTCGTCTTCGCCGCCCAGATGCTCAACTTCCCCGTCGCCGGCGGAACCTCCGGACACTTCCTCGGCGCCGCCGCCGTCGTCGCGCTCCTCGGACCGTCCTCCGCCTGTCTGGTCCTGTCGCTCGTGCTCATCATCCAGTGTCTCATCTTTCAGGATGGCGGACTCTCCGCCCTCGGGACCAACATCGTCAACATGGGCATCATCGGAGTCCTCGCCGCCTATGTCCTCATGCGTGCTGTCCGGGCGTTCCTTCCCGCCGGACGGGTTCCCTTCCTGGTCGCCGTCGCCCTGGGAAGCTGGTTCTCCGTCCTGATGGCCTCCTCCGCCTGTGCACTCGAAATCGCCTTCTCCGGAACCAGTCCGTTCAAAGTCGTCTTCCCCGCTATGGTCGGGGTCCACGCCATCATCGGCATCGGCGAAGCCCTCATCACCGTCGCCGTCGTCTCCACCGTCCTGGCGGTTCGTCCCGACATCCTCCCTGACTGGGCCCGCATCGACAACGCCCTTTCCGTCCGTCCGCGCGCCCAGGCCGTCTGGGCCCTCGCCCTCGTCGGGTTGGCCGTGGCCCTGTTCCTGGGCCTCTGCGTCTCCCCCTTCGCCTCTTCGTCTCCCGACGGACTCGAAAAGGTCGCCGGCGACAAGGGCTTCCTGGCCGCTGCCGAGGAGACCACGCCCCTCTGGCAGCATTCCCCGATGCCCGATTACGCCGTGCCGGGTGTTGCCTCCGAGCGCATCTCCACGGGATTGGCCGGACTCATCGGAACCGCCGGAATCTTCCTGGTCGGCTTCGTCGTCATCCGTCTCCTTGGCGTTCCCGCGCCCCGGGAGAATTGACCCGTGGAGCATAATTTCTTCGACCGCTACGCGTTCCTCGATTCCCCCGTTCACCGTCTCGATCCCCGCGTGAAGCTCATCCTCACCTTCTTCTTCGTCATCCTGGTGGTTTCCACTTCGCCTGTGCGTCTCCTCGCCTTCCTCATTGATGCCGGGCTGCTCCTCTGGATCATTGCCTTCGCGCGTCTGCCTCTGCGATGGATTCTCCTGCGTGCCCTGGCGGTCCTCCCGTTCTCCGCGCTCGTCGCCCTCTGGCTGCCTTTCCTGGGACCCGCACCGGATGTCTCGCTGCTGGGCGGACGGCTCACTCTCTCCGTTCCCGGTCTCTGGATCTTCACCTCCGTCACCCTCAAGGCCCTGCTCGGGGCGATTGCCGTGCTCATCCTTGTCTCCACCACCCCCATGAGCCTGCTCCTGTCCGCGCTCGACCGTCTGGGCGTGCCCGTCATCCTCATCGACCTCCTCGCGCTCACCTACCGTTACATCTTTGTGCTCACCGGTCAGGTCATGTCGCTTCGGCGTGCCGCCGCCGCCCGGGGCTATCGTCCCCGCTGGATCGGACAGGCCCTCCTGGTCGGTCGTCTCATCGGAAACCTTTTCGTCCGTTCCTACGCCCGGGCCGAACGCCTCTACGCCGCCATGGTCCTGCGGGGCTACGACGGACACATGCCCATCGCCAGGCCGCTCGTTTTGCGTTCCGCGGATTTCGTCGTCCTCCTGCTGCTGGTCCCGGCCCTGCTTGTCGTAAGGATCATCTGCTGATGACCACCAACGCCATCGATCCAGCTCTCGCCGTCGAAGTCCGCGACCTCCGCTTCCATTACCCCGACGGAACGCCCGCACTCCACGGACTCTCCCTGACCGTTCCCACCGGCCAGTCCGTGTGCCTGGCCGGTCCCAACGGCGCCGGGAAGTCCACACTCCTGCTGCTCCTGGCCGGACTCCTTCGTGGCGAAGGCCTCATCCGCGTCCAGGGGCTCGAACCGGCCCTCAACCGTCATTTCGGCCTCGTCTTCCAGGATCCCGATGACCAGCTTTTCTGTCCCACCGTGCGCGAGGACGTCCTCTTCGGCCCCCGGAACCAGAAGCTCCGCGATCCCGAGCTTCAGCAGCGCCTGACCGAGTCCCTCGACGTCACCGGGTTGACCGGGTTCGAATCCCGCAGTTCCCATCACCTCTCAGGCGGCGAAAAGAAACGCGCCGCCATCGCCGCGGTGCTCGCCTGTCGGCCTTCCGTGCTGGCCCTCGACGAACCCTGGACCAACCTCGACGCCCGGGGTGCACGTGCCGTCTCCGGCATTCTCCAGCGCTTCGAAGGCACCCGTCTTGTCGCCACGCACGACCTCTCCCATGCCGCCCGGGTCTGTTCCAGGATGGTCATTATCGACGCCGGAAAAGTCATCGCCGACGGACCCATCAACGAACTCCTCGCCGACGACGCACTCCTGGAAGCCCACGGACTGAAGTAGCCCGCCGCGCGGGCCGAACTGATCCTCCCCGAAAGAAAAGGGGCCGGGAAGCCCTTCTGGAATCTTCCCGACCCTTGTTCGTGTCCTTCCGCGTTCCTGCTAGGCCTTCCGCAGCTCCTTCAGCCACGCGATCGCCTTGCGCAGGTCTGCCACCTGTTCCGGACCGCTGATTTCCCGCTCGATCGTCAGCGGACCTTCGTACCCGATCTCCTTCAGCTTTGCGATGTAGGCCGGGATATTCACCTGACCCTCGCCCAGCCGTCGTTCCGTCCCCAGCTTGCCCTTTTCCGTCGGCCAGTCCCCGTCCTTCACGTGCACCCCGTCCACGTAGGGAGCCAGCAGTTCCAGTGCGCTCAGCGGCTCGCCCGATCCGTACAAAATCATGTTCGCCGGGTCGAAGTTCACCCGAAGGTTCTCGCGTCCCACGTCCTCGATGAACCCTTTCAGCACCGCCGCGGGCTCCTGTCCCGTCTCCAGGGCCAGCACCTGTCCGTTCTTCCGGCAGGTATCCGCCAGGTTCTGAATGACCTCCACCATCTCCCCGTAAGCGGCGTCCTTCGGGTCTTCCGGGATGAACCCGATGTGGCTCGCCACCCGCTTGACCCCCAGGAACTTCGCAAAGTCGGACACCCGACCCGCGCGGACCACTCTCGCCGGCCTGGCTTTCCGGTCCAGGAACCCCACCGTGCGTTTCACCGCCTCGATGTCCGAATAATCCTCCCCCTTGAATCCCACGAACACCGTCGTCACGCGCACACCCGACTCCGACAGCGCCTGCTTGACCTCTTCCCGCTTCGGACTCTCCAGCCACTCATCCCCGGGCGAACCCATCTGACAGCACTTCAATCCCAGGTCCAACACCTTCTTCATACCCTTTTGCGGGTCCGTCCCCACCCCCAGCATTACGCCGATTTCCATCTTTTCCATGTCGTTCTCCCTCGAATCTCTCGTCAAAGTTTCCACCGATCCGATTATACACGTCGCTTCCTCGCGCGCAATCCCTTCTCCTGATGTTCGCCGAATCCGAAATCCCGGCCTTTTTTCCGATGGACTTTTCCCCTCATCTGTATTTACTGTAACACCATTTCCCTGACCGAAAGGAGACCGACCAGATGATCGTGGGACTCGACATCCTGATCAACCTCGCCCTCAGCACCGCGGTCCTTATCGCCATCATTCATATCACCGGTCGCAAATTCGGCATCGACTTCGGACCCCTCAAGTCCGGAGTCTCCAAGGTCATGTTCTTTCTCCTCCTGACCAGCGTCCTCTCCCACTACATGGGACTCGCTGCGATCTTCCCCAACCTCCTCATCTGGACCGTCGGCTTCAAGATCGCTTTCCGTCTCGACTGGAACGAACTCATGATCTTCATCTTCTCCTACCTGGTCGCCATAACCCTGCTTCGCATCGCGCTGGTCTGGCTCATTATCGTCCTGAAAGGGTGACCCCGCCTTTTCGGAGTCGTTCATGAATCCGTGCTTCCTCTACTACGCCTTTCATCTCGCCGTCCAGCTCTTCTTCCTCCTGGTTCTCCTGGACGCGGGAGGACGCTTCTTCGAGGTCGATTTCGGACGTTACCGTTCCGCCATCCCCAAAACTCTTCTCCTCGCCTGTCTCCTGTCCGCCTTTCTCCTCTTCGTCACCCCGCTCTTCGCCACGTCCTTCTTCTCCATGCGCTATCGCATGTGGATCACGGTCCTGGCCAGTCTCGCCCTCATCGCCTGGCTCGTCTTCACCCTCGTTTTTCGTCTGGATCAGTCCGAATCGTGCTTCTTCCTCCCCATCATTGCCGTGGGGTCCTGGCTCCTCTTCAAGCTCGTGGATCTTGCCATTCGCGACCTCTTTCCCCCGTCCGGCGCTTGACCGGCTTTCCCCGTCGCGTTATCCTTATACGTGAATCCGCAAGCCCCGGAGGAGTGAACATGAGCCGAACGCTCTGCGTGTCCGTGCTGCTCTGTCTGGCCTTCCTCGCCCTCCTGACCTCCCGAACCGCCGCCCAGGCTCCGCCACCTGTCCTCATCGACCACTCCCACGAACTTCCCGACGTCAGAAACCAGCTCGAAAGCCTCCTCAACAAGGCCGGTGTTGGTGTCGTCGTCAGCAATGCGTCGCTTGCTTCACTGGGCGACCGGCTCCTCCAGTGCCAGCCCCTCCTCATCTGGCAGGAGCCCACCCCTGTCCCCTATCCCCCCGACGAGGTCAAGCTCATCCGAAATTACGTCAGCAAAGGCGGCACGCTGCTTCTCATCGGCAACGCAGCCGATTGGACCGGGCGCAACAAGCCCGCCTCGGCCAACGACTATCCCCTCTTCAAGCTCATGAAAGCCCTCGGCCTCAATCCGACCGACGCCGACCAGCGCAAGACGCTCGGCAAGGGCCTCGTCGTCTTCCTCCGTCGTGACGATGTCCTCACCCCCGCCAACATCCGTGCCGAAGCCGCCGCTGCTCCCGGAAAAGCCGCCGAACGTCTCCTCGCCGCCATACCCGATCGCCGAACCGTCCCTTCACCCACCAACGTGATCATCGAACCCGACAAATCCTTCACCGTCGGGTTTGTCGACGTGCGCTACCCCGCCAACCTGGCCGAACCGGCCGAAGCCTTCCAGACCTTCATCACAAAGGTCACCCCCGTCTTTGAAAAGATCTTCGACGCCCCCCTCGAAGCCAAGGTCACCATCACGGCACTCCCGTGCACAGGGACCCCCTGGATTCCCGCCCACGACTTCGAGGTCAACCTCGCCGCCCCGCCGGCCGCACTGGCCGAAGGGTGTGGACGTCAATTGGCCTACTGCTGGCTCTTCCCCGGGGGGCGCGACGTTTCACAGCCCGACTGGATCACCTGGGGCTGGGTGGATGCCGCCTCCGCACGGGCCATCTCCGCCGTCGGCTTCGCGGCTCAGGCCGATGCCCTCCTTGGAAGCTGTCGCCGCCATCTCCAGGACACCGACCCCAAACTGGACAAGATCGACCTCTCCGCACCCCCTCCCGCCGACCTCAACGCCTATCGAGGCAAGGCCATCCACGTCCTCGAAACGCTCGAAAAGCAGACCGGCAAAAACGTCCTCGCACGCTTCCGCAAGGCCATTCGTATCGCCCATGGCGCCGGTGAAATCGAGGACAAGCTCGACACCGACCAGGCCGTCCGGCTCCTCTCCCTTTCCCTCAACCAGGACCTCTATCCCTTCTTTACGTCCGTCGGAACACGGGTCGTTCCCAAACCCCTCGACTTCGACCGCTTCCGAAAGCTCGAAGCCGAACTCGATCGCCTCCTCCGAAAGAAAAAATAAGAGCGGACCCCTTCGGGCCCGCTCATTTCCACCGCGCATCGCGCCCCGGCGCTATGCCGGACGTCCCTTCATCACCTTCCCCGTGTAATCGTTCTCGATCCGTTCCCCGGGCGACACGATCAGCACGTCTTCCTCACGATATTCTCCGTTGACCAGCCGCTCCAAAAGCCCCAGGTCTCCCTTCATGGTCTCGAACCGCAGGGCCTCCTTTGCTGCCTTCTCCCTCGCCTGTTTCTCGAACGCCTCCTCAGGCCCCAATCCCATCTCGATGTACGCGATCCGCGTGTAGTGGGCCAGTCCCTCGCCCAGCGTCTCCATCAAGTATCGCGCGTTCTCTTCCCCATACTCGGCCGCATACGCCTCGAACGTCTTCCCGATCCCCAGCCGTTCCGTCACCGTACTCCCGGGCGGGTGCTTCATGTCCTTGTCGCGTTCCAGCCAGCCCCCCGTCAGGTAATACGTCCCCGGCTCGTGCTCGAACTCCGCCTGGTAGCGCGCCGCCGAGCCCAGGAACAGCGAAATGCAGTCATGCACCCTCGGCACCACCAGCCGCGTCTCTCTCGCCTTCACCCCGATCACCCCGTTGTTGCACAGCCCATACCCCAGCAGCACCTCCTCGTACCCGAGGCTGCGGTCGATCGCCTCCTGCAGGGCTCTCCGCATCCCGTCCGCGCCCAGGTCATGCAGGCCCTGCTCCAGAAGCTCCAGGTCCACCACCCGCTTCGCCCGCGCCACCACCGCGTGACACTCCCGTGCCAGCACGCTGCACGCGATCAGCTTCACCCGCACCGGCGCCTTCTCACCCTTCACAAAAACCTCCCTCTTCTCTGCCTGACTCGTTGCGCACTCCGTCCACGATCAATCGACCAACAGGGCATCTCTCCCGGGCGGCATCCCACGCTGCTGAAGAGTCTGCTGCCGCCGCTTCATCCGCTCCAGTTCCTCCTGGATCTCCATCCCCACCAGTCCGAACCCCGGAAGGATCGCCCCCAGCACGCTTCCCTTCACCTTGCCCGTGATCGTCAGTTGTTTTTCCCCGGTCGTCTCGGCCTTCAATCCGCTCAGTGACTCCACCAGCGCCGCAAACCCCGCACGCGCCTCCTTCGGACGGCTCAGCCCCCGGATCAGTTCCGCCCGGAACCTGTCCAACTGCTCCGCACCGACGTCCAGACCTGCTTTATCCTTCGCCTCCACAACGGCTTTCCACGTCACACCGTCCGTCTCCGTCTTCGTTGTCAGCGTGACGGTCTCGATCGAATCCATGCGCAGTTCCTTCCCCAGCGTTCCCACCTGCATCGCGCCGAACACCTCTCCACTGGCTTCCACCGACTTCACCAGCTTCGTCATCGCCTCGTTGTCGCCCAGTCCGCCTTTCCCCGTCTTCAGCGCCGCAACCATCTCCTTCACCGGCAGATCCCCAGGCCACGCATCGGCTCGTCTCATCGGCCCGCACACCAGCACGAACCGTTCCCCCTTGTCGAGGATGAAATTGAACTCCCCGCGCTCGCTCTTGAGCACGATCGTCCCATCCAGCTCCACCGCGCTTGTTCCCGGCGAAGCCCCCTTGATTAGGGCCTCCATCGCATCCGGGTCATACGTCCCACGTCCGATCAGCACGATGAACAGTCCCTGCTCCCCCGGACCGAACACCGTTGAAATCCCCATCGTCAGCGCCTCGATCCGCACGTTCCCCGTGCTCTCCGTCAGCTTTACCATCATCTCCGTCAACTGTTTGGCCGCTTCCTCCGTCTTGTCCCCCACGCCCGCCTCCGCCGGAAGACCCGCCAGGAACTCCTTCAGAACCACGCGCGTGCCTCCTGCCGTCCTGGCGTGCACCACCAAGCCGCACTTCGCGGGCAGCAGCCACACGTCCTTGCGAGTCTCTTCCACCGTCAACTCCGGACGGTTGGCCGTCTTCCCCTCGATCATCGCCATCGCCCGTGCCGCGTATTCCGCCTCGAACGGACGGGTCGATTTCTCCACCTGCTTCAGCGCGCCCAGCGCCTTCTTGTCCTTCAATTCCCCCAGCGTCCGGATCGCCATCAGTCGCCTCACGGGCACGTCGGCGCCAGACCCCGAAATCTGTTCCAGGATTTTCTTCGCCCGCATCGCCACTTCCGGATCGTCCGAGTTCACCGCCGCCTTCACCTTCTCCAGCGCCTTCGACCCCATCCCGACCAGCGCCGCCTGGGCCGCCTCGCGTTTCGCGAACGTCTCGTCCCCAAGCTGCTTGATCAGCTTGTCGATGTCTTCCCCACGCTCTGACGTGCCCAGTTCCTTCGTCATGGCGTCCACGCTTACCGTCACGCCCTTCGCCTGCCAGTACGCCGTCGTATCCACGAAGTCCAGCAGCTCATTCGACGGGTTCCCGGACAGCAGGAACATCAGCAGCATCGTGCACGCAGGCATCCCCCCGCTCATCATACCCTCTCCTTTCTTCTTCTCGTTGACCGACTCCGAACGTGGCCTTCCGCTTCATCAGTCCGCTGGAACCGTCCTCACAGGCGCCGGTGCCGCCTCCACCATCGGCATCGCCTACCCATCGACACCCATCTCAACGGCCGCTGGGCTCGTATACATCATGAACGGCATCATCCACATCATAAGAATCGTTCCGGAAAGCTTCCCTTTCATCTTCGCCGTCAGGGTCGCGTTCCCGCCCTCCCGTTCCACCTTCAGTCCTTTGACCATGTCCACGAAGGGCGCCATCACCCCCATCATCTCCGCGGGGGCCTCACCGATCTCCTCCAGCATCTGTTTCCGGCCCTCCTCGAACTCCTCCACCGCCTGTGTCGTCGCGTCGGCGTCCTCTCCCCGCGCCGCCAGCTTCAATTCCATTTCTTCACCCACCGTCTTGGTCGTCAGCGTCAGCGTCTTGAAAGGCGCCAGCATCGAAAGCTGACGGTACGTTTCCGACACCTCCATCACCGCGAACATCCCGCTCGCCTGGCTCGCCTCCTTCACCAGCTTCATCATATTCGGCTCGGTGGTGATGCCCCCCTTGCCGCTCTTCAACGCGTTCACCACCTCGCGCACCGGAAGTTGTGCCAGGGCTCCCCCCTCGTCCTCATCCACCTCGCCTCCCACCAGGAAGAACCCTTCACCCCGGTCCAGGATCAGGTTCAGATCACCCACTTCCACGCTCACCACTTCCGTGCCGTCCACGTCGATCACGTCCACGCGATTCCAGTCTTCCTCTCCGCCGTTTGCCTTGATCGCCGCCAGCACCGCCGCCCGGTCATATTGTCCCCGCGCAATCACCACCACGAATCCCGTGTCATCCCCGATGTCCTTGGCCAGCCCCAGCGTCACCGAATCCAGCCGCAGGTTCCCCACCGTCTCCCCAAGCTGGATGATCCCTCGCTCGGCTTCCCCAATGGCCTGTTCCATCTCTCCAGGCTCCATCCCCATCCCTGGCATCTTCTTCAGCATCTCGCGCAGCGACGTCTTCCCGCCACGCTCCACCGGCGCGTGTGCCACCACCCCGCACCCCTTCGGCAGCAGCCAGAGGTCCTCCCGCAGCGTCTCCATCTTGGGCTTCGTCTCTTTGTATTCCTTCCCTTCGATCATCGCGATCGCCCGCGCCGCGTATTCCGCCTCGAACGACCGCTTCGACGCCAACGCCGTCTTCAGCGTCTTCACGGCCTTCTTGTCCTTCAGTTCGCCCAGCGTCCGGATCGCCATCAGACGTCGGAACCCCACTTCTCCCTCAGGCACGGTCAGCTTCTCCACGATCGTCTGCGCCCGCGAGGACACTTCCGGGTCGTCGGACTTCACCGCTTCTTTCAGTTTTTCCAGGACGGCCGATCCCCCCGCAATCAGCGCTTCCTGGGCCGCCTCCCGGGTCTTGAAATCCTTCGCCCCCAGGTCCTTGATCAGCTTGTCGATGTTCTTCGGGACCTCCGGGATGATCACCTCTTTCAGCATGGTCTCCACGGTCACCTCGACGCCCTTGATCTGCCAGTACGCCGCCGTGTCCACGTAGTCCGCCAACTCGCTGGGCTGGTTGCCCATCATCATCCCCATCATCAGCATCATCCCCATCATGTCCATCGTTTGACCTCCCTGGAAGTGCGACATCCGTCTCGCTATGATTCCTCGCCCGTCACAGTCCTGCTCTCTTCGCTTCGCTCCGTTCGCCCTGACTACATTCGGAAGCCCGTCAGCATCATTATCAACATGACCCCGGACGCGTTCCCCTTCAGCTTCCCTATGATCATCACGTTCCCCTTGTCCGTGTCCACCTTCAGCCCTTCAAGCAGGTCCGCAAAGGGCTTGATCAGCGCCATCAACTCATCAGGCTGACCCTTCATCTGTTCCAATAGTTGCTTCCGTCCCGCCTCGAACTCTTCCACCACCTTCGCCGTTGCCTCGGCGTCCTCGCCTCGCGCAATCAGCCTCAACTCCGTCTCCTCTCCCACCCTCTTCGTCGTCAGCACCAGCGTCTTGAAGGGCGCCAGCATCGAAAGCTGACGATACGTCTCCGACATCTGTATCACCGCGAACATCTCACCCGACTGCCTGGCTTCCTTCACCAGCTTCATCGTCTCCGGCTCGGTCGTGATGCCTCCCTTTCCATCTTTGAGCGCCTTCACGATCTCGCGGATCGGCAGCCTTTCCAGCGGCGAATCCTCCTGACGCAGGTCGCCGACCACCGCGATCAGCCGCTCCCCCCGGTCCAGGATCAGGTTCAGTTCCCCCCGGGTCACCGAGACCACCTTCACCCCCTCCACGTCCAGCACGTTCACGCGGTTCCGGTCGTTGTATCCACCAGCCTTTTGCAGTGCCGCCAGGACCGCCACCTCGTCATATTTCCCCCGCGCGATCACCGTCACAAAACCCGTCCTTCGACCGATCTCGCTGGACACCCCCAGCGTCACAGCGTCCAGTCGCATGTTCCCCGCCGTTTCC
>CAZVTD010000055.1:0-13598 GCA_964629945.1 uncultured Planctomycetota bacterium | reverse complement strand
AGTGAAGTCGCTGGCGGTGAACTATCTCTTCCTCCGCCGGTCGCTGATGCAGAAGATTTTCTCGGGGCTTGAACCGCTCGGCGTACCTCAGACCCGCTTGATGCCGCTCTATCGGTTCGGTCCGAACATGCCCATGTACCGCGACCGCAGTCTGATTCGGGTTTTGCCCGCCGACTTCCGGAAGGCCAACTATGCACGCATCACGGCGTTGGCGAGCGAAGCCGGTCTTACCGTCCATCTTTGTGGCTGCAAGAACTCCGATATCACGGCCTCTCGCTGCCACATCGCCGGACCGCCCTTATCCCTGCCCCCTGACTTGTTCAACCCTACACCTCTGAAACGGAGTTAGCCGATCAGGCCGGCTTGGAAGGATCGGGTTCATGTCAACGTGGAGGTTCGGGTAATGGGCGAGTAGCCTTCGGGTGGCGTCAGATGGGTGTATCCCATCGACAGGAGTCGACTCACTGTTGCGGCATCCGACTCAATCATCTGACGAATCGTAACCATCGTGCATGGCCCCTGAGGTGCTTCCGTCGCCAACTGCTATGGCCTTGCCCGTAAGTCTCGAGCGCAACCAAGGCATTCCCTCGTCTTCACCCTTTGTGCCCCTACGGAGACTCGAACTATCGCGTTTTCGGGGCCAAGAAGGCCGATTTTCGAGACCGGCGTAGCAGAAAACGTTACACTTCTCGCCGCTGATGTCGCCTGATTCCGCCACTCTAGGCCCGCGCAGAGTGTCTTATTCGAGGTGCCATGCTTAGAGACGATCACCGATTTGTTGAAACGCCGCAATGGCCGCCAGTACGCCGGTAATCTTAGATCGCAAGTCATGGAAACTAGGTAGTTTGGCGCCCTCATCTTCATTGAGGTAGAGTTTTCGGTTGACCTCTAACATTATCGACAATACGCGCGAATCCTGGCGAAAAACCTCCTTAGGTACCAAGGCTCCCGAATAGGGGCAATCGACCGCCACACTAAACCCACAGCGATTTATTGCAGCTACAGCTGAATCACACAAAGACGACGGCGTATGGTATTCATCAGTTCCGACACAAAAATCAGGGCGAGGTTGTGATTGGTCCAAGTCACACCTTGGAGGAACGTCCGGAAAGCTGTGACAATCAACTATCAAGGCCCTCTCCGACACCTTCAGCTCGCTCCTTATCGCCTCGACCAATAGGTGGTGATGGGGCTCATAGTAAGCTTCTATCAGTTCGGTTCTCTCGAGGGACGAGAGCGGTCTCCTCAGGGGCCGACCATTCGAGGTCCGTTCGTATATTGCCCCCATCCCAACGTTACTCATGGGCTCATACTCATTATCCAGGAACCGCTCAACATCAATGACCAGCCTGCTTACGGGGAATACGACGTGACGGACGCCTGGCAGGTCGAAAAGCTCATCTGTATAGGCATCTGTCATGCGTATGAGCTCCGAACGGAGTTCCTCATCGGTGATGACGAACTGGTCCCGCAATTTGTCCGGTACGATCTGCGAAGCGTGCGGCACGTGAATTATCATGAGTTACTCCTGCCAAACAACGCAGCAGTCGTTCTGGATAGCATAGGCAATCGCCCGCGAAAAGCATACAATTGGCTACCTGCTACCACGGAGCGTAACCGCGTGTCTGAGCAGAACCGCCGAATGATGATACCAGGCGAACAGTGTCCCACGAGCTCGCAATACTCGAAATGATCCACGTGATGGTTCGAACAGAAGAATCTAGCTACTGGGGATGCGGACACGTTTATCGTATTAACTCATGCCTTTGCAGAAGGCGGCTGATAGCTTCTCGCGCTCTGCCCTGAACTACAGCAAGCTCCGACTCCATATTGATGACCTCTGTTGCGCTCTTGATCAGGTGCCAGATACCGCGTCCTTCCAGCGCAGCATCATGATCTTCGAGGGGTTGGTGACGAATATTGGACTTGACATCCCTGACCAAGTATCTGCCAGATCTAGTACAGAATGATGCATGCAGGTACCAAATCTCGAGGGGATACTCCGGGAACATCTCCCGAAGCACGTCCGCGTCCTTCCCAACCTTCAAGCTGTCGATGAACAGCACTCCGCGGTGGGATTCTACGAAGCAGCGCAAGGCTCTTTCGACAAATAGCAGATATGAAGTGCCTTTGCCATAACGACTCAGGACCTCATCCAGCGAAATCTGATTCGCGTCCCTGTCTCCCGTCTTCACAGAATTCGTATCGAAAACAGCATATCCTTGGTCACAGAGAAAGTCCCTCAAAGTGCTCTTGCCACAACAGCGAAACCCCACCAGTCCTATGAGCACACGTGAATTGCTCTCGTTAGTACTCATGGCATTCCTGGCTAAAAGGCTATGGGGGCCGGGCTGTCGGAACCTTCAGCGAATTGCGCGTTATGCCGCTTAACCTTCATGAAATACTGGACTGTGCTATCGAGCACACTATCTCCGATTCTGCGAGCGGTATCCGTGAAAAACAGTGAACCTCTGGCCGCGACGCACTTCTCGACAATCGAGAGGAACAACTCGATCGAAGCGTTCAGTTCTTCAAGTGTGGCTGGAAGGCTTCCGATCCACCGCAAAGCGCCAAAAACGCCGACGATCTCCATGTTGTCTGAGTCAAAAAGAACCTTTTCCTCCAATGTCTCCACTGCCATGCCGGGTTCGGGATGGTGTGAGCACGCCACCTTGATAATTGAGGCAACAGCCCCATCGCCGTACCCTGCGTCCTTCAGCACCCATTTGCCAAGCAACCGCGATTTCTCTACGTGGCTGGGGAAGCCCGCGTCAATGGTCATGCCGATGTCATGCACCAGCGCGGCAGGCAATAAGATACCCAAATCCGCTCGCTCACTGCTACCGATGCTTTTGGCATACTGAAGGACTCTTTGAGTGTGAGCCCAGTACTTCTTCTGCGTGGACTTCTCAAACACCACTTTCGCAATTTCCTTCGCACGCTGAAGTTTGGCATCCATGATCTTTCGCCCCATTTCTTTTGCTGCCGATCTAATCCTTCTTAACCAAGGACAATAGCCTCTCCTGCCAATACATGATCAACAAACTACTGCTAGGTCGAAATCCCATTGGGGACGCAATTGAACACGAGAGCTGTTCGCAACACTCCACATAATAGGACAACACCTCTTCGACCTCCGAGGGAACGATCTTTAAGCCGGTGAGCATACTGTATCGCATTCTCCGCACCAAATCGGCCAAGTAGCCCACCTTGTCAGAAGATGGCGTCGCGTTCTCATGCTTTTCAGTTAGAGTCAGCAAACGCAACACATCGTGATTCCCGAGACCAAGTTTGTGGGTCATCTGAGAAAGGATGGATATTTCCATCCTTGCCACATCGGCACAACTCATCGCCTCTGTAGAGTCACCTACGTCAATCAGTTTGAAGTTGGAACGCGAGACCAGGCAATTCCTGCAATGCAGATCCCTATGTCTAAATGCCAAGTGCAAAGCCTGCTTGCCAAACGCACTGTTGAACTCGAGGAGGCACTCTTGAGGATGAAATCGGTCGAGGTTGATATCATAGCGCGCCATGAAGAAGGTCGTAAGGCTTTGCAGGCAATCCCGTGGGACGAATAGTAGTTCAAGCCGCGCACCAAGGTGGGGCATAATCTGTGCGGCCTGTGCACCGTCCAGCAGTATCCTGCAGCGGCCATTCAGGAGGACTATGTCGACCTCATAGACCGACCCATAGTAATTACTGATCCCGAGCACTTCGCAGTTCACTTGTACACATCGGTCTACCAGAGGGTCATCTAGCGTCTCAAGAACTTTTTCGGGCTTCTTAGGGAAACGCCCCTTCACTGGTATTCGCACACTGGTGCCTTCTAACTCAAGCGCCATGGTTCTCAAATCGATGACATAGGAGGGTGGCACGTTTTCGAGGAACTTGGGTAGCATTTCTGATACTGGCATCACAGAATAATCACTCACCGCATCGTATGCTTTAGAGAGACTCCGAAGACCCTCGAGAAACCTCTCAAAGTGCCCTTCAAAGTCCGCCAGATCGCCACGGAAGAACTGTTCCGCGAAATCGTCCGCATGCAATAACTCGTCATTGGTCTGAATATTGGCATGGTAGTAGAAGAGCGCTCCTTGAGAGATGAATGGCTCCTCTATGGGGCGGTATGTAAGTAACTCAACATTCTCGCTGCTTATCTTCTTCACGGCCTCCAATTCTCGTCTAGCCGCCGCGACACTTTCGTGTAGGCGCAGGACAAGCTGCCGCCACAGTCTGCTTCCTTGAAAGAACTGAATCTCAAGAACCGGGGTGCCACTCAGCCCGGGAAGTCGAGCCACGGCCACGGATGTGGGCAACTGCTGTTTCCCTGACTGTTCTGAAAGTGTCACGGCCACCTGACGCAAGAGGTCGAGAAGTCGCTCTCGGGAGATGTGCGCCGGGAGAGCATTTTCGTCTAGCACGATAGTCGGACTATAGCCCTCCACTAGGCGAACTGGGGGGATGGACGACTGTCCGCTCTGCCTCTGATCCCATAGCTCGATCAGATAGGGCCTGTGCGTGGTATAGATGCCGTATGGTATGGGCGGCGCAGTGACGCTTGCTATACTGTAATCAGCGAAGTTGGCGAGAAGGGTATCCATGGCCTCAACGTCGACTCTGTCGAGTCTCTCGTCGACCGCAAACAACAGCTCAGCAGAGCGTTTGCAGCCTACATAGACCCTGATATAATCGAGAATTCCCATGGCTAGCGTGAAGGCGGCCAGCGATAGCAGATAGGGATTGACCACTATCGGGCTTCCGGATGACGAAAGAACGAGCAGAAGGTAGACCGATGCCGCAACAAGAGATAGCCCTGTGATAATCGTGCGACGAATTCGTGTAGCATAAAACTCGAGCAGATGCCTGCTCCAGAAAGTGCTCTGCTGGATGCTCTCCCTGAGCCGTGATGGCCCTGGCGGCTCGTGACTACGATAATATGGTTGGTCATGACTAGCACTTCGAGCTTTGGCTTCGAGTTTCGGCCCCAACATTCGGCGAACTTCAACAACCTGAAAAGCGTTCAGCGGCTGTCCGAGAGAATCCTCAAGAAGGGCCAGCCGCTGTGCTTCTCGCGAGAGAATGTGCTGTTGCTCTCCCTTCGCGTTCATAACAAGCGAGACAACTTTCAAAGCGAACCCAAGAACGACCATCAACCACGCGATCACCTGGTTCTGAAGAACTGCCCAAGAACATAGTAGAAGGGAAACAAACTGGATCACTTGACTTCGTGCAATGGTAGTCTGAGCAGCGCGTCGCGTCACTGTTGCCAGGGCGAGCAGCGAGGGATGGACAGCTCGCACTCCAGATTCCTCCCCTGCACCTGTCGTCATGCGCATAATATCCTTATAGAAAACTCGCCGCCCCAGCAGGTATCATGCCGTACCCATCTTCACAAAAAGCTCGATGTCTTCACCACCATTTCTGCTTGGGAACGGCTTTCCAGTCTTAACAAAGCCGTTCCTGCCAAGAATGACCTGCATAACGTGATTGGTTGAGCGCACGGTGGCATAAACCCCGCATGAACGACACATCTCACAGAGGCGTTGACAAAGGAGAGAGGCAACTCCTCTGCCTCTATACAGCGGCTCAACCACAACATACCCAAGTTCCATGCTGAACTGTTCGTAGCAAAACTCGGATGCCGCCTTCGAGAACGCACTGTCTGATGATGTGTCGTGTGGCTTCTTGATTGCGGCAACAGCCACTGCTCTCCCCCTGTCCACAACATATGCCACAATGATGGCTTCGAGTAGGTGCGCTCTAAGCGAGTCCTTCCTGACCTCCCCACCACTCGCTATAAGCTGGCATAGAGCCTCCAGTTCGTATGTCGTCAGTTCGCTAGGCCGTTTCACCGTTACGTCCATTACAGTGACACCAACCAGCCAGACCCGTGTCGCTTGTCTCCGAGTATGCCCGAGTTATTGACCAGAAATGAGCATCTCGGCGCACGGAGACAGTTGTCTCAAGTCCCGGAAGGAGAATGAACAAGGAGGACCGTTTCCTCGCGCGTTGCCAACTCCGGGTATTGGCCTCCGACGGCGTCTTCGTCTCCTCAACCTAGGGTCATGGCGAATTCCTCGGGTCTTGTGGACAACATAATACCTATTCTACTATGGCACTTCTATCGGTGCACCCCAAAAACCGGCAAATCACCGGAGATTGTGAACCCGGACGGCCAACCATGGTGGCTCCACGCGGAGCGACGCCGTGCAGACGGCCTCAACGCTGGTCACCAGCCACATGGGGCCAGCGCTGTCCTTTTCGCTGCTCTCGACGTCGTCATCTTCCTCGTTGAGTTCTCGTGAATCTGCCGCAACAGATTCCTGCCCTGTCATTGGTAGGGAATTGTACCCGCACGGGGACTCGAACTATCGCGTTTTCGGGGCCAGGAACGCGGTTTTTCGAGGGTCGCATAGCAGAAAGCGTTACACTTTCCTATCGAACCAAATCCGGGCCGGTGCTCCCGCTTGCTGGATGTCCCATCTTCCGCCCGAAGTCGAACGGGTTCCAAGCGGAAGTGTGTCTTAAGATGTGCTCTGCGCAAGAAGCCCCTTCCTGGCATGATCACCTGATGAACTTCCTTGCCAAGACAACCAGAAAGAGCGACATCAGGGCAACACCGAGGACAGCCTCCGCGCCTGCCAGCAGCCTAGGGTTGCCAGGATTAGGGTGCAGATCTCCGTACCCCAGTGTCGTGAACGTGACCACACTGAAATAGAGGCAATCACCAAACGAAGATCCGCCAGGTGCCACCGCTCCGAGAATCCAGAAGAGCCAAGCGAAGAACATAATGGTTCCCACCGCCCAGCCAAGCGGGCGCAACGGCTTCTCGCCATATCCCAGGAGAAGCTTTCCAACCACCCATTCCAGTCGAGGCCAAGGAGCCCACCTACGCGCCGCACGAGCGGCCGCATTGTGTTCGCTACGCTCGAGGTAGCAATAATTCCCCGCCGCGTCCACGTCGCCTTGGTCAGTCTTTGCAACCTTCCCGTAACGGTAAATAGCTTCTAGCGCGCCAGGCTGCTTGGCCGAGAGATTAGCGATGTCGCATTCACCCTTAGTGCCTCTGTTAATGGACACGAACGTGACGCCTCTATTCAAGGCTGTCTTGATCAACCGGAGCGAACCGTCTATGGTTGTGTTGAAGAGCGCGAAATCTCCTTCACACACCAAGCCATTGAGGATCATACCGCCGGCAAGAGTGCATTCGCCAATACTCAGGCCATCTTGGAACTCCCCTGGAGGCTTTGGGGGCGACGCCATCACCGTGACTCTGTCCAGCCAGAGCCAACTCGAAAAGCACGAGCAAGATAGAGATAGCTTGCGCTGAAATGTGGTGCCAATGATATACCATAGACTCCTGCAATCCCCTTGCAGCAAACAGAGTTCCTGGAAAGAGCAGTCTTCGATGTCGACGCGCCCCTTGAATTCCGGCGTGCCTTCTTCTCCGGGAAGGATATGAAGGCAATCGAAGGCGCAATCCCGCAAAAGCATTCTGCCTCGCACAATACATCCGCTGAGAAAGACTATCTTGGGCATCTTCCTGCAGCCCATGAACGTCAGATCAACAAAATCGCACTGGCTGAACCTCGGATACTTGCCCTTGAAAGAGCAGTTCTCGAAATACACGCTTTGCTTAAAGGTCACGCCGCTGAACGAGAACCCGTCTGGACCGCCATCAGGAAACGTAACACCCCGGAAGATGACGGTTCTCGGAACGGTTATGCCACGGAAGCCGGCCATTATCGATTCGGGGAGTTCTTCTGAATCAAGAACGATGGGGCCATCCCCCTCTGACGACTGCAGCTTCTCCTGGAGATCGAACCAACGGTTGTCGGCATCGCTTAGCATCGGCGTCTCCTACAAGTCGAACTACATGTTGTTCGGACAGTGAACTTCTTATAGTCTCGCATACTGTACGCCAGGCTCTGCTTCGCCAAACGGACTCCTAACGCCAAGAGGCATCCAGCAGAACAGCCCCAACTACGCAGCCAGCCGTCGAGAGTCGAGCCGCTTGCCCTTGGAAGAACTCATCCGCCTCGTCGGTTGTCCACCTCGGCGTCGTGGTTTTTCTACGGTCTGAATCATCCCATTCATCGCATGGAAACCAGGCAACCAAATACAACCCATAGGCATCCTGATTGTCCTTGAGATAGCGCTCCTTAAGTTGATCTTCCATCGCTGTTCTTAGTTCAAGGTGCCAACAGCCCTTTACCTCGATGATTACTCTAGCAGCACAACATTGATCAGCATCCTCTCCCCGACGCAGGGCAACCACGTGGATGTCCGTTTGTTCCCCCCTTCGAATCCTGACTTCACGGTTTGCCACAATACCCCTTCCGGTCAAGTCGTCCTGCAAATATCGACACACGTAGTCGGACACTGCTATTTCGTCCTTTGGTGTACGGGACCGTCGCCCGGATCCCGCGCTTACGTCATTCCAAAGGTCATATACTGCCGGTAGTTCTCTGTGCAGCTTTGTCTGGAGGCGGATCAGCGATGCGCAGAGAACCTCCAGTAACTGCCGCGGGCTCTCCACGAAACGACGGCTGTGATCTTCTGCCATCGCAAGCAGTTCAGAAGCAGGATGCCCCTCCCACGCGGTTCGGAGGACAGCATTGCGCGCTCGGATAATCGTGTATCGCAACCAGTCCAGCTTCAGCGTTTCCGCTATATAAAGAACAGCACTATAGGCAGCAATGGTCCCCTTGGCTTGCAGCCGATCCAGAACCATGTCGCGCAGCTCGGCCACGCTTTCCCTGGGTCCGACAGCGTGGACTCCCTCGTGTTTTGGATCCTCGCTGTAAGGGAACTGCTGGGCAAGCCACACATAGAAATCCGCCACTTGACGCTCGTCAACCGTCGATGCGACATTCGCAGCCACCTCTGCCTCGTGCATTCCAGCAGCCCTGGTGACGACCTCCCGACCATAGGCTGCATCCACTTGCGCATGCTTCCAGATTGTGTGGAAACCAAGCCCTCCTCCCCGCATCAAAAGGATCCCCCCGGTAGCAACCAACCGATCCCGCCCCTCACCGGATTCAGGGATGCTTCCCGGCAGAAGATCAATCACGGGCTGTACAACTTCCTCTTCATTGTGTTGCAGAACCTCATTCAACATTTCCCATACGGCCCCTGCCTTCAGGCTCCCATCCAATCTGATCTTCTCGATGACCGCCGTCACAAGCCTCTCGTCCCATGCTTTCTCAAACTTGCGCAAGATGAATACCATCCCATGCTCAGCGTTCTCTTTGTCAATGAGCGCCATCAATGTGGTCAGCATCTCGTCTGGAGCATGATGATAAGCCATAGCCACAGCTTCCAGCAGGGGTTGGTCATCGCCCATGCCAGCAGATTCGGGGTAAGCAAGGATCGCGGGACCCCATCGCGCCCAGATTTCATCGCGAATCCCTGCAAGCGAGCCCGGCTCTTTCTTCTGGAGCAATCGAATGGCCCTGTAGCCGGCCAAAGCGGGCCGCTCCAGCTTGTTCGTGCCAAGCCACTCGACCGTATTGGGTTCTCCTTTCACCAGGTAATCCTTGGCAGCCTGAATACAGCGCGCCTTCTGAGCCGCATCCATCGCCTCCCAACCGGGCAGCGTGGTGAGATCGGGGTTGATCTCTGCTCCTATGGGGAAGTAGTCGCTATCGGGCGGCAACGTCATTTCAAGATTGAGGCCCCACCATGCATCAACATCTCCTGCTTCGAACTTTTGCAGCCTAGACTCCATCATCTCCGCTAGTGGCGGATGTTTCACAGGAGCGGGACCACGCCTGCGCTTACGGTCCACCGCCTCGTCATGATATCTCTTCCACTTTCGGCCTTCCTCCGAGTCAAGTGCCATCACCCGGAATAGGTACCCCGCCTGGTTGGCCAATTCCACACTGCGTTCGGTCGCGTCGAACACCGCCTCGATCTGGGACACACTCTCTCGGTCAAACATCCTGTAAGCCAGTTCGGCCCAGATTTCTCTCTGGGACGGAACATCGCATCTGTCAAGCTCCGCGATCAACCATTCCGTGTCTTCATTTCCTAGAAGGGATGGCACACAGAAGTAAAGGTGATGAGCCTCCACCTTCACGCCTGGACTCTGGGTGACAATGGCTCTGACGAGACGATGTCGCGTTGCATCGTCCAACTCAACCGGCTGGTTCTGTTCTCTTTTGTCCATCGCAGGAAACAGTCCATCATGCCTTTCAAGACGCGCTATCGCCGTCAGCGCGAAAGCCTCCAAAGTCTCGTCGTCCCCCAAGTGGCCCCAAGCCATCCCCAGGATGGCGGAAGCAGCATCGAGGAACATGTGCGGGAAATAGTGATCAGGCGGCAGTTGCGCAACCCACTTCAGAGCGACCGGAAGGTCTATCTTGTCGAGCCTGTTGGGGAGTTCGTATGTCGCAAACATCTGATAAGCCCCTGAATAGTGCTCTTTGCGGGGCGGTGTCAGAAGTTGGAACAGTTCCTCTGAGAGCATGTGGTCGGGCCACAGCGCTCGGAGCAAGTATCCCTTGAAGTCGTCATCAATGTCCTCGGCTCCGGCGGCCAATAGGGGACGCAGTCGGAGTGTGACATCGACGCCACCGTATGCCACAATTGCATGGACAGCCTGCACCCGAATATGGTGGCTTTCTGCGTTACTCAGGGCCACTGCCAAGAGGTCCTCAACCACTTCCTGGCACTCACAAGCCTCTGCAATATCAATGGCCATCCTTCTCGCCACATAGTCCTTCGTGCCGTCACCGATATATGGCCGCACCTGATCCGCCAATCCCGGATGTCCGAGCACATCGTAACGTTGTCGCAATTCCAGGTCGAAATCAGCGATCTCTCTGCCCTGTGCTTTCTTCAACAGAGACTCCACCAATGCCCCCCGGCTTGTATTGTCGGCACAGGCAACCGAGCTTCGCAACAGCGCTTGAGGGTCGGTTTGGATAATGTCCTCCATGATCTGCGGCTTCATGGTGGCGACCCAGGCGGCAGTCTCCTGCAATTGGGGAACGAGCCTGCCACGCTCCCCCGGAAGCAACGGCGGGGAGAACAGAATGTCTGCTATCTGCTCTGTTGTCAGCCCCTTCTCCAACATCCAACGCGCAGCCATGTACTCCGCATAGGTCTGATGAGCCCAGCCCATGTGTCCGGAAGTTCGTCCGCTGAACAGGCTGGTCCGGAGCAGCTCCCTGATGATTGCCGGTGTAACCGCGAACGATGCGCCAAAAGCGCCCTCCCGGCCTCCGGCAAGATCCCCAATTTCGATGGCGCCCTGTGAACACTCGTCTGTCTGTGCTCGATCACAGATAGCAGCCTTCTTGCCGAATATCGTGAGCGCTGCAACGCGTTTGGCGACCGCATAGAGTTCCTCGGGAGCATGGTCTTCCCGTCGGGCCACTTGTTGCCGATTGCGATTTGCCTCAGAACATAGTTGCAGGCAAAACTCGTCGTAGAGTGCAGACCGGCTTGACGGTAACGCCCGGCCCCCCTTCTTGGCCTCAATCAGCATTCGTAGCGTGATGGGGCGAATGGCGAAGGGGATGAGATCGTCCCGCCTCAATTCAGTGAGGAAGCCATCGGCGTCCAACCCCTCAGATTCGGCAGCAATACGCACATCGCTACGTCTGAGAGGAAGAAGCTCATAGGCATGAAAATCACCCGATCCCCAGAGTGTCGGCAGTTCATCCTCCAACAAGCGTGGCCACTCGGCGGTGCGGCAGGCAATTCTCAGTCGCATCCGGCTCAGTGGGCACTTGCGAAGCTCGTCGACCAACATCGCGGCGAGCGTCTTGATGTGGATAAGGCACTCATCGAGACTATCGAGCAAGATGTCAAGCGTATACGACCCGTTCATCCACCGCGAAACTTCCGCCGAACCGAAAAGATCGCCATGAAGTCTCAACTCGCTGGAATATGACCGTAGATCAAGGTACAAGAAAGCGTCAGGACTGTCCGGAGCCTTCTCCTCCAGTTGACGCCGCAACACCTCCATAGCACAGGTCTTGCCGATGCCGGGCTCACCCAGGAGTGCGAGGCATGAGACTTCACGGATCGCATCGAAAGGGACAACACCATCATGGACATGTCGACCAAACGAGTCATCCGGATCAACAAGATAGCCATCGTCGGCCAGGCCGTAGCGCCCTTCTCGTGAGCACCAGAAGCGCTTCCACGGATAGCGTCTCTCTCCTGTCATATGGTCCTTCCTCCCTCTTCAGCCGACGGGAAATCAGGCTCCACCGACGGTTTCGCCCTGCCCCCGCGCACACCTGCGAGAAGCCGTTCGCGCGCGTCTTCCTTGTTCTGCATCCGCAGGCACTCCGAAAGATCGATGTGGATGATACCGTGTAGCAGTCCGTCAGGTCGACAAGGCTTCAGCAGGACAGGTATCAACCTCCTTTGCATTCCGGTCGGGTCATCCACAAATGCTCCGGCCCATTCGGCACCGGGATATCCTGCCTCCAAATAGGCTGGAGACAAAACTGCGACCACATGACTGGCCTGTTTCAGAGCTGAATGCATCAGCAGTGGGAAGTTGTTTCCGGGACGGAAATCCCACTTCTGGAAAATAACGGTATAGCCAGCCTCCTCCAGAACCCAGGCGATCCACTCCGCAGACACCTCGTCGACACCAGTATAGCTGACGAAGAAGTCCGCAGGCTGGAATACCTTGTCAGGATTGGTGCTGCTTCCCTCGGGCAATTCTTGCCGCCTCCTTCAGAAAGCAACCTTCATAACGAGCGAAAGAGCCACTGCACCCTACGAGGCCGCGCTCGCAACAGAGACCGAAGCTATGTCATCTAGTTACCCAGACCACCTCACGCAGAGCCGGAAAGCGACAAGGCATATGTCTTGCCTGTTTTCGTTCGCCGTATCTGACCGACATTCGCCAAGCAACGAATGATGCGTGATGTATCACGGCCCGAAACGCCTAACGCCTTTGGAAGTTTGTTCTGCAGGTAACCAGGATTGAGTGTGAGGAACTCGCACATCCTCCTTGAGAGGACCTCATCTGCCAGGCATTGCTGAACGAGAGCTATCTTCGACGATAGTTCGGGAACGGACGCCATCACTCTCTGCGCCTCCAGCAGCGTTTCGTGATTTCTCATAGCACCCCAATACACACACCCCGTCTCGATGGCAGGGATACTCACTATATCATATTGGGCGAATTGTCGCTTCGTTTCAGACACCATCATCGGGATATGGGCGAGACTCTCTTCGCAACACGCAAGCATCCTTCCGTAGTCATGCTTCGACTTGGCGTCTTGGATACCCTCAAGCAATTCCCAATACCTGGCGGCTGGACGTCCTGTGGATTGTCGGCGCGTGACCCCGGCTGCATGAGGGCCAGGGCGCTTCGATTTCGTTTTGAGAACCAAAGCCAAGACAACAATCCCGATGCATGCTATCAGTGCCCAACCCATGGCGAGAAACCCTTTCCCGAAGTGAAGCTAGTCGAGCAGATCTGGTATTCCCCGACAAGCGTCGGCACCGTAAACCACTACGGAAGCTTCATGCAGAGCCGGACATCGGTCCCTGCCTCCAGATCCTGCCCAAGCTTCTCCTCCAGCCCTATACATGAAGAGCTCTGCGGCTTCACTCATTATGCT
>CAZVTD010000054.1:0-13639 GCA_964629945.1 uncultured Planctomycetota bacterium | reverse complement strand
CTGATTCCGGAAACCGCCGTATGGATCATGCTCCTCCGCGTCCGTTCGAGGGTCGTACAACCCGAGTCCGGCGCGCAGGTCAGGCGGTGGATTGCGCCGCCGAGATCCGAGGGAAAGGGCTTCACGCCGCACCGTGGAATGGGCACGTCATCCCTGGTCGGCTCCTACCACGACACGACGGCTACGTCCTTATCTCCGCTCGTGCAGATGCCGTTGATGGCGGTGTTGATCATCCTGGTCTGATCCAGTTCAAACATGTCGCCGGCAGCGAGCGGGACGCCTTCGGACAGGACCGCCGTCTCGCCGAACTTCATGTAGATCGTCTCGTCGGAGATGTTCGTGATGCGCGCATAGACGCGAAGGGCATTCACCGGCAAGATGACCGTGCTGCTCGTGCCAACGGTGACGGCGGTGCCCGGCTCGACGGCCTCGTTGGCGGCACGTAACGCGATGTTGATGAGATTGCTGGGGTCGCCCGCTCCGGACCATGGGGGCGCAACAAGCACCGTCGTGTCCGTTGTCAGGCTTGCGTCGAGCGCGAAATTGACCGTACCGAGGTTTTCCACACTGCCGCATACCGCCTCGCCGTTGATGTCCAGTTCAAAACTCCGACAATCGACGGCATCTGTGCCTGAAGGCACCGCCCCACAGGCGATCTCCCATGTGGTCGCGCTCGTCTGCGTGATGGTAAATTCAGGCGTATCGGCCAACAGCTGGCTTCCATCGCCCTTGAGCGCGCACGTCCAGTTATTTCCCGTCAAGGCAACCACCAGGTCCTGCAGATACTCACCGGCTCCGGACGCCGTGGAAACCACGTCCGGCGGATCGCATTCGGCATAGCAGAAGAACTCACCGCAACTGTGATAGACGGTCGGACCGCTTCCGGAACCCGAATAGGTACATGTCACGGTGTGCCTCCAGCACGTGCTGTTCTCCCACGCTCCCGCCAGCCGCAATACGCGATGTGCTGTCATCGTCATTTCCCTATCTCCTTATCATGAAACCACCGTTACACTTCCGCTTCCGTTTGTGCTGATTCCGGAAACCGCCGTATGGATCATGCTCCTCCGCGTCCGTTCGAGGGTCGCACCAGCAGCCGGGACATCCCCCCGCCCAGAACCGCGGGACCGCCGAACTCGAGGCAGATCGTCTTGTCGGAAATGTTCGCGATGCACACGCAGATAAGGATATATAGTGACAGGAGCATAGCCAAGCAAAATCCATGAAATTCATCAGGGCGAGGTGGGCCTGGAGGGGATACCGGACCAGGGGCGGGAGGGGAGAAGTGCGGAAAAGTGCGGTTGACGATTTGTCAAAAAACGTCATAAAAGGGCATTAATCGGCGTTTTAAGAGTTTAGCGTTGACTTTGCGAGGGGTGGGGGTAGTGTTGTGAAGGTGTCTATGGGGGCGTCGGAGAGGACAATCAGGGAGGCTTGAGTCCGGCAGGGCGAGACCTCCCTTTTGAGTAGCGGCTGAAACCCGGCCGCCTGGCGTGTCGTGCGGACCGGTTGCGTGACGTGCGTGGCGTGAGAATCGAGCTGTCAACCAGGAGAGAAGACGTCGCATGAAGATCGGGATCACAATGTTCTCCTTCCACCGGACGGTCAAGGAAGGAAAGATGGGCATCCAGCAGTTCATCGAGTACTGCGGGAAGGAAGGGTACGACTCGCTGGACATCCTGTCGCGGTTCTGGAAGGACCGTGCGAAGGAAGAGCCGCGGGTTCGGGAGTGGGTTGAGAAGGCCGGGGTGAAACTGCTGACGTATGCCCTGGGGAACCACCTTCTGACCCACGACAAAGCGGAATTGAAGAAACAGATGGAGGACGTACGCGAGGGGATCGTGACGGCGGCGAAGCTGGGCGCGCCCTACGTGCGGGTGTTCGGCGGCAGCAAGATGGAGGGCTTTACCAGCGCCAGCGCCGTGGATCGACTGGTCGAGTGTTTCGGGGACGTGATGGGATTGTGCGAGAAGCACAACGTGACGCTGGGCATCGAGAACCACGGAGTATTCCCCGGCACGGCCACGGAAGTGAAGAAGGTGGTGGAAGGCGTCAACAACAAACATTTCACGGCACTGTTCGACACGGGCAACTGGCTGTCGGCGGGTCAGGATCCCATCGAGGCGGCTCATGAACTGAAGGGGCTTGTCGGCCTGGTTCACGTGAAGGATATGATCAAGATGCCGCTGGATTCGACTGATCCCGAGGCATACAAGCCGAGCCGTGCTTCGAGCAAGCTGAAGAAGACGACGGTCGGGGAAGGCGAGGTACCGAACGCCGAATTGATGAAGATACTGAGTCGGAACGGTTTCGACGGGTATGCGACGATCGAGGCGGAAGGCCCGGGAGACGAGTACGAGAACGCGGCGAAATCGCTGGCGTACCTGCGAAAAGCGGTGGCGACGCTGTAAAGGATATCCGTTCGGGAGGTCCGTTTTCTCCGAGAGACAGGACTTCACGATCGTGAGGATTTGAGGCGGGAGCGGTCAGCAGAATGCGTTTCGTAACGCATGAAGCGTGGAAATCAGGACGGTAGTCAAGAGAGGAACAGTTCAATGAAGATCGGGATCACAATGTATTCCTTCCACCGCAGTTTCAAGGAAGGGAAGATCGACGTGGAGAAATTCATCGAGTATTGCGGGAAAGAAGGGTATGACTCGCTGGATTTGCTGGCATATTTCTGGAAGGACCGTGCGAAGGAAGAGGAGCAGGTCCGGGGCTGGATGAAGAAGACGAAGGTGAAGCTGCTGACGTATTCGGTGGGGGACAACCTGCTGACGCAGGACGCGAAGGAACTGGAAGTTCAGATGGAGAAAATCCGGGACGGGATCCGTACGGCGTCGAAGCTTGGGGCGCCCTACGTGAGAGTGTTCGGCGGGGACAGCATCGCGGGATTCACGAGTGCGACGGCACTGGACCACCTGATCGAGTGCTTCAAGTCTCTGATGCCGATGTGTGCCGAGCACAAGGTGACGCTGGGGATCGAGAACCACGCGGGTTTTCCCGGGACGGCGGCGGAGTCGAAGAAGGTGGTGGAAGGGGTGGACGACGAGCACTTCAAGGCGCTGTTCGACACGGGGAACTGGCTGCGGACGGACCAGGACCCGCTGAAGGCGGCGAAGGAGCTGAAGGGACTGGTGGGCTTGGTGCACGTGAAGGACATGGTCAAGCTGCCGGCGGGCTCGACGGATCCGGAGGCGTTCAAGTCGGGACGGACGACCACGCTGCTGAAGAAGGCGACGGTCGGGGAAGGGGACGTGCCGAACGCCGAGATCATGAAGGTGCTGCATAAGAACGGGTTCAACGGGTACGCGACGATCGAGGGAGAAGGCCCCGGGGACGAGTTCGAGAACGCGGCGAAGTCGCTGGCGTACATGCGGAAAGCGGTGGCGAAGCTGTCGTAAGAGGACAACCGTTCGGGAGCCCCGTGCCGAAGGGTGACGGGGCTCCACGGACGTGAAGAGTTGAGGCGGTACGGGGCATCGGGGAGGGAATCGCGGAAGAAGGAAGCCCGAACAGGACCTGGGTTGCAGAGACGAGTGGTTATCGTCAGGCTATGGAGAACACATGGCCAGAGATCCGAAAAGTCGGCGGATCACGTTCGATGAGAAATGCTACCTGATCGACGGGAAGCCGCAATGGTTCCTGGGCGGCTGCCTGCACTACTTCCGTGTTCCACGGGGGCTGTGGAGCAAGCGGATCCTTGCGGCCAAGCGTGCGGGTCTGAACACCATCCAGACGTATGTTCCGTGGAACTATCACGAACTGAGCAAGGGGAAGTTCGACTTCCGTGGTGAGCGCAACCTCAATGAGTTTCTGGGGTTGTGTCATCGGCTGGGGATGTACGTGATCGTCCGTCCGGGTCCGTATATCTGTGCGGAATGGGACTTCGGGGGACTGCCTGCGTATCTCGTGGCGGAGCCGGGGATCGAGTATCGCACGCAGAACAAGGTTTTCCTGGAAGCGGTGGACCGGTATTTCAAGAAGGTGCTTCCGATCCTGGTGAAGAACCAGGTGACGCAGGGCGGTCCGGTGGTCCTGGTGCAGAACGAGAACGAGTATGCGTTCTGGGGACGCCCGGGGGGACGGGCGTATCTTCAGCACCTCAACCGGAGTCTGCGTCGGGCGGGGATCACGGTCCCGATCGTCACGTGCAACTTCCTTGCGGAGCGGATTCCGGACACGATCGAGACGTGGAACGGGTTCGAGGACGTGACGCAGGGGATCCGTGCGCTGCGGGAGGTCCAGCCCGACACGCCGAAGACGGTGACGGAGTTCTGGGCGGGGTGGTTCCGCACGTGGAACGGCACGGTGACGCAGAAGAGCGCGCGCGAAGTGCACCGCCGCGTGCTTGAGGTGTTGAGCGCGCGGGCGATGTATTCATATTATATGTTCCACGGGGGAACGAACTTCGAGTATTGGGGGGGACGAAGCGACCGGACGGCGACGAACTTCGTGACGACGAGCTATGATTACGATGCGCCGCTGTCGGAAGGCGGAGGACTGACGGAGAAGTATTACGCCGGGAAACTGGCGAACCAGGTGGGGAGCAACTTTGCGGAGTTTTTTGCGACGTCGGAGCCGAGCCGACCGCGGGCGAGCGCGAGTCAGGGATTCGAGGTTCGTGCGCTGCGGAACGACCGGGGTGAGATGCTGTTCGTGTTCCGTCAGCGGGACCAGAAGGCCCGCTCGGCGCAATTGCGGTTCCGGAACCGTGATCCGCTGGACATCGACATGTCGATCAGTGACGCCGGGGCGTATCTGTATCGCTATGAACTGACGCCCGGCTGGACGCTGGATTATTCGAACCTGGAGATTCTGGGAGTTCTCAAGGGGAAGGTTCCGGTGGTGGCGGCCTTCGCGGGGACGGGGTTCAAGTATCAGGTGTCGATCAACGGGACGGTGCTGACGGGGAAGGTTCCGCGGGAGAACGCGCCGGAGGTCCGGGAGGTTCGCTCGGAGCACGAGGACGGCGGAGTTCTGCGGGTGGTGATCATGAGCCGGGGACTGGCGCTTCGGGCGTGGTTCGTGGAGAGTTCGGGCGGGACGGAGATGATTCTGGGGCCGAAGTACGTGGGGGAAGTGGACAAGTCGGGCAGCGGGGAACTGGTGCCGACGGCGGGAAGCGGCGAGGCGTGGCGGTGGAGCGTCGATGGCGACGTGACGGCGTTGAAGCTGGAGCCGAAGCCTGCGGCGCCGGTGCTGCCTTTGTTGCGGGGCTGGCGGAGCTGGTCGGTCCTGGACGAGATTCTTGGGGAAGGTCGGGGCTGGAAGGACGCGACGAAGGACGGGGAGTTCGTGGCGCCCGAAGCGCTGGGGTATGACCGGGGCTACCTGGTGTACCGGACGACGATCCGGGGCCGGAAGCGCGGCGAGGCCCGGATGCTGTTCACGGAGGCGGGGGACCGTCTGCAGATTTTCGTGAACGGACAGTACGTGACGACGTGGGGCCGGGGCGAGGGTGCGACGGAGGGCATCCTGACGCTGCCGGTGGAGGAGGGACCGAACGACGTGCGCGTGCTGGTGGACAACATGGGACGATTCTGCTTCGGACACCAGCACTTCGGAGAACACAAGGGGATCACGGGAGAGATCTACGTCGGGGCGCGGGAACTGAGACTGTCGAACCTGTCGTGGCAGACGAAGGACACGATCCGCCGACAACACCTGGACACGTGGGAGATGGCCAACTGGGTGGGGAAGTGGCGCAGCGACGAGATCATGAAGCGGCTGAAGAAGGGCGTGTCGAACCAGTCGGGGACGACGCTGTCGGCGACGTTCCGGCTGGACGAGGGATGCGGGGTGCTGATGCACCTCCGTCAGGTGGAGTCGATTGCGCTGGTGTTCGTGAACGGCGAACTGGTGCACCGTCACTACGGGGCGCGCGACGCGTCGTACGCGGACCTGCGACTGGATCAGTTCGCGCACGAGGGATTGAATGACCTGCAGGTGCAGTTCCTTGGGAACGCGGAGCCGGAACGGTTGGGGGCCCCGGTCCGTCTGTTCACGTTCCGCAAGGCGAACCGTCTGACAACGAAGTGGCAGCTCCGGTCGCTGAGCATTCCGCTGGTTCCGCCGGCGGAAGAAGGGGCACACCACCTGGCGGAGCGGATGAGCTGCTATCGGACGACGTTCAAGTGTTCGCCCCCCGAACGCGGGGTGTTCGTGGAACTGGCGGGACTGGGGAAAGGACAGCTCTTCTTCAACGGGCAGAACCTGGGACGATACTGGCACATCGAATATCCGCACCGGTACTATCTGCCGGAGCCTTATTTCAAGACGTCGGAAGAGTTGAATGAGCTGGTGGTGTTCGAGGAGCTGGACGGGTTCCGTCCGCACGACGTGCAGCTGATGTATGCGGCGGGGCCACGGTCGGTGGAGATGTATTAAGACGAGCAGGGCGGGACGACAGCACGCGGTCAGATGAAAACGGGGCTTCTCTCGGGAGACGAGGGGAGCCCCGATGTGTTGTACGGAGCGAGGGATGGGCCGCGGCGTTGGCGCGAGCGGGAAACGGGGGCTATACTTCCAGAAGAAGGAGGTGACGCCATGCGGTGGGCGGCGATGGTAACGGTGGGGCTGGCGGGCTGGTGGTCGGCGGGGTGCGGTCACAACGAAGAAGCAACGCAGACCTCTCAGCCGACTGCGGGGACGACGACGCAGAAATCGGACAAGGAAACGGAAGGGGACGCCATGGGCGAGAAGATGGTGAAGACGGACGAGGAGTGGAAGAAGGAACTGACGGAGGAGCAATATCACATCCTGCGCGAGAAAGGGACGGAGCGGGCGTTCACGGGGAAATATTGGAACACGATGGAGGATGGGGCGTATCGGTGCGCGGGGTGCGGGCTGGTGCTGTTCCGGTCGGAGGGGAAGTTCGTTTCGGAATGCGGGTGGCCGAGTTTTTCGGCGCCGGCGCCCGGGACGACGATCGCGACGGCCGAGGACACGAGCCACGGGATGGCGCGGACGGAGGTGATGTGTCCGCGATGCGGGGGTCACCTGGGGCACGTGTTCAATGACGGTCCCGGACCGACGGGGCTGCGATATTGTATCAACTCGGAGGCGCTGAAGTTCGAGGCGAAGAACGAGGAGAAGTCTGAGCAGAAGTAAGCTGACATGCATGGATATACCGGGGACAGACTTTCTGTCCCCGTACTCTGTACCCACAAGGAAAGACAGGAACAAAGAAGCCGGGGCAGACTGTCTTCTATTGCATACTCTCGGAGTTATTGGCCAAGCACCGGCACCCCCGAAATATGGACAAAGAAACCTTGACAAGAAACACCAAGAGATACTACCCTTCGTCAATTGGGGGGCAGGTGTTAAGCTATACTCCCGAGGAGAAACGGAATGAGTGTGAAAAGGTTTTTGGAGTCTCCCGAGGTGCGGCGGGAGTTTGCAGAAAGGTTCCCCAAACCCAAATTTCTGCCGAAGAAGGAGATCGCGGCCGAACCGAAAACGAAGAATTACTCGCTTGTCGGCACCGCATTTGACTACCTGTTTCGGTTTCTTCTACAGCGGTTAAACGTTGGCGCGGTGACGACGGAGTGGATGGCAGAGAAGGTAATTTGTAGAACGGGATCGACAGAAGTAATGTTATTCGATTCCACCATATACGAGGAAGTCGTTCGAGACTTGTTGAGGACAGCCAAGACGAATCATTCGCAATTCATGAGGACGGGGGTCATTGGGGACGACCTGATACGCAGTTCGTTGCATTTGGCTCAGCTTGATCTGGTCGCCAGACGCGTGTCACCCATAGAGAAGGTCAATTTAGGCGTCACATCAGAAGACGACTTGGCCGATTTAAGGAGCCTCATTGAACTCGTCGATCCGAAGAAGTTTCAGGCCAAGGACGTATGTGTTTTGAACCCCGGTTTCGGAACGGCCTCTGCGATGGTGAAAGGTGCCGACGCAGACATCCTGTTGGACGGCTTGTTGCTGGAGGTAAAGACCGTAAAAAAGTTGGACTTAAAACAGGAGTATTTCCACCAACTGGTGGCCTATTACCTGCTCGCCTGTATTGGCGGGATTGAGGGTCTGAAAAAGAAACCGGTTATTGATTCCTTAGGCATCTACTTCTCGCGGCATGCCGAAGTTTTTAGTCTTCCTATATCCGACGTGATCGGGGACGACGACCTGCAAACCACCTTGGCCTGGTTCCAGAACCTCATTGCAGAGCACTATGGCCGACAGTGATGACTTGCATATCTGGCCTCCTGACTGCTTCCAACTGACAGGTCAATTGCTGTTTGCGAGTGTATTCGGCAAGACAGCGCCAGGCTGATCTTATTCTGTCCTATCGTTTATCGGGGGTGAAGGGGACGGTGTCGGCGGTCTCCATGAAGAAGGTGAGGAGACGGTCGCGGAGTTTTCGGGCGTCGTCGGCGTAGGCGGGGTCGTCGATGAGGTTTCGGGTTTCGCCGGGGTCGCGGGTAAGGTCGTAGAGCTCGTCGGATTCGTAGAGATGGCGGACGTATTTGCGGTCGCGGGTCCGGCACATGACGGCCTTGGAGTGCATGGGGCTTTCATCGGTGATCTGGAGACTGATGCGGGGCCAATAGAGACCTTCGGAATTGGTGGCGGAGGTGGATTCGCGTTCCATGCAGTGGGTTTCGCCCTTCAGACGTCCGCCCTCGGTGAAGACGGCGTCGCGATGGGTGTCGGTGGCGCCGGCCAGGACCGGAAGGAGCGACCGTCCGAAGTGGGTGTGTGCGGGGGTGATTTCGGCGAGGGCTTCGACGGTGGCGGGGAAGTCGACGAGTTCGACAAGGGCATCGGAGACGCGGGGCTTGACGCCCTGCCCTTTCGGGGGTTTGACCAGGAAGGGCACGCGGACCAGGCAATCTTTGAAGACATTCTGGGCTTTTTCGACGAGTCCATAGTCGCCGGTGAAGTCGCCATGATCGGCGAAGAAGAAGACGGCGGTGTCGTCGTAGATGCCGGCCCGGCGGAGGGCATCGAGGACCCGTCCGAACTGGTCGTCGACGCGGGCGCACATGCCATAGTAGGTGGCGCGCAGCTCGGACCAGCGGGACTCGGTCCAGGACTGCCGCTGTTGGGGATTGCAGATGCCCTCCATGATGGAGGGCTGTCCGGTCCAGTCGTCGGGCGCGGGGATGCGGGGTGGGAGCTTGGCGCGGTCGATCATGGAGTAGTAGGGTTCTTCGACGGCGTAGGGGGGATGCGGGAAGCCGAGCGGGAGATAGATGCACTGGGGCTGGTCCTTGGGGGCGGAGCGGATGTGTTCGATGGCGCCGAGGACCATGGCCCAGTCGTGATCGTAGTAGACGTCCTCGCCGGGCGCTTTGTCGAGTCTGCCTCGATAGAAGGAATAGTAGTTGTCGCCGTCGGGTGCGCCCCGCCAGTTTTTGTGCTGAGGACTGTGGAGGCTGGGGGCGAGGGGACGAGGGGCCTGGTATTTGACGTCGCAGTACCGGTCGAAGCCGTTCTGGGCGGGGACGAGGTCGTTCTTTCCGCCCCACCAGACGAAGTAGCCGTTGTCGCGCAGGGTCTTGAGCAGGACGGGTTCATCGGGGTGGAGCATGTGGTACATGGTGCGGTGGCCGCGGACGTGGGGATACCAGCCGGTCATGAAGGAGCAGCGGCTTGGGGTGCAGACGGGGTTCTGGGTGAAGGCGTTGCGGAAGGAGACGGCGTCGGCATCGACGAAGCGGTCGAGGTTTGGTGTGACGGCGGCGGGGTTGCCCACGTGTCCGAGGACGTCGCCCCGCCATTGGTCGGGGTTGACGATGAGGATGTGCGGCTTGTTCATGGCGGTCTCCGTTTGTGGGGGTCCAAGTGACCTGACGAGCATGGTAACGGAGTGGAGGGGAAAGTCAAATGTGCAAGGCGGGGTGGAGGAGGCCCGCCGAGGCGGGGTTCATTCGGCCGGAGGCTTGAGGAAGGTACCGGCTTTGCTTACGAGGCCGAAGTGCATGCGTCCTTCGGGGTCTTTGAGTCCGACGGCGGCCCAGCCGTTGACGAAGGGACGGGCCTCGTCGAACTGCGGACGGACGATGGTCTTCCCGCGGGCATCGGCGTAGCCCCACTTGCCGTCGGGGTTCCGGAAGGGTGTGAGGAGGGCTTCGGTGGTGGTGCGCTTGAGGGCGGCGAGGTCCGCGGCGGAAGCTTCGGTGACGGCGCCGGACTTATCCACGAGAAAGGTGGTTCCCTGACGCGTGGCGACGGCTTTCCCCTTGGAGAAGGCGCCGGCTTCGTCGAAGCGGGGTTCGACGACGTAGGCCCCGGTGTGGTTGATGTAGCCCCAGAGCTTGGTGGGTCTGTTGCCGACCATGACTTCGATTTTCACGGCGGCCAGTCCCTCGCTGAAGGGCTCGGCGGCGACGAAGCGGAACTTGACGACCATGCTGTCGGTCTTGTCGACGTAGCCCCAGAGGAATTTGAGGTTGCAGGGGATGAGTCCATCGGAGAAGTCGCCGACGGCTTCGTAGACGGGCTTGAGTGCCCACTTTCCGGAACGGTCGATGGCGCCCCACCGGGTGGCGGGATCGACGTTGACGATGATGGTCCCCCCGGTGATGTCGGGGACTTTTTCGGTGCGTGCGGGTTCGACGATGGCGGCGGCAGCCAGTCCGCCGTGGAAGCTGCGCACGTGGGCAAAGGCGGGCTTGACGGCCCACTTTCCGGCGGGGTCGAGGAATCCCCAGGCTTCGACGGTCATGTCGGGATTGGCGGGATCAGGCTTGAGGACGGCGACGGCGGCCAGACCGTCGGAGAAATCACCGACGGCGGCAAAGGGGAAGTTGGGGTTAAAGGGGGCGGGCTTGGGAGCATCCTGGGCCCAAAGCGCCGCCGAGGACAGGATGAAAACAACAACGGGAAATGCGGTACGTCTCATGTCTGGTCTCCCCAAGATCGGATCCGAAAATATTGTAGCCGAGAGGGAGCCGGAATCCAGAGGGAATCCGGGAGTGCCCGATGCGCTACTTCCGTGTGTATTCGCGGAAGCGAGCGAGGAGGTCACGGGTGACGGGTCCGGGGGTTCCGTCGCCGACGACACGACTGTCGATCCTGACGACAGCGATGACCTCGGCGGCGGTGCCGGTGAGGAAGCACTCGGCGGCGTTGAAGAGGTCATAGCGCGTCATCTCGACCTCGTGGACGGCGAGACCGGCCTGACGGGCGAGCCGAATGACGACCTCCCGGGTGATGCCCTTGAGGATGCCCGAGGCGATCGACGGAGTGAAGACCTCGCCGTCGCGGACGGTGAAGATGTTGTCGCCGGTGCATTCGGCAACGTATCCCTTGTGGTTGAGCATGAGGGCTTCTGGGGCGCCGGCGATCTTGCCTTCGATTTTGGCGAGGATGTTGTTGAGGTAGTTGAGGCTCTTGATGCGCGGGTCCGTGGCCTGGGGATGATTGCGGATGGTGGGGACGGTGACGATCGTGAGCCCGTGCTCGTAGGCTTCGTCGGGATAGAGCGCGATGGTGTCGGCAATGATGATGATCTGGGGGGTGGAGCACTTGTCGGGATCAAGACCGAGCGTTCCGACGCCCCGGGTGACGACCAGGCGGATGTAGCCTTCGGTCAGCTTGTTGGCCTGGACGGTGCGATTGAGGTCCTGCTTCATCTGGTCCCTGGAGATGGGGATATTCAGGCAGATGGCGGCGGCGGAGTCGTAGAGACGGTTGACGTGGGCGTCGATCTCGAAGACCTTCCCGTGGTAGATCCGGATGCCTTCGAAGACACCGTCGCCATAGAGCAGCCCGTGGTCGAAGACGGAGATGACGGCCTTGTCGCGCTCGACAAGATTGCCGTTGAGGTAGATCAGCCGCTGCATAACAGACCCTTTCAATGGTTAACCGGGTGGGCGATTGTAGCGGGGTGTTCGCGATATGCAAGCGGAAAGACGTGCGGAACGGTCAATCCGGTGCGTTCCAGGGCTCGACACTCATCGAAGCGGCTGCCAGGGTTCGACGTGTCCGGCGGTGAGATGGACGATCCGATGGGCGGCCGCGTCGGTCGTCCCGAACAACCGGGACAACCTCCCCATGGGGTTTCACCCCTCTGGCGGGACTGTGCGCTCCGACTCGTCGCGCACAGTCCCTGTCACCCCCTGGGGGAAAACGCCTTTTCCCCCAGACCCCCTGGCTGCCGCCGCCGGTTTTGCAACTCATCGAGACGACTGCCAAGGTTCGACACGTCCGGCGGTGAGATGGACGATCCGATGGGCGGCGGCGGCGATGTCCTTGTCGTGCGAGACCATGACGATGGTCTGTCCGGCACGGTTGAGTTCGATGAGTTGAGCCATGATCTCGGAGGAGTTTTTTTCGTCGAGGTTTCCGGTGGGCTCGTCGCACAACAGGACGGGGGGATCGTTGATGAGGGCACGTGCGATGGCGACCCGCTGCTGTTCGCCGCCTGAGAGCTGACCGGGACGATGAGTGATGCGGTGGGAAAGTCCGAGGTTCTCCAAGAGTGTGAGCGCGCGCTTGCGGACGGTGGAGCGTCGGCGGAGCCACTGGAGCGAGCCGAAGCGGACCATGGCGGGCATGAGGACGTTTTCGAGCGCGGTGAACTCGGGGAGGAGATGGTAGAACTGGAAGACGAAGCCGAAGGTCCGGTTGCGCAGGCGGTCCTGCCGGTGCGGGCTTCCGGAGAAGAGTTCGACGCCGTCGTAGAGGACCTGTCCGGAATCGGGGCGGTCGAGTGCCCCCATGAGATGGAGGAGCGTGGACTTTCCGACGCCCGAGGCGCCGACGATGGCGAGGAGTTCCCCCGGTGCGACGGTGAGGTTCACGCCGGTGAGGACGTCCACGCGGGCGTGTCCCCTGCCATAGGCTTTATGCAGGTCGATGCATTCGAGTGTTTTAGTCACCTCTGAGACTTTCAATGGGGTCCGTTTTGGCTGCCCAGAAGGCCGGCACGGCGCCGGCCAACAGGCTGACCAGCAGCGAGGCGAAGAGGATGATGAGGGGATTGACGGGATCGACGACCCAGGGGACGCCTTCGAGATGATACAGGTGGGCGGGGAAGAGGTCAAACCCGGTGTGGTGTCTGATGAAGAGACGCAGGACATCGAGACGGCTCAGGAGCAGCCAGCCCAGGAGGATGCCGACGGTGGCCCCGACGACGGCGACGGCGGCGGCGTAACTGAGGAAGATGCCGGCGACGCCCCGGGCGGAAAGTCCGAGCGAGCGCAGCACGCCGATGTCGTGGCGCTTCTGGAAGATGATGAGGAAGAGGACGGCCACGACGGCGAGCCCCGAGACGAGGAAGAGGAAGGAGAGGATGAAGCGGGAGAGCGAACGCTGGCTCTCGATGGCTTTGAACATGTTGGAGGTCTGCTGGAAGGTGACGACACGATAGCTGGGACGGACCTCTTCGGACGGGTCGATGATGCCGGCGACGGAGGCGCTGCCCTGCTGGAGGGGGACGCCCGGCTTGAGACGGACACGGATCTCGGTGGCGGAGTCGTCCGGACAGTCGCGCAGGAGCGCGGCGAGCGAGCGGTCGACGTAGGCGACCTCACGGTCGTATTCGAAGAGGCCGAAGCTGAGCGAGCCGAGGATGGTGAGCTTGCGCTTGATGCGAATGCGGTCCAGTCCGGTCTGTCGGCTGGTGACGACCCAGATGGTGTCGCCCGGTTTGAGGTTGTGGGAACGCATGATG
>CAZVTD010000053.1:0-14713 GCA_964629945.1 uncultured Planctomycetota bacterium | reverse complement strand
CCCCACCCCCTCCCCCTCCAACCATGCCGCCGCCTGCTCGGTGAGCGCGCGCGCGGCACTTTCGGCGGAGTCGTTGCCGGTGGGCTGCTTGATGGGTGCAAAGTCCTGGGAGCGTTCGACTTCCAGCAAGGCCACGCGTTCGGCCAGGGGGAGCGCGTCGAAGATAAACCGCTCAAATTTGAACGCATTCGGGGTCTTTGGCGACACGAATTCGCCTGTTTTCGACACGAAAGAGACCCGTTTATAGGCGACATGCCAGGGCAAAGCGAGTTGTCCGGAGCCCAATTGACGGATGAAATCGACCCGGAAGGCATGGATGGCGATGCTGCCGGCCCGGAAGCGCAGGCGTCCATCGGCATCCCGTTTTTGAGCCAAATCTCCGGGCAGATCACTGTATTCGACCACGTGGATCTTGTCGTGCACGCGGACCAGGACACCCAATTTCTCATCGGCGTCGCGCTTGGCACAGGCCTTGCAGGACATCTGGGCACCGGTGGCGTGATGCAGTCCCATGAACACGGGGTCCGCCACCCGCACGAGGACATTATCGACCTGGAAGTAGAAGACCTGTTCGATCCCGTGCCGCTCCATGTCGGCCACCATGCCCGAGTTCACCAGGGCTTCCAGGGTCCCGCCATGACCGTTGGGCGACATGAAGATCCGAGAGGGACTCTCCAAGATCAGACGTCCTTCGGCATCGAGGGCAGGCACCATCGGCTGGCTGAAAAAGCGGACTTCGGAAGGTTTCAGGCCGAAGTGATCGTGCGCGGCGAAGAACTCCCGGGTGGCGGCATCGTTGGCCTGACTGGTCATCACGTACCAGCGGACCGGTCGTCCGCAGTGTTCGCCCAGGGCTTTGATCTTCTCGGCGTGCAGTTGGAAAAGCGGCTTATGTCGAACCGGGGTGGCCGGGAAGGCCCCTTTGGGGCCGTCAAACCCCAGACGGGTCCCCTGCCCTCCCGCGACGGTGACCACAGCGACCTTTCCGGCACGCAGGAGCCGCTTTCCGAGGTCGGCAAGCTGCTTTGTGCGTGCGCCGTCGGGTGGACAGATCTCGACCTCGGCGGGCTGCATGTCCCGGAAGAGGTCGGACACGGCGGGGCCGCCCTGAAGAAGCCGGTGAAAGCACTCCACCTGGTCCCAGTCGATGTGCTCAAGCTGGGACAACAGGGCGTCGCGCTCCACGTCCGAGAGCTTGTCGAACCACGCCAGCACGTGCTCCTGTCCGTGCGACGAGAGCGTGGCTTTGATCGAGATGAGCCGTTCCGTCATGACGTCCGCCTCCAGAGAAGTGCGCTTATGGTAGGCTCCGAAGGGGTCCATGTCAACAGCCTTGACAGGACCCGTCCGGCACTGCTAATGTGTCCAGACCGGAAGCAACCCGTGGTCGTCTCGGAGGGTGAACATGCTGAAAGCGCTCATCATGGCGGGTGGTGCGGGGACGCGGCTGTGGCCTTTGAGCCGCCAGGCCACCCCGAAGTATCTGTTGAAGCTCCTGGGCGACCGGCCTCTGCTGCTGGACACGGTGGCGCGTGCCCGGGCGGAACTTGCCCCCGAGGATATCTATATCATCACCCCGACGGAGCGGGCCAGCGACATCCGGCGGGTGCTGCCCGAGCTTCCCCCGGAGAACATTATCGCGGAGCCGATGGGTCGCGACTCGGCCGCCTGCATCGGTTACGGGGCGGTGCGCCTGGCGCACCTGGACCCGGACGCCTTGATGCTGGTGATGCCTGTGGACCACGTGATCGAGCCGGTGGATCGCTTCTGGGCGGCGGTGCACGCGGGCATGGATACGGCCAAGAAGCCAGGGAACCTGGTCACGTTCGGCATCCAGCCGACGTATCCCAGCACGCAGCTCGGCTACCTTCAACGCGGGGTGAAGGTGGATCAGCACGAAGCCCTTTCGGTGTTCAAGCTGAAATGCTTCCGGGAGAAACCCGACCAGGCGACGGCCGAGCAGTTCATCGCCAGCGGGGAGTTCTATTGGAACTCAGGGATGTTCCTCTGGCGTGCGGGGAGCATTCTGGATGAGATCCACAAGCACCTGCCGGGTCATGCGCTGCTGCTGGACGAGATCGCACAGGCCCTGGGCAGCAAGCAGGAGCAGGAGGTCCTGGCGCGGTGCTACGCACGCTTTGAGAAGATCAGCATCGACTATGGGGTCATGGAGAAGACCGGCAACGTCTTCGTGGTCGAGACGGACTATCACTGGGACGACGTGGGGACGTGGGTTTCGGTGGCGGGACATCATCCCAAGGACGCCCGGGGGAACACGGTGGTCGGCCAGCACGTGGGATTGGAGACCCGGAACACCATCGTTGTGGTCGGGGAGGACCACCTGGTGGGCACGGTGGGCGTGGAGGACCTGATCATCGTGCATACGCCTGATGCGACGCTGGTGGCCCATCGCGATCGGGCGGGAGACGTGAAGAAACTGGTGTCGGAACTGGAACGGATGGGCCGCGAAGGTCTGCTCTGAGGAATAGTTCATGACGTTGGAACGCAAACCGATCGTGCTGGGCATCGATTATGGGCTGGTTCGCGTGGGCCTGGCGGCCAGTGATCCGCTGGGACTGACGGCGCAGCCGGTGGGGATGGTTCCCGCCTCGGACATGGAGGCTCTGCTGGCACAGATCGAGAAGGTGGTGGCCGAGCGTGACGTGCGCAAGGTGGTGGTGGGGCTGCCGTTGAACATGGACGGGAGTGCCGGTCCCGCCGTCGAGGGGGCGCGGGCCTTTGCCGGAGTGCTGGGTGAGCGTCTGGGGATCGAGGTGATCCTGTGGGACGAGCGTCTGAGCACGGTTCGAGCGGAGCGGGCCATGCTGGAGGGGGACCTTTCGCGCAAGAAGCGAGCGAAGCGTCGCGACATCATTGCGGCCCAGATGATCCTCCAGAGTTACCTGGACGCCCAGGGGCGTTGAAATCCACTTGTCGGCAATGCGATTGACCGGAGACCTCGCCCACGTTAAGATGGGGTGGGCGTGATCCAGGGAGTTTCCATGCAACGCATCAGACAGCTTCCCCCCGAGGTGGCCGAGAAGATCGCCGCAGGCGAGGTGGTGGAACGACCGGCCTCGGTGGTGAAGGAACTGGTCGAGAACGCGGTGGACGCCGGGGCATCGCGGATCGCGGTGGAACTCCTGGAGGGCGGGATCAAGCTGATCCGTGTGATCGACGACGGGGAAGGGATCGTTCCGGAGGACCTGGCGCTGGCGTTCTCCCGTCACGCGACGAGCAAGCTGCAGCAGGCGGACGATCTTTTTGCGGTAAAGACGCTGGGGTTCCGCGGCGAGGCGCTGCCTTCGATTGCTGCGGTTTCGCGGGTGCAGGCGGTGACGGGGGTGGCGGACCGACTGGGCGGGGCGTCCATCGAGGTGATCGGCGGGAAGGTCGGCCCCGTCCGCGAGAGCGCCGCCCGTACGGGGACGGACATCACCGTCCACGATCTTTTTTTCAACGTGCCGGCCCGGCTGAAGTTCCTCAAGAAGCAGTCCACTGAACTGGCCCACATCACGGACGTGGTGCAGCGTATCGCGCTGTCGTGTCCGCAGATCCACTTCGAACTGACCCATGACCGCAAGACGGTGTGCGTGCTGCCCGCAGTGACGGACCTGCGTCAGCGCATCGGGACGCTGTTCGGACGGGAACTGGCGCGTTCGCTGGTGGAGGTCGAGGGCGGCGACGGCTACCTGGAACTTCGGGCATGGCTGGCCGGACGCGATCATACCCGTGCCAACCGTTCCAGCATTCTCATCTTTCTGAACGGGCGGTTCGTTCAGGACAAGGTTCTGACGGCGGCGGTGGTGAACGCGTATGCCGGCCGCATCGAGAAGGGTCGATTCCCCATCGCGTTCCTGTTCGCACGCATCGAGCCGGACCAGGTGGACGTGAACGTGCACCCGGCGAAGCTGGAGGTTCGGCTGCGCAACGGTTCGCGTGTCTTCACCGCGGTTCATTCGCTGATCAGCCGGCGACTGGAGGAGGAATCCCCGTCGCAGGCGCCGGGGGACGAGCTGGGCACGCTCGAAGACCGTCGCGAGCGCATCCGTCAGAAGATCGGGGAGTTTTTCCTGCGCAGCGACGCCCGCTCGCGACAGCCCGATCTGTGGAAGCCCGAATCGACGACGACACGGCCGATGCAATCGGTTATGACAGGGGCGGCCGGTTCATCCGGTCCGGGGCCTCGCATGCTGGTGACCCGCTCGGTGATGCAGATTCACGATGCGTTCATCCTGGAGGAGACCGACGACGGGTTCGCACTGATCGACCAGCACGCGCTGCACGAACGCATCCTTTATGAGGAGACAGTAACTCGGCTGCGTTCTCGGTCGATGGAGTCACAGCGGCTTCTGACCCCGGCGATGATCGAGGCGGACCAGGCGGATATCCTGACGGCGGCCGAGCACGCCGAGCTTCTGCGTCGGGCGGGTCTGGAGGTGACGGCGGCGGGGCCGGGGTCGCTGGCACTGCATTCGGTGCCGGAGCTTCTGGGTCGCGAGGACCCGGCGAGGCTGCTGCGCGACATGCTGGACGCGCTGATCGAGGGAGCGGACCAGCCCGCCGATGCGAAGATCGAACAGGTGGCCGAGGTCATCGCCTGCAAGGGGGCGGTCAAGGCAGGACAGCCTTTGAGCCGGCAGGAGATGGAGAGCATCCTGACGCGTCGGGACCGCATGCCGGGGACGGCGACGTGTCCGCACGGGAGACCGACCACGCTGTTCTTCGACCTGGCAGAGCTGGCGGGACGGTTCGGACGCTGAAGGGCTTCAGATCACGCGGATGGCAATCTGGGGACAATCCTCCGCACAGTAGCCGCACAGGATGCACCGGGTCATGTCCACCACGGCTTTGCCGTCCCGAAGGGTGAGCGCTTCCTGCTGACAGGTTTCGACGCAGCGTCCGCAGCCGATGCAGATGGGATAGATGAACAGCCGCTTGGCACGGGACTGGACGCGTTCGCAGAGTTCGGGCGGAACCGGACGGTCCTCGAAGATCGTCACGTCCATTTCGAGCTCGGGGATGGTCTTCATCCCGACCGAAACGGCGTCGATCTCGTCGAGGGCACGCACGAAGTTGATCGCTTCCGAGACGCTCGCGTGCAGGTGTCCGCCCGCAAGAGGCTTCATCGCATAGATGCCCTTGCTCTTCGCTTTCAGACGCCGACACGCTTCGAGCATCTGTTCGAGGGTTCCGTCGTTGATCCCCATGCTCATGCTGTTGATGCTGGGCATGACCAGGTCCACGTCGTCGCAGTCATAGACGGGTTCCAGACCCGCCAATCCGTGGACGCTGACGGCGATGGCGCCGATGACCCCCTGGGATTTGAGCTTCAGCAGGGTCTCGAAGGCTCCCTTGCGCCCTTCGAAGTCCTCCGTGGAACGCACACCATGGAGGTGGAAGGCGTCAATGACGTCACGCTTCATCACGCGGCGGGCTTCGTCGACGGCGTCGTGCATGTCCTGGGCGGTGCGGGCGTGGCTCTTGCTGATGATCCGGACGCCGTCGGCGTCGTGTCCCAATTCCGAAAGCGCCAGGGCCACGTGTTCATAGGTGCCGTAGAGCTGGGCGGTGTCGATGCAGTCGATGCCCAGTTCGACGCCCCGGACGATGACTTCGGCGCCTTGGCGAGGCGGCAGACCGGCCTGGAGCTTGCCCATCGAGAGGGTCCCGAAGACCAGTTCGCTGCAGGAGAGACCCGATTTTCCCAGCGTCACCCGCTTCATCACAACTCCGTTCCCATGTTAAGGATACGTCAACGACCGGCAATGTTTCGGTTCCCGATGATAGCATGATGAAGGCGGTCGGGTCAACAAAAAGCCGGCGGTGGGGTCCGCGGACTCTTGACAAGTGCGTTTGGACGGGGATAATAGTTTCAGTCCAACGCGGGCGTAGTTCAGTGGTAGAACACCAGCTTCCCAAGCTGGTTGTCGAGGGTTCGAGTCCCTTCGCCCGCTCCAGAAGAATCAGGCCGAGCCGACGAGGCTCGGCTTTTTTGTTTCCGTCACATGGCTTCCGGGTGGGGGAAACTTGCAGACGCGGGTCCAAATGTTATAATTTTCTCGACGGAAAGGGGTTCAGGAAAGGCCGGTTATGCCGATCTATGAGTATGATTGCGGCAAGTGTGGCGGGCGGTTCGAGGTTCTGGTCCGCAGCTCGGCGGATGAGAAGCCGAGTTGTCCGGCGTGTGGCAGCCGAAAGGCTCAGAAGTGCTTTTCGGTGTTCGCGTCACGAACTCCCTCGCGCCGAGGCCGATCCGAAGGCGGGTCCTCAACGTCCGGTTCCTCCTGTTCGGGATGCACGTCCGGTTCGTGTTCCACCTGTCATCGATAGGGTCGGGTCGGACCGTGTGAATGCGCTTGCTTTTGCGTCTCAAGCACCCTATGATGAAGTGTTCATTCGACTCTGAGGGTATGTACCATGCAGAATCTCTGGGCGCCATGGCGTATGACGTATATCGGAGGCATCGATAAGCAGGACGCCGGGTGCTTCCTCTGTGCCGCGGCGAAGGGGGACGATGACCACCTGGTCCTCTGGCGGAATGAATTGACCTTCTGCATGCTGAATCGGTTCCCCTACAACAACGGACACCTGCTGATCTCGCCGATCCGTCACGAAGGCCATGTGGAGAACCTCCGTCCGGAGGAACTGTCGGCCCTAATGGCGGATTCGACCCGGGCCCAGCAGTTGCTCCGCCGCGTGATGTATCCGCACGGGTTCAACTGGGGACTCAACGTGGGACGGTGTGCCGGTGCGGGGCTGGTGGATCACCTGCACATGCACGTGGTTCCGCGGTGGGACGGGGACACGAATTTCATGCCCGTGTTCGCCGACGTGAAGATCATCCCCCAGGCCCTCGAAGACCTGCACCAGCGACTCCTGGCGGCCCTGGAGGAAGAGCGGGAGAATCGTTCATGAGTCCGTCGGAACATCGCACATTCCAGGCGGGACGAGAGCCCGAGCTGGCGCCCTACGCCTGTCAGAACACGGACAGCCGGGGCCGGGTCCACCCGGAACCCGAACATCCTTACCGTTCGCCGGCCATGCGGGACCGTGACCGCATCATCCACTCCACCGCGTTCCGCAGGCTGGAATACAAGACCCAGGTGTTCGTCAACCACGAGGGGGATTACTACCGCACGCGGCTGACGCACACGATGGAAGTGGCGCAGATTTCGCGGAGTCTCGCCCGCGCGCTCGGCCTGAACGAGGACCTCACCGAGGCCATCGCCCTGGCCCACGCTCTGGGCCACACGCCTTTCGGGCATTCCGGCGAGGAAGCCCTGAACGCACTCATGGCCGAGGACGGGGGGTTCGAGCACAATCGACACGGACTGCGCGTGGTGGATCATCTGGAGCAGCGCTATCCCGATTTTCCCGGACTGAACCTCACCTGGGAGGTCCGCGAGGGCATCATCAAGCACCGCACCCAGTATGACCACGCCTTTGTCGGGTCCGAGTTCGAGCCCGAGAAGCGTCCGACGATGGAGGCCCAGGTGGTCGACGTTGCCGACATCATCGCCTATGACTCGCACGACGTCGATGACGGGCTCAAATCCGGCATCATTCAGATCCAGGACATCGACGAGATCGAGCTTTGGAAGCGTGCCGTCGCGCAGGTCCACAACCGCTATGGAACGGTTTCCGGGGACCTGCTGCGTGTCCAGGCCGTCCGGTTCCTCATCGACCTCGAGGTCAGTGACGTCCTGGAGGAAACCCGTCGCAGGATCGGTCAGGCCAACCCCGGTTCGATGGACGACGTGCGCAACATGAAACGTCCGCTCGTCGCGCTGTCCGGGGAGCTTCAGCCGCTCAAGAAGGAACTCGAAGACTTCCTGATGTCCCGGCTCTACCGTCACCACCGTGTCGTCCGGATGGCGACCAAGGCCGCCCGTTTCGTCCGGCAGATTTTCGAGGCCTATGCCCAGGATCCCCGCCAGCTTCCCCCTGCGTATCAGAAGCGGATCGAGGCGCTGTGCAGCCAGTGGACGGTCCCGGCGAACGGTCAGGACGAGCAGCAGGGACTGGAACGCAAGGCCACCCGACGCGTGGTCTGCGACTATATTGCCGGGATGACCGACCGTTTCGCACTTGACGAATACCTGAAATTGTATATGCCATATGAGAGAGTATAATAGGAGTTTCCGGACCGGTTCGAGTGTGGACCGGTTTCGAACACCGACCCCGACCGAGGAAACCTGGGAATGAAATTGACGCTCTGGCTGGTGCGACTCGTTTTTGTCGTGCTGCTGGCCCTGGCCGCATGGGTCACCGGTGAGGCCATCGACCCGGAACACGGCAACTTCATCGCCGGGGTCATCGGGCTGATCGTCGGACTTCTCCTGGTCGTCGCCGACATCCTCATCCAGCGGAAATCCCTCATCGCCCTGGTGGCGGCCACGATGGGGATCGTGCTGGGCGCCCTGCTGGAACGACTGGTCTTCTACGTGCTCGACCTCACCGGGGCACTCAAGGTCTTCGACAAGGAAGTCATCCCCGGACTCGAGCTCATCGTCATGGTCCTCCTCTGCTACCTCTTCGTCACCATCATCCTGCAGACCCGGGACGACTTCCGCATGGTCATCCCCTACGTGCGATTCTCCAAGGAGGCGACCGGTCCCCGGCCGCTGGTCCTGGACAGTTCGGTCATCATCGACGGACGCATCGCCGACATTGTCGAGACCCACATTTTCGAGGCGCCGCTGGTGGTCCCACGCTTCGTCCTCGACGAGATCCAGGCCATCGCCGACAGTGCCGATTCCATCAAGCGGAACCGGGGCCGACGTGGACTGGACATGCTCAACCGTCTTCGGAAGAGTGAGAACGTCAGCGTGGAAGTCCGCGACGCACTCATGGATTCTGTCGATCCCGTGGACACGCGTCTGGTCAAGCTTGCCGCGATGGTCAACGGACGTGTCGTCACCAACGACTTCAACCTCAACAAGATCGCCCAGCTCCAGGGCGTCGAAGTGATCAACATCAATGACCTGACCAAGGCCGTCCGGCCCGTCGTCCTGCCGGGCGAGGAAATCGCGGTCAAGATCATCAAGCACGGCCAGGAAGCCGGCCAGGGCGTCGGATATCTCGAAGACGGCACTATGGTGGTCGTCGAGAACGGCCGGCAGCTCGTCGACCAGAACGTCCGCATCTGCGTGACCAGCGTCCTCCAGACCAGTGCCGGACGCATGATCTTCGGCAAGCCCCGTCAGCAGAACGCCTCGTAGGACCGGGGATTGCCCTTCGTTGCTGTCCAGTTCCCGAAACGGGAAGGTCTCAGAGGGGTTCAGCCCCAAGCGAGTTTATCATGGCACAGCCCTACGTATCGGCCATCATTGCGGGTGCGGGTCTCGGAAAAAGGATGCACACCCGTGTCCGCAAGCCTCTCCTCACGATCGCCGGGCGACCCATCCTGCTGTACACCCTGCGCAACCTCGTCCGGGTCAAGTCCATCCGTGAGATCATCCTGGTCGTCAACCATGCCGACGTTCAACTCATCCAGAAGGAGCTCGGCCAGGACCTCACGCGTCTGCGTGTCAGCAACGTCATCCCCGGCGGATCCCAGCGCTTCGATTCGGTCAAGCAGGGACTCAAGTGCATCAGTGACGACGCCGATCTCGTCCTCATCCACGATGCCGTCAGACCCTTCACCCCTCCCGAGCTGATCCACAAAGTCATCGCGAAGGCTCAATCCACCGGCGCCGCCATTCTGGCCACACCCGTCGTGGACACGCTCAAGCAGGTCCGCCGCAGCAGGATCACCGGAACCCTCGACCGCACCGCGCTCTGGCAGGCCCAGACCCCCCAGGTGTTCCGTCGCGACATCATCCAGGCCGCCTATGCGGGGAAGCACCTTGCCGGGACCAGTGACGACGCCCAGCTTGTCGAGCGGACCGGACGACCGGTGGTCGTGGTCCCCGGCAGTCCCAGGAATTTCAAGATTACCACCCCCGAGGACCTCGACCTGGCACGCGCTATGCTGTCCCTGCGGTCCTGACCCACGCTTTTCGTTTGCAGCCGGTCCCACCAGGGGCTATTCTGAAGCGGGGAAACGTCCTTTTGCTCGCCGGGAGGCTCACGTGGTGCACATCAGCCTGGCCCAGTTGGATTTTCACGATGCCCTGCTCATCGCCACTGGACTCATCCTGGGGTTCGCCGTCATCAACACCGCCCGCTGGCTGCTCAGTCGGCGACGACGCGTTCGGCTGCCCGAGGAGTTCCTGCTCGAAATGGGACTTTTCGCACGGCGGTTCGAACGGTCCGCCGACCAGATGCGCCGGCTCTCCAAGCTCATGGAGAACCCGGCACGACTTGCCTGGAAGGCACGCAATGCCGAAATCCTGAGGACCCTGAGACAGATGAACCGGCTCCTCCAGCGACTCAACGACTTCTTCGAGGAGAAGATACAGGACTACGAAGATCCTTCCACGGTCGGTCAGCGCGGTCCGGAACCCGGCCAGACCGTCGAGGACTTCAGTCACCCCGAGGAGAAGGAAAAGTTCAGCCAGATGCGGCGCATCAGCCGCAGTGAGATTGCCACCACCGACTGGGACGCCCTGCTCGACAGACTGGCCGATTCCGACGAAGACGACGATCAGACCGACTGAGTCCCGCCATGAAACGCTCCGTCGCACGCTTTCTGGTGTGCTGGTTCCTTCTCGCCGTGCTTCTTGTACCCGGCTGTGGCTATGAGCACCATCCCGTCCGCGTGCGTGCCGAAAACCCCGAAGCCCTCACCCCCGAGACCTTCTCCACCTACGCCCTGCGTGTCGAACCTCCCTGGCCCGACGGGGGCCACGTCCTCCTTGCGTTTCCAGAGTTCATCCGTTCCGCTTCCGCCTCCACGACCCTGTTCTCCTCAGACGACCTCGCCTTCATCCTCCCCTGCCCCACGTGTTCCCGGGCGACCCTCTTCACCGCACCCGTCGGAAGCAAGACCGTCCGCTGCGCCACCTGTGATTCCGAGATTTCCGTCCTGCCTTCTTACCGTCGGCACAATCCCTGGAATGTCGCACCGGACGAACGCACCGCTCGACTCGACCTCGACAGTCCGTCGGTTCCGGGTGTCCATCTCACCCTGGACCTCAAGGTCACGGGGCCGCGTCTGGACTTTGTGCTCACGCTTCGCAACGGCACCCAAAGGGACTTCACCGGCATCCTGACCCGATTCACCTGCGATTATTCCGGGCTCACCGGCTTCCACGCCCCCTCCGGAGACCATGATCGCTGCGTGATTCAGGAAGATCGCGCATTGGCCATTCTTGCCGACACCGCCGGCTCGCGCCGAATGCTCATCCACTGGAACCCGGGCCAACAGGTCCAGGTGAACTCCGACCGGGCGATCCTCGAGGTCGATCCCCTCCTCGGCGACCTTCCCGCCGGGGCCTCCGTACAGGCCATCGGCACGATCCTGTTCTCTCGGGAACCCAAAGAGGACTTGCTCAAGGAAGTCCTTGACACGGACCGGTGAACGCCTGACCCACCGGGCGCAAACCCGGGAAATCACCCGCGTGCCTTGTCCTGCACTGCTGCGCTTCGCCTGATGTAATCCGAAAGCGGCGTCAACTCGAACTCCTCGATGAGGTCTGTCACCGCCAGCTCCGGGTCAAGCGAGTCCAGCGTGAACCAGTCCTCGTCGTGATACCACGCCACTTCCACGCGTCGTCCGTATTTCTTCTCGATCTGGCGAACCTTCCCCACGTGACCGTCGATCTCGAAGAGCCGCTTGTCCAGGCCGAGCGAAGCGACCGCCCACTGAGCGAAATACCCGGACTGCGCCATGACGCGACCGGTGATGTCGTAAATCCTCGACGACCGGGTTCGCGTCGAAGACACCACGTAATACTCGTGCGTCTGTGCCCGTGTGCCGAGCTGTCGATGGGCGGGAAACGCCGCCGGGAAGAACACGATCTCGGCGCCCTTCTGCTTGAGACGTGTCCAGCTCTCAGGAAAGTTCACGTCGAAGCAGATCTGGATGCCGATGGAACCGAAATCCGTGCTGAACACGGGGGGATCGATGGGTCCGGGCCGAATGCCCGAGGCGACTTCCCCCTCAGTCGGGTGAATCTTGTCATATCGTCCCCGCACAATGCCCTCGCGGTCGACGAGCACTGCCGAATTGCGTCTTTCCCCGTCGAGGCACACCTTTATCGAGCAGATCACCCAGCAGCGATGCTCCTGAGCCCAGCTCGATATCCGTTCAGGAACCCTCTCCTCGTCACAGGCCGTGAATCCCTCGGGAAGACAGAGGATGTCGGGCTGACAGGCCGCCGCCTGGTCCATGCGAACCAGGGTTTGTTCGATGAGTTCGTCCCGCTTCTCTCGCGACAGTCCCTCCTGTGACACCGTCGCCACCTGCACCCTGCGATTCCGCACCGACATTCCACCTCTCCTTGTCCCGAGTGAACTTCTGCCGGCTGGGCTTCAAGCCCGCCCCCGCGCCCCGCACGTGACGGCGCGTTCGGCTCACGACAGCTTGTATTCCTTGAGTTTCCGGTAGAGGGTGCGTTCTCCGATGCCCAGGATTTTCGCCGCCTCCTCGCGGTTGCCCTGGGTGAGTTCGAGCGTCTCGCGGATCAGCTTCCGCTCCGCCTCCTCCAGCGACATCCCCGCACGCAGGGGCACCGTCAGGCTCCGCTGCTCGGGAGCGTGATAGATGCTCTCCGGAAGGTCGTTCACGTCCAGCGTCTTGTGCGTCGCCATCACCACCATGTTCTCGATCACGTTGCGCAGTTCCCGCACGTTCCCCGGCCACGAGAACCGCACCAGCATGTTCATCGCCTCGTGGGTGATCCCATCCACGTCCTTCTGGTGACGCTGGTTGAACTCCGCGATGAACTTCTCCGTGAGCAGCGGGATGTCGTCGGTCCGTTCGCGCAGCGCCGGCAGCTGGATCGTCACCACCTTGATGCGGAAATACAGGTCCTGTCGGAACTGCCCGCTCTGGACCGCTTCTTCGGGCGACCGGTTCGTCGCCGCCAGCACACGCACGTCCACCTTCAGCGGTTTGTTCGAACCCACCCGCCGGATCTCGCCCTCCTCCAGGACGCGCAGCAGCTTCACCTGCGTCTCGGCGGGCATGTCCAGGATCTCATCCAGCAGGATCGTCCCCCCGTCGGCGTATTCGAACAGTCCCTCCCGCGTCGAGATCGCACCCGTGAACGCGCCCTTCTCGTGTCCGAACAGCTCGCTTTCCAGGATGTCCCGGCTCAGCGCCGCACAGTTCAGTCCCACGAACGGACGGTCACGTCTTGGCGAATTGTGATGAATCGCCCGCGCCACCAGTTCCTTCCCCGTGCCCGTCTCGCCCAGGATGAACACCGTCGCCGAGGTCCCGGCTACCTGGCGGATCACCGAATACACCCGCTGCATCCCCGCGGAACTCCCGACCAGGTTCTCGAAGCCGTACTTCTCCGACACCGCCTCCTTCAGATCTTTCACCTCGCGCACCAGCGACTGCTTCTTCACCGCCTCGCCCACGAAATGCCGGAGTTCCTTGATGCTCAGGGGCTTCAGCAGGTAATGAAAAGCCCCCTCCCTCAGGGCTTCCACCGCCGAATCCACCGTCCCGTGCGCCGTCACCAGGATCACCTCGATCCTGGGGTCCATCTCGTGAGCCAGCTTCAGAATCTCCAGACCTCCCACCTCGGGCATCACCAGGTCCGTCACCACCACGTCCACCGGTTCGCTCTTCAGCGCCTCGGCCCCCTCCGAACCGGAACGGGCCACTATCGTCTCATATCCGTCCCGCTGCAGTCCTTCGGCCACCGCCTCGGCGTGCGCCTCGTTGTCGTCAACCACCAGTACTCGAATCGACCTGGTCAATGCTTACTCCTCCGTCTTCTTCTCGGTCTTCGCCGGCTGTCGCAGGGGCAGTCGGACCGTGAAACGGCTCCCTTTGCCCACTTCCGAATGCACCTCGATCGTCCCGTGGTGTTCCTCGATGTTCCGCCGTGCGGTCGGAAGTCCCAACCCCGTTCCCCCCTTTTTCGTCGAGAAATACACCTCCCAGATCCGATCGAGGTGTTCCGGCGGAATTCCCGTCCCCGTATCCGTGAACTCGACCCGAACGCCGTCACCCTCCCCTGCCGTTCGGACCATCAGGTCCCCGCCCGTCGGCATCGCCTGCTCCGCGTTGATCAGGATATTCAGAAACGCCTGCTTGATCAGGTTGCTGTCCAGTTGGCAGGACCTGAGGTTCCCGTCCGTCCCGCGGATGATGTTGATCCCCTTCTGTCGTGCCTCCGGCCCGATGAAGACCAGGACCTCGTCCACCACCTGGTTGATCGATTCCTCCGTCAGGTGCAGTTCATGCCCGTGCGCAAATCGCAGAAAATCATCCAGCACTTCCTGCAGACGTTTCACCTCGCGTCGCAATCCTTCCAATCGCGTGCGAATCCGGACCGAGTTCGCGTCACCCCGCTCCAGGTCCTCCTCCAGAAGCTGCAGGTTGATGTTCAGCGTGCTCAGGGGGTTCTTGATCTCGTGGGCCAGGCCGCCCGCCAGGCTGCCCAGATACGCCAGCCGCGCGCTCTGTCGCGAACGTTCCTGAAGTTGTCGCATCCGTCGATTCGACGTTCGGCAGAACAGCCACGCTCCAACCGCTGCCCCCGAGGCCCCCAGGACCAATCCCGTCACGAGCATCCACATCCCTGCCGCCACCACACCAACCCCCGACAACGACCCCACAACCCACCATCAACCGAGAACAACCCCC
>CAZVTD010000052.1:9369-14842 GCA_964629945.1 uncultured Planctomycetota bacterium | reverse complement strand
GTGGTGGTTGAGGTGTACCAGTGCGGGCGGGCGATTTCGGACATGGGGGCCAACGTGCTTATGTACGAGAGGGAAGGGGGGCGGGGCGGGGCAATCCGGAGCTATTGCGACCCGACGGGGCCGAGCTACGTGATGGAGTTCGCCAAGGCGGGCATCCCGTGCACGGGCAGACGCGAGGACGGGGGACGGGTGAACGTGCGGCACGAGGGATTCGAGACGATGAGACGGCTGCTGAAGGTGGATGAGAACGGGCGGGCGAGACTGGTGCTGAGTCCGCGCTGTGTGAACACGCGTCGGGAGTTCCGGACATATCACTACCCGACGGAATATGGAGAGAGTCCGCCGAGCGAGGAGCCGGCGAAGGTGAATGATCACGCGATGGACGCGCTGCGGTATTTCGCGCTGGGACGGTTCGGGGAAACGAGGTGGCAGTTCGCGTAGATGCGAAGGGCATGCGAAGCAAACCGCACGCGAATGAGATGCGAAGAACAAAAGCAACAACAGCAGAAGGAACGGAGAGGATGAGAACAAGGGCCGGCGGGGCAAGGGGTTAAGCGAAAAAAGAGGCGAGAGCGCACGAGAGGAGCGGTTGCGGGGGGGTGCGGAGAAAACGGGAAAAAAGAAAAGAGCGGCGCGAGGAGCACAAGGATTTGGAAGGCCTGGAGTTGGGAAGAGAGGGTTTGACGCAAGTGAGGGTGAGAGGAGGAGAAAGGGGCTCGAAAATTGACGAATGGCGCTGCATCGGCGGTTCAGGGTGAAGGGTGCAACACCGGAGGAGCAAGAGAGCAAGCAGAGAGGTTACAGAGGCCCGCAGCAACAGCACACACGAAGCGTTGAAGGAGAATGAGCGGATGACGGCTTTTTACGAGGGACAGATGGACGTGACGGTGGAACTGGTGCGGAGCATCCGCGAGCAGTTGAAGCGACAGGCGGATGAACAGCGTCGCGAGGACTACCGGACGTTGCTGGACTTCTACGAGGGGGGACGTGCGGCGCTGGCGGACCGGTACGTGAAGAAACATTACCGGGAAGAGGACGACGCATGGCTGGCACGACGGATGAGATTGCGGGGACTGAACATCAGCCGCGGGGGGCCTGAGAAGATCCGGGACGGGTTGTACGGGGGGAAGGTGGAACGGACGTGCGCAGACGAGGCGATGAACGCACGACTGCGTGAGATCTACGAGGTGAATCACTTCGATTCGGTGGCCAGCGGGATCGCGCTGGAGGCGTCGATCCTGGGATCGCACCTGGTGGGGCCTTATTACGACGAGCGGCTGGGACGCGTGGCGTTCCGGACGCGATACCTGGGAGACTGCACGCCCTGGGTGAGCGAACAGAACGCGGAATCGCTGGAAGCGCTGCTGGTGGAGGTGGTGATCGACGACCTGTTCAGCGGGGAAAGCTTCCTGCGGGCGGAGATCTACACGCCGACGGAGATGGGTGTGTTCCGTGCAGCGGATTCGCGCAGCGCGTACTGGGAACTGGACCGCAGCTTCCATCCGGATGGGGAACTGGCGAACCCTTACGGGATCATTCCGTGGGTGCACTTCCGGGGACGCGTTCCGGCACAGGCGGGAGACTGGTGGGGTCTGTCGGACATCCGGGACGTGGTGGAGGTGAACAAGTTCGTGAATGAGCTGCTTTCGATCGCGGACAAGAACGCGCACGACCAGGGCTGGAGTCAACTGGTGCTGGTGAACTTTCCGGATGATCTGGAGAGCGTGAACGTGGGATCGGCAAGAGCAATCCGGACGGGAGAAGGCGGAGACGCGAAGTACATCGTTCCGGACCTGAAGCTTCAGGAGTTCATGGAACTGATCGAGCGGCTGTACCGGTGGAGCTATGAGACGGCGATGGTGCCGATGGCGGCGGTGAGGACGAGCAGCAGCGCCCGGTCGGGGGTGGCGCTGATGATGGAGTTCAAGCCGCTGATGGACCTGGTGAAGGAACGGGCGAAGCGGTTCCGTGCGTGCGAGATCGAACTGATGAAGCAGACGGCCCTGGTGGATACCGTGCATCGGGAAGGGAAGCGGTTCACGCCGAAGACGGCCCAGGCGTTCATGAGGCGGCTGGAGTGCGAGGTCACGTTCGAGATGAACGTGCTGCCTGAGGGGTTGGGGTGAAATGCGAACGGCCCGCGAAGAACAGCACGCGAGCCATAACAACACCGTCCGGCGAACAGAAGAGAAAAACAGAAGAAGGCGAGTAACGAGATGAACAAAGAAGTCCTAAGAAAAGAAGTGGAGGGAGCAATGGCTGAGGAGGTCGAGGGCCAGGTGGAGCAGCCCGTGGACGAGGTGAAGGCGGGAGAGGACGTGGTTCGGGAGGAAGAGAGCTTTCCGGCGAGCTATGTCCGGGAACTGAGGGCGGAGAACGCACGGAGGCGGGCCAACGAGCGGAAGCTGGAAGAGATGCTGAAGGCCGTTGCGACAACCGTGGGTCTCAAGGAGGGGGCGTGGGAAGGCGTGACGGAGAAGGTGAAGGTGGCGATGGAGGCGTCGAGCGAGAGCCGGGCCCTGGCGGAAGAGGCGCTGGTGGAGAGTCGGTTCAGGGAACTGATTCGTGAGCGCGGCGTGATCGACGCGGACGCGGCCGGCCGGCTGCTGGACATGAGCGGGGTGAAGGTGGACCTGGAAGCCCGCAAAGTGGAAGGACTGGAGGAGGCGATGGACTCGCGGCTGGGGGCGCGGCCTTAGCTTGCGGGGGGAGGGGTGCCGAGCGGGACGCCCGGCGGCGGGACGCCGAGGGCGCGACGTGAGACGGAAGAGGAGACGCTGTCGGGTCGGGTGAGGAAGGCATTCGCGAAGAGGCTTCCGAGCGGGATGTCGGTTCCGGGAAACAGCGTCGGGAATATGAGGATTCGTTAAGAACAAGTCTGAGGAAAGAGAAAAGGAGAAGTGAGGATGTCGAACATCAGAGGGAACATGTCGACGTATGACCAGAGTGCAGGGGTGTTGGAGGACCTGTCGAGTGCAGTGCGATTCGGGGCCGCGTACGACGCGCCGCTGTATTCGTATCTGAACCGGAAGCGGGCGACGGACCGTGACCACAAGTGGATCGAGGACGCTCCGAACACGCGGAGCACGACGATCGACGAGGGAGACACGGTGGCGTCGGACGCGACGGAGATCACGGTGACGGACGGGAGTCTGTTCGGCGAAGGCGACGTGGTGGTGGTGGACTCGGAGTATCTGCGTGTGAGCAGCGTGGACGGGAACGACCTGACGGTGAGCCGTGGGTTCGCCGGCACGACGGGTGCGACGCACGCGGCAGACGCAGTGATCACGATCCTGACGAACGCACAGGCGGAGAACGCGGGTCCGGAAGCTCTGGCGACGACGAAGAGCGAGAAGAGCAACTATACCCAGATCTTCATCCGGCCGGTGGACGTGAGCCGGACGATGCAGCGGGTGAGGGCGACGGAAGGGAACGAGCTGGAGTATCAGGTGATGAAGCAGGCGCTGGAGCTGGCGCTGGACATCGAACGGGCACTGCTTCGCGGGAAGGCGTCGGCGGGTTCGGACAGCACGGCGCGAGCGCTGGCGGGGCTGGACACGTGGCTGACGAGCGAGACGCTGAACGCGAGCGGCGCGCTGTCGATCAACGAGTTCAACGGATTTCTGCGCGGGATCTGGGAGAACGGCGGGAACCCGGACGTTCTGCTGTGCGACGGGCTGTTCCTGAGCGTGATCCACGAGTGGAACGTGGGGAGTCTGATGGTGTCGCCTTCGGACCGGATCGGCGGGGTTCGGGTGACGCAGTGGGTGAGTCCGTTCGGGGTGTTCACGATCCTTCCGGACCGTCAGGTGACGAGCGGGAGCTGCTATGCGCTGACGAGCCGCGAGCTGTCGCTGGCGGTGATCGACGACATCCACTACCAGGAACTGGCGAAGACGAGCGACGGGAGCCGGGGCCAGGTGGTGGCGGAACTGACGCTGGAGTGCGCAAACGAGCGGTTCCACGGACGGGTGTACGGCGTGACGGGCTCGGAGTGAGAGCTGCGGACGCGTCCCGACTTCGGGCAGCTTATCGCCGCATCGGAAGGACCGCTTGTCGCGGGAGAATGCGGAATGAGAAGCAGCAACAGCAACTGAGCAGGTGAACAGTTGAGTCGCGGCATCGCCGCGAGGAGAGGTTGAGATGGTGCATCCTTCCCCAAACCGTTTGCGAGGAACCGGTCGAGACGGAGTGTTTCGAGATTCCGTCGAACGGACGGAAACAAACGAGCGAGTGCTCCGACGGCCGACAGGGCCCGACTTCGACGGAGGACGGCTCATGATCCCAAGCGGGGCGGGGAAGGATGACATCGGGCGATTGAGGAGGTGGGAATTGAATTACGCCGCGAACGCAGGACGAGTGAAGAAGTCGGCGGATGCGGTGACAAGTGAAGAGATCGTGTGGGTATTCGGCGACGGCCCCGGTCTGCGCAAAAATCGAAGCGAAATAGGGCGCATCGGCACCGGGGCCGTTGTAGGCGTTGAGGACGCGGGACTGGTGATTCCGAGCGAACGGCTGAAGTATCTGTTCTGCGGGGAGGAGTTCGAGGCTGGGGAGGCGTGGGAGAGACGCTATCTGGGCCGAACGACCGGTGTGCTGAACGTGGGGACGGACGTGCGGGTGAACGTGCTGGGTTTCGGCCGGCGGGTGTGGTACGCAGGGGGCGAAGCACGCGAAGCGAGGGTGATGAGACTGGATGAGGCGCCTGATGCGCGCTGCGCGGGGCTGTGCTGGGTTGCGCGGGCGTTGAGGCCGCGGGTGATCGTGCTGGCGGGGATGGACTTTGCGTTCAGCGGGGGGTGGCGACGATATGACGAGCCGCTGCAGTATGAGGCGGAAGCGGATTACCTGGTGGCACGTGACATCGAGGGGAACGCGGTGCTGACGGACCAGGCGAACCTGTCGGCCGCGGAGTGGGTGCTGGGGGCGTGCCGGGTGTTGAGGGTTGCTGGAGTGCGGGTGATCAACGCAAGCGAGGGCGGGTTGTTGGGGGAAGACGTGGAACTGAAGACTCTGGGCGATGTCGTGGATGAGTTGAACGGAGGGAGATGAGGGCGATGGCGAATTTTTCGAAGGACGCGGACCTGATGAAGTGGGAGCCCGACGTGTTCCGTCTGGCGAAGATCCCGGCGCAGAAACTGCCGGGAGGGACCGGCGGGAGCACAAGCGCAGGAAGCGCGAGACTGGTGGACAGCGGGGCGGATTTTGTGAGGGCGGGGGTGAGCGCGGGACACGTGGTGCACCTGGTGAAGACGGGGGTGTATGACCTGTTCGCAACGGTGAGCGAGGCGACGGCGCCCCAGTTGACGCTGGAAGTCCCCGGACGACTGCTTTCAACCCAGACGGGAGTGAGCTACGAGATCCACACGTTCGATGCGCAGCACGAGGAGGCGCATTTCGAGCTGTGCCAACGGTTCGGGGTGACGGGAGACGAGAAGGAGTTCGCGGAGGATGAGTTGGCGGAGGCGCGGGT
>CAZVTD010000052.1:0-9359 GCA_964629945.1 uncultured Planctomycetota bacterium | reverse complement strand
GGCATTCCGGGTGCTGGAGGTGATCTTCCGGGCGAGCGCGAGCGAGTCGGGAGACCTGTTCTGGCAGAAAGCGCAGGTGTACGGGGACCTGTATAAGACGGCGGTGGCGGCGGCAAAAGTGAAGTTCGACATGAACGCGGACGGCGTGGCGGACAAGACGCGAACGGGTCATTCGGTGAGGCTGCGGGTGGAGGACGAGGGAGATTCGTGGCCCGAGTGAGCGTGAACAGCAAATGCGAAGGGCACGCGAAGAGAAACACCATGCGAATCACAACCGCCAAAACAAGGCGAACAACAGAAACAGCACAGGATGGGCAGACCATGGAGCTGGGTGAGGTTGCAATGGGGTACGGTGGAAGGGAGAGGACGCGATGTCGGTGAGGGACTGGCAGATCCTGAAGGACGTGGAGGAGGCGCTGGGGAGCGTGGCGGGGTTGGGGACCGTGCTGACGACGGTGTGCGAGTCGAACGTGGAGGTTCCGGCGTCGGGATTTCCGGCGGGCCTGGTGCTGTGGAAAGAAACACAGGAGAAGTTGAGCGGTGCTGAACGCGGGGAACTGTCGGGACGGGTGAAGTTCGTGGTGTCGATCGTGGTGCGTGATCCGGAAGAAGCGCGCGGGCTGGAGACGGCGCTGGGGCTGGCGGAGGCGGCACGGGACGCGGTGCTTGCGGACGTGACGCGCAGCGGGCTGGCGTCGGCGACGAACGAAGGCGCAGCCACCGAACGGGGCAAGGCGGAGGTGGGGAAGGAGCGGCAGGCGCCGCTGGTGGAAGTTCGGGTGTCGGGATCGTGCGGGTATTACGTTGAGCGCGGCGGAGAGTGAAAGGACGAGACGTGACGGTTCGGCTGATCAATCCACATGAGGTGACGTTCGCGGGATCGGCGCTTCCGGGGTGCCGCGAGGCGAGGCTGATCGTGAAGCCCGGAGATCTGAGAGAAGAACGCGGCGATGGGGAGTGCTACGACAGCCACGTGGAGGTGGAGCATCCGAGCACCATTCTGGAGATCGACTGTGAAGACGTGGAGGCGGCGGTGCAGGTGACGCCCGGGACGAGCGGCGCGCTGAGCTTCACGGTGGAGAAGGCGGACGGGAGCGGGACGGTGAGCGTGAGCGCGGGAAGCGCGGTGGCGGCGGGTCACAGCACGCGATTCCGCAACGAGGCGGAAGGGGTGTCGGTGACGACACTGCGATTCGTGTGTCGATCGGCGAGCGGCGTAAGCAAGCCGGTGAGCATCAGTTGAGAAGGGGTGACGATGGCGAGCTTCAGAGGGTTGAGTCTGTTCGATTCGGGTCCGAGCCGGGTGATGGTTCAGGCGGTGGAGGAGTCGGTGCGGGTGAGCCGGTTTCCCGGGCTGGACGGGGAACATCACCTGATGATGGGACGCCCGGGACGCGAGGTGGTTCAGGAAGGGACGCTGACGGCAAGCTCGGGAAGCGGGCTGCTGGAGAGGATGGGGGCGATCTCGGACCAGGTGGGCGAACGCGGCACGTTGGTGGATGACCTGGGGTGGACGTATGCGGATTGCGTGCTGATGAGCTTCGAGCTGGTGGGCGCAAGACGCGTGGAGGCGAGCGGTCGGCATTGCGCGGATTACCGGATGCGGTACCGACAGCCCCTGGATGACGTGACATGAGCTTGGAAACCCGGAAGGTGCGACTCGAAATCGAACTGAAAGAACAACTGAACAGGAAGACGTGAAAAGGAGAGGACGATGGCGGCGAAGTTTCCGGAAGAAGCACCGACGCTGTATGAGGACAAGAGCACGTCGAACGACGTGGGCGACAGCCTGCACTGGGACGGGAGCGACGCGAACCAGTTGAAGGCGGAGCTGATCGCGATTGCAGAGAAGGTGGGAATCGATGAGGACGAGAACGAAGACTCCCACGACTACAAGATCGCCGATCTGGCCGAACGCAGCCAGGTGAGCGCAGGGAGCGGGACGCTGGCGAGTTCGACGGAGACCGTGGTGAACGACGATGCGATGACGGCGTCGAGCCAAGTGCTGGTACAGGGGACGAACGCGGGATTCGGAGGACTGAGTCCGGCGCCCTATGTTTCAGCGGTGGGCGAGGGAAGTTTCACGCTGACGCACGGGTCGGCAGCGGGAACGGAGACGTTCTTCTACCTAGTGGTGAACTGAGGGTGAGATGAGAACAGGAGGATGGTGCGGCGACATTCCGGGTGAAGTGAGATTGGCGGAAGAGGAACTGCTGATCGCCGAGGGGACGGGAGTGACGGTCCTGCAGTTCAAGGGCGGTCGGTTCGCGATGGGGTATCCGCTGGGGATGCCGGTGGGCGTGGACGGCGGCGTGAGCTTCCAGGTGTACGTAGATGGCGAGCTTGTGGAAGCGACGGGAAGGCCGACGGCCGTGCTTTCGGTGAGCGCGGGGGTGCAGCACCACGTGGAGGCGCTGGGCGTGGCCACCCACCTGAGACAGAAGGACCAGTCGAACGTTCTGAGCCACACGGGAGGACAACGGGTGATGCTGGAGTGGCCCGGGAGCGAATCGGCAGACGTGAAGACTTATCGGATCTACGGCAACGGGGGCTCGGGAGCGGTGGATTATGAAACGGTGCTGTCGGAAGTGGACGCGGCGCCGGGGGGTGTTCGATTGACGGAGATGAGATGGCGGAGTGAAGCACTTCCGGACGGGACGTGGCGCTTCGGGATTCGCGCGGCGGACGGAGCCGGAAACGAAGCCGAGGGTCCGGTGCGGGAGACGGGAGAGATCGAGGTGGCGAGCGTGCCTCTGCCGGTGACGAGACTGGAGGCGGAGTACGAGTCGGCCACGGGCACCGTGGAACTGACGTGGAGCGGGAGTGAGAGTTTCAACTGAAACGGACAAGGAAAGGAAGGCGAGACGTGGGACTGGAAGGGAATCTTCTGCAATACGGCGCCCTGGGCACGTTCACGGCGGTGGTGCTGCTGTTCCTGCGAAACGTGGCAGCGGAACGTCGAGACCGTCGGAAGGAACGTGAGGTGTTTCTGGAGATCATTACGAATCACGTGGATCATGACCGTCAGGCGAAGGAGAGACTGAGCCAGGCGATCGGGAGACTGAGCGAGTGTCTGCGGGAGCGGCCGTGTCTTCTGGGGAAGGAACTGGAGGATTGAGAGGAAGGAGTTTGGGATGAGCGATACGGTGAGGTCGGAGCTGGAGGCGTTGAAGGTGGCGCAGGAAGCGAACGCGGCAATGGTGGAGTTTCTGCGTCGTGCGGTGAGGGTGTATGCGGACATGCAGAAACACGTGGCAGTGATGAAGGCGTGCGTGGAGAAGGTGCCGGAGGATCAGTGGCCGGCGGGCCTTCTGCAGGAGGCGGGCGGGGTGGTGTCGATTCTGGACGAGGCCCTGGCGAGACTGGAGCAGGAGAATGCGGCGGTGGTGAACTGGGAGGCGCCTGAAGGGGAGTGAATCCTGGAGGATGAAGAGCGGATCAAAGGAGGAAGTCGATGTGCAGACAGCAGGTGGCCTACTCGCAGGATGCGAAGCTGGCGTTCGTGCTGGTGAGTTCGACGGACCACGTGACGGTGGTAACGGGGATCACGTATGACCAGGTGACCGTCCAGTATTGGTCATCCGGGGCGACGGTAAAGAACACCTACACGGTGACGGCGGCGGATTGGAAGGAGGCGGGCAACGGGGATTATGCCCTGAACATCGGTGCGTCGGAGTTCACGTCATATTCGGATTACAACGTGAGTGTGAGCGCGCCGGGCTGCGACCTAGTTCGACTGCAGGTAACGACGCGGGACATGCGTGCGTCAGATCGTTACGGGAACCTGCTGGCACGATACACGGACACGAACGGGCTGGCGGGCCTGTGGCGCAAAGCGAGCAGCACGACGGAATATGAGACGTATGGCGGGGAACTGCCGGCGCCGACGACGACGGGCTGCCGACTGAGCGACTACCTGGAGCAACTGGAGCCTGGGGACCTGATGGTGTGGGGGGGCGGGGGTGGTCCGTATATGACGGTTCTGACCAGCACGGAGGACGTCAGCGGCTGTCTGTGGGTGAATTGGACGCCGGCCCTGGCGTATGCGCCGAACGACCACTGGCCGGTGACCTTCATGCGCAACCCGCTGCACGTGTTCGGGCAATCGTATCCGCTGTCGGGGGCGGAATCGGGCAGTCTGCACGCGTCCGTGAAGTCGGTGGCGGACAAGCTTCCGAGCGGGGAACTGAGCGATTACGACGAACATCGGAGCCGAGCGAACGTGGGCTACGACGGCAACACGCTGACGATCAACGCATGGCTGGAACATCGGGGCGAAGTGGTGGATTCGCCGACGGGCTGCGCGGTGACGGTGCACGACGACGCGGGGACGGAACTGTTTGACCTGGGTGATGAAAGTCCGGACGCACAAGGAGTGTTCAAGCTGACGAAGACTGAGCCGGGACTGGAGGCAGGGAAGTCGTACTACGCGATGGTGGAGATCGTGTCGGACGGGAACACGTACCGGACCGTGGAAGGGATATCGACGCTATGAAGGTTCTGACGGGAAGGGGATGCGTGATCGCGGAGGGCGACCGGGACCTGGGTGGAGCGGCGCTGACACGACAGTCGGGGATGGTGGACGTGGGACTGTCTGGGTGCGGATACCGGGTGTACGGCAACGGCGGCGCCGGTGTGGTGGACTTCAGCACGCCCGTGGCGACGCTTTCCACGAACGTGCGTCACTGGCGAGCCGCGGGGCTGGGTTATCCCGGGACGTGGCGGTTCGGGGTGCGTGCGTTCAACGGAACGGGAAGCGAGCGAAACCTGGACCGGATGATCGAGGTGGATCTGGATGATGAAGGCGAACTGGAGCCGGCACGACCCAATGGGGTGACGAGCGTTTCAGTTGGCGCGAAGGCGGGAGGGAAGGTCGAGGTGTCTTGGACCCACGAAGCAGACAATGACGCGGAGGAAACGACACACTTCCACGTGTATCACGACGGCGGGTCGGGAGAGATCGACTACGGGACCGTGACGGCGGAGATCACGCGTGCGTCAGGCAGGGTGGTGCATCACGTGTGGCTGAGTGAAGCGCTGGAAGAGGGGAAGGTGCATCGGTTCGCCGTGCGCGCGGCGAACAGCGGGAACGTGGAAGAGGATGGAGTGCAATACGTGGAGACGACGCCCGACGCAACGGCGCCGGAGCAGCCGGAGGACGTGACCGGAAAGGTGATCCATTAGCACGGGAGAGAATGGCGTGGAAGTGACGCTGCTGTGCGAACAGACGAACCGGTGGACGGACGCCCTGAGTCCGGCGGTGTACGACGAACACTTCCAGAGATTGTCGGGAGTGACCGTGAGGAGCCTGCGGCACGCGCTGGGAAAGGAACCGGGGGAGGCCGTGCTGGAACTGGAGCTGGAATCATTCCGACGGGAAACACGCAACGGAACGGTGACCACCCGTGAGCGGCGAATGGAGTTTCTGCAGGCGGAAGACGCCCCGGTGCACATGGACCAGATGGTGTGGGTGGGGATGCCGATCGACCGGCGGCACGTGCTGATCCTGTTCTGCGGCCGGGTGACGGACTGCGAGGCGGAGTTCTCCGGGAAAACAGGACGGAGCATGGAACGTGTGCGCGTGGTGGCCAGGGACGCTCGGCACGACCTGGCAGGCAGACAGGTGCTGGGTCGGTATTACCACGATGCGGAAGAGGGACGTCTCGGCGTGGACCTTCCGGCGGTGATGAACCCGGAGGGCGTCGGGAATCGAGACAGCGCTCACACGTGGCAGGAGGGCGGCTCGACGCCTCTGTTTTCGGAGACGGGAAACGAATCGGCGGCGTGGCGGGGAAGCGACGCGCTGGCCTACCTTGTCGGACATTACGGCGAGGGACTGAACCTGGAGGTGTCGGAAGAAGGGGTCCAGACGGAGACGCTGAGGATGGAACTGGGCGAACTCAACCTGGAGGGGGACTCGTGCGCCAAGGCGATCTGGAAGGTGCTGAGATTGGCGGGACTGGAGGGGTGGGTGGACCCGCTTGTGGTGTCGGGGATGAAGATGAGTGACATCGGGAACCTTCGGGCGTTCCTGAGACTTGTGAATCCGTCGAGTGCTCCGGTGCGGGATGCGAAGCTGGCGTCGGCAGGCGGGCCGTTCACGTCGGCAACGTCAGAGGTCAACGAAGGTGCGATGTCGTGGTCGGCGCGGCACATCCGGAACGCGTGGCACGTCCGGGGAGCCTTGAAGGAGTATGAAGCACGGTTCGAACTGGTGAAGCTCTGGACGGACGAAGAAGAGACGACGGTCGAAGACAACGCGAACAAAGGCAGGCGCGGACACGCAGTGTACGATGCGACGCTTGATCCCGTGTGGCGTCAGTGGGGTCTGAACGAGGACGGGCACTGGAGCGAACGCGCGACATATGACTTTTCGGGGTTGTTCGCCGGGGCGGTGGCGAGGAGACGGCGTTTCGAGCCGCCCTTCAGGAGCGCAGGAGACGAGGTGCGTCCGATGGTGGTGGAGGTCCAGTCGGCGCTTCTGGGTGCAGGCTGGTATCGCGTGGGCAACGCGGCGGTGAGGGTGCTTTCGGATCGCGCGGGGATCTACTTCGACTGCGAAGACGTGGATGGCTCCCGATCGGGACTCCTGGCCGGAACGAGCCGGACGTTCGTTCCGCTGAACGAGATCAGCGGTGTGCGGGTCACGGCGGTGGTGGAGTCGGACGAGCGAGTGGCCGTGTCGAGCGATCGGACGGATGCATCGCCGACGGAACTGGTGCTGGAGCACACGGTGACGGACGAGAGCTATCACTGGACGTGTCGGGACAGCAGCAGTCTCTACAGTGCCGACGGGACTGGGGTGATCGAGGATGATTCGGGGGAAGACGGTCCGATGGTGAGACGCGCAACGGCACTGCGCGAGCAGCACCAGGGAGCGGAGGTAGGCAGTCAATTGAACATTCCGTGGGTAGACCTGAGCTGGCGTCCGGGAGTTCGGGTGAGCCAATTGGCGGGACGAAACATCGCGCTTCGGGCGTCGGGTGGCGAACACGCGAGCTATCCGCTGGTGGCCGGGGTGGAATGGGACTTCGCCGAGCAAAGAACGACGCTCACGCTCTTGAGCGCAAGCGAACTGGGAAGAAGCGGGAGGAGGGGAACGTGATCCTGACGACAGACGGACGAGGGGAGTTCATTCTGGTGTCGGAGGGTCGAAACGTGTACGAGGAATTTGCGACCAGCGCAAACGCATTCGCCACGGTCAGCAGCACAGACCCTGAGGAGACGGGCTACCAGGACTTCAACCTGGCCTATACGTATGACGACGTGATGGAGTCGTGGCCCGAGGGATGGGAGAGGCGTGTTCTGGTGAAGTCGAATCACGTCTATGGAGCAAATCGGCGGATCCAGGACCTGAAGTTCGACGTGAAGAATGCGTACGGCCCCCTGGTAACAGTGTTTCCGAACGATGAGACGTGCGATATCCGCATCCGGGTCCGCGCGATTACCACAGAGTTCGATCCGGAGACCGTGACATGGCAATGGGCCTACACGGAGAGCAACTTGGGACGGAGTGAGACGTATGCGGATTACCTGCTGACGACCGGGTCCGCCACTGTGGAAGCCGCGGGTCTTCCGTCGAGACGGAATACGCCACTGGCCGCGTGGAACGAACTGAAAGCGATTCACGGGTTCGAGCTTCGGGTGGAACCGAACGGGGGCGAACGAGAATGGCTGCAGGCGTTGTGGCAGGCGACGATTTCGTGGCCATATCCGCCGGTGGGTTACGTGATCCTGGCATAGGAAGAACAGGGATGGTTCGTGCGATAAACGGAGAAAAGGAAGGAGAACGAACATGAAGGAACTGTTGAAGCTGAAGCGATTCTGGGTGGCGGTTGCGGGTGTGGCCGCGGTGGTCATCAATCACTTCTTCGGCATGTCGGAGACGCAGACGCTGGAGGTGCTGGTCGCGATCATCTCGGCGGCACTGGGAACCTCGGCGGGACTGGTTGCGGGCAAGACGCAGGAGAACGTCGATGCGGATGGTGCGACTGGTTCTTGAAGTGGTGCTGCTGATTCTGCGATGGTATTACGACCCGGAACGAATGCAGCGAGAAGTGAATGAGAGGCTCGAACGTGAACGCCAGGAACGGAAGCACGACTTTCGCCAAGCGGTGGACCAGAAGGATGCGGATGCCGTTTCTGGCATGCTGGCTCGTCTTCGTGACCGGCTGCGCAACCGAAACGGTGTATCTGGCGGGCGATGAACGGGTGTATCACGTCGAGGCGGGGGAACCGGCACCGATCAGCGGCTGGCTGATGAGTGATCGTGCTCTGGCGGAGTTGTACGACGCCGTGGAATGGAAACTGAATTCCGAGCGGGCTCCCTCCTCACCTGAGATCCCCCCAAGCCCAACTCAGGAGGAGGAGCCCGCAAGGAATGAAGCGGACGGGTTGAAGTGAAGCGATGAAAACCCGTCGGCGACTTCCACGACTCAACCGGATCCATCACGTGGACTGTCTGGAGGGGATGGCCAGGCTGCCCGAGGCGTGCGTGGACCTGGTCTTCACAAGCCCACCTTATGCGGACCTGCGGGAATATGCCCGGATCAAGCCGGATGACTACGTGAAGTGGTTCATCCCGCGGGCACTCCAGATGCAGCGCGTGCTGAAGCCGACGGGCTCGCTCATCCTCAACATCAACGATCGCTGCGTGCGCAAGAGCCGGCACCTGTATGTGCACAAGCTCGTCGTCGCGCTGGTGGAGATCGTCGGGTTCCATCTCATCGACACCTACATCTGGCACAAGCCAAACGCGATGCCCGGATCGTACGGACGCAGACTGAAGGACGCGTTCGAATACGTCTTCTGGCTGGGCAAATCCACGGAGGTGCAGTTCTTTCCGGAGACGGCGGGACGGCCCTACCGAAAAACGGGGGCGCGCAGACCCGGACGGAGCACACACACGTGCGGACGGGCGGTCGATGACGCCAAGTGCTTCCGCCGCGGATGGGCGGACCCGGGGAACGTGGTGACGGTCCCCGTGGGACGAAACCAAAGCACGCATCCGGCGGTGATGCCCGAGGCACTGGCGGAGTTCTTCATCAAACTGGCAACGAAACCGGGCGACCTTGTGCTGGACCCGTTCGCAGGATCGGGAACGACACTGAAGGTCAGCAAACGAATTTCAAGACATGGGATCGGATACGAATTGGAGAAGTAATCAGGAAGGAGAAAGCGGACTATGCGAAGTGACTCTGAACAAGAGAGCATGTTTCGTCAGGTGATTTGCCCAAAGGGGTCTTGGGCGTTATCGAAGATCATGGGGAACCTGCTGAGCAGTGAAATTGCTCTGTAGAAACCATTTCAGTTTTTGGCGAGACCTGACGATGAATAGGGTATCCAGGCAAGTTCCGAGG
>CAZVTD010000051.1:0-14934 GCA_964629945.1 uncultured Planctomycetota bacterium | reverse complement strand
TCCCCTTGCCCTCGCGATACTCCATCAGCGGCGAATACTGCAGCCCGAACCCGCCGTCGATGATCGGAAGGAAATCCCCCACCGTTGGCTTCTCGATCAGCACCGACGCCACGCTCCCCCGGCAGCCCGCCCGCCACGCCCGAGGCTCCGTTATCCCGCACCACTGGATCCGCGGATAGTGTTCGGGATCCGACATGTCCGCTTCGAGCTGCTCCGGCACCGTCGTCCCCACGCCTCGCCAGTTCGTCAGGTTTGCCGCCGTCAGTCCCGCCAGCGCCGGATGGTCGGCCAGTCTCGGGAACACCCGCCTCAGCACGTACTCCTGCACGCGGAACCCCAGCCGAAGCTCCAGCACCTCGCGCGTCTGCTCGAACACGATCACCTTCAGCCCGTCCCGCACCCGCGACAGGTCCAGCGCCGGCTGCGAAAGCCCCAGTGCGTGTTTCCCGACGATGAACACCTCATACCCCGCAAGGTCCGCGTCCGACTTCACCGGATCGAACGCAATGCCCAGTTCCTTCAGCAGCTTCTTCGTCTCCCCCTTCGGGTCGAACACAGCCACCTTCGATTTCACCGCGGGCTTCACCGCCTTGGCCAGCACGTCGATCGTGAACGACTCCGTCTGCGCCTCGCCATACCGCGTGCTCGCGACCATCATCAGCTCATAACTTCCCGGCGCGATGTCCTCGGGCAGCTTCACCCGGATCGGCACCGCCACCTGCGTGCCCGTCTCCACCCGCACCGTCCTGATCTCCGCAGGCATCTCCGGTCCGATCATCAGCGCCCACATCGTGCTGCACTCCACCGTCTTGCGCGAGTTGTTGATCACCACGACCTGCTTCTCCACCGTCTCGCCCGGAAGGTAATTGTGACTCCGGCTCGTGACATCCTTCCCTCCACCCGCGATGCTCGCCAGCACCGGCTGGTTGTAGCGCAGCAGCGCCTTCCCCGCCGCGTTCCCGACCGCCTCCCACGGCACCTCCTTCGTCGCGTCCTCCGTGCTCACCAGTTTCCGCACCACGTTCGGACAATACCCTGGCCGCTGAACCTTCTCCCAGTCGATCTTCGCCTCGACCGTTTCGGTCTTCGTGTTCGGCGTCCCCTCGAAGAACCGCGACTCCGCCCACACGTTCATCCCCGTCACCCCGCGCATCCGGAACGCAGGCCAGGTCTCCCGGATGTACTCCGCCTGAACCTCCCGAACGTTCGGAAAATCCAGACGCCCGTCGAAGAACGGCAGCCACGACTTGTGGAACGTCTCGCCCTTGCGCCAGTGCTCCGCTTCGTACCGGATGTTCGCCTTCTCCTGCTCGCTGATCTGATACGCCGGGTCCCCGCGGTATTGTGCACCCCACTCCGCCCAGAAGAACTGGTTCAGCAGCTTCGGGTTTCGGAACAGGTCGTGGCCCTCGCGCCAGTTCACCCAGTTCTCGTCGAAGGGCACGCCATATTCCACCAGGATCAGCGGCTTCACTCCCTTCTTCTCCCAATACGCGAACCAGTCCGACTTCTCCTGCATCGGCACGAAATCCAGGTAGCAGTTCAGCGTGTGGAACTTCCCAAGGTGTCCCGACTCGTGGTGATACACCAGTCGCGTCGGGTCCAACTTCTCGATGATCGCCTGTGTGCGCAGCGCCAGCATCCCCTCTCGGTCCCCACGCATGAACTTCCCCTTCGGGTCAGGCCAGGGCGTATATTTCCCGTCGATCTGATACGGGTTTTCGTCCTGCGAATATCCCGTCGAGTTGTGGTTCGCCGAGTAGAACACCACCGACGGGTGGTTCTGCGCCTGCCGAACGTAGAACTCCGCGTCCCGCGCGTACCCGTTGGTCTCATCCGCGTCCGCCCCGTCCCAGTTATACGCGCTGAACTGAGGCTGCGAAAGCGAGATCAGCATCCCCTCGTCGTCCGCCGCCCTCATGATCTCCTCGAAACTCAGGTGGCTCCCGATCCCCGCACCGTAGTTGTGCGTGTACATCATGTTCACGCCGATCGCCTTCATCCGCCGGAACGTCTCCCGCGCCCCGGCGTAACTTGCCTCCGCCACACCCTGACCGCCGTTATCCAGCGGAATCTCGAACATCCACACCCGGCTCCCGTTCAAAATCAGGTCCCGTCCGTCGATCCACATCTCCCGGAACCCGAACCGAACCGGACGATATTCGTCCAGCACCTCCCCCTTCGCGTCCAGCAGCTTCAGCTTCAGAACATACTGGTTCTCCGGCGTATGCAGGTCCCACAATTTCTCCGGCTTCCACGACGGGCTCCAGCTCAGCCGGCTCCCCCGGTACGAAAGCGTCGGCCTGCCGAACTCCAGCGCCACGGCGTCCCCGTCCAGCACCTGTCCTGCCAGCTTAAACTGGTCTGTCTTCCCTCGTCCCGTCACCGCTACGTTCAACCCAAGCTTCCATTTCCTCACCGACGGCTCGATCTTCACGTCATCGATTCGCCCCGCCACCGGCGTGCTCGCGAGGTACACGTCCCCCACCAGCCCCGCGCGGCCGCCCCCTGTCGTCGCCACCAGGATCGACAACACCTGTTTCTTCCCGGGCGTCACCAGTTGCGTGATATCTGCCTCTCCCCCCCGGAAATCGATCATCCCACCATGCTTCCCGTCCACGACCATCGTCGCCTTCCGGTTCAGATACGTCGTGCTCACCACGATCCGTCTCCCCGCCCACTCTTTCGGAACCGTGATCTCCCGCTGATACCAGGCCCTCTTGAGTCCCCGCATCTCGTTGTCCTTCCAGCTCTCGGCCGGATAATACGCCAATCCCCTCGCACCCGGAGGCATCGGTCCCGGCACCATCACGTAGCCCCAGTTGTCCTTCGGAACCGTCCCGGCTTCATCCGCCAGCACCGGCTGCCACCGCCACAGTCCGTTGATGCAGATCCGTTCCCGCGTCGGCGTCGTCTCGTGCTCCGCCTTCCCCATGTCCCACACCGCCTTCACCCCCTCGGGCAGCGCCGCGTCCGCCCCCCATGCCGTCCCGCTGGTCGCCCACGTCGCAGCCGCACACGCCACCACCGCCACCCACAAGCACCGCCCTGCGTTCATGTCCTCTCCCTTGGGTCTGTGTCCACCGGTCATTTCTGTGAAGTTTCCATTGGCCTCAGCGGTATAAGTTATCGGGTGTTTCGTTTCTGTCACGTGGAACCCCCGCAAAAAAAGCCTTTCGAGCGCATCCGCACCCTTGCTCTCGACCGATAAATTGGCATGATAGTCTGGAGCACCAGGCCGTCTCGACGCATGAAAGCCCCGTTTCCGGGAAAACCATGGAACTCATCATTGTTCCTTTTATCCTGCTCGTCGCCGTCCTCTTCATCTTCGGCTTCATTTCCGCCTCCCGCCGCCGCAAAGAACTTGCCGCCTGGGCCGTCGCCAACGGGCTCTCCTTCTCGTCTCGCTCCGACTCCGACTTCGACGAACGCTTCCCCGATTTCGACTGCCTCCGCCAGGGGCATTCCCGCTATGCCGAAAACCTCATCACCGGCCGCTGGAACGAGCCCGGACACGCGACCCCCCTGACCGTCCGCGCCTTCGATTACCATTATAAGACCGGCTCCGGAAAGAACGAGTCCAGCCACCAATTCTCCGCCGTCATCGTCGAAAACCCCATCCCCATGCGCCCGCTCCTCATCCGGCCCGAAAACTTCTTCGACCGCGTCGCCGAGTTCTTCGGTGCCGACGACATCGACTTCGAATCCTCCGAGTTCTCCCGCGCCTTCTTCGTCAAAAGTCCCGACAAACGTTGGGCCTACGATGTCGTCCACCAGCGCATGATGGAGTTCCTCCTCAACACGCCCCGCTTCGCCCTCCAGTTCTCTCCGTCTCATGTCATCGCCTGGCGAGATAAAACCTTCGACGTCGCCGATTTTGGCTCCGCCATCCGTCTCATCCAGGGCATCTTCGAGCGCCTCCCCGACTACGTCGTCCGTCAGCAGACCGGTCAGCTCTGAATCCTTGCCGGAGGTCCCGAATGTCCGACGCAACGCTCGCCGTTCTGGTCATCCTCTTCTTCCTTATCTTCGTCCCGCTCGTCTGGGCCATCGCCAACTACAACCTCCTCATCCGTCTCCGACAGCACTGTCGCGAGTCCTGGTCTTCCATCGACACCGAACTCCGTCGGCGCTACGACCTCATCCCCAGCCTCGTCGAGACGGTGAAGGGATACGCCGCTCACGAGCGCCAGGTCCTCCAGGCGGTGACCGACGCCCGAAACCGCGCCCTCGCCTCCACCGGCTCTCCTCAAAGCCAGGCCCGCGACGAAAACACCTTCGTCTCCACCCTCAAAACCCTCTTTGCCGTCTCCGAAGGCTACCCCGAACTCAAAGCCTCCGCCAACTTCCTCGCCCTTCAGGCCGAGCTCGCCAACACCGAGGACCGCATCCAGGCCGCCCGGCGCTTCTACAATGCCAACGTCCGCGACCTCAACACTCGCATCGAGGTCTTCCCCTCCAACCTCATCGCCTCCACCTTCCACTTCACCCCTGTCGAATACTTCGAAATCGACTCCGCCGACGTCCGCGTCCCTCCCCGCGTCCAGCTCTAAACCCTCTTCTATGGAGCCGCTCATGTCCTGTCGCCGCCTTCTCATCCTCCTGACCCTCTTGCTTCTCCTCTCTCCCCTTCACGCCCAATCCCGCACCGACGACTTCCGCCTGGTCGACGGACACATCATCGGTCCCTGGTGGCAGGGCTCCGGTCCCGGCGTCGTCTACTTCACCGGTCCCCACGCACAGAAAATGAAAGCCTTCGAGACCGTCGGTCAGACCGTCGCACGACAGATGGGCCGACCCTATCTCGAAATCCACAAAGCCGACCTCCTCCCCTCCGAAGCCGACACCAATGGCATCCTCCTCTATCCCGACGGCACCGCACGGGTCCGACTCTTCATCATGCCAGGCGGAAACGCCTTCTTCACCATGTGCGACCTCGCCGGCGTCAGCGAGCCCACCGCAAAAGCCGCTGCCGCCGAACGCGATAAATTCGTCGAAGCCCGCAAAAACCCCCAAGCCGCCTTCCACACCGGAATGAACTACGTCGGGGTCTGTGGAGGCTTCTTCGCCGCCACCTCCGGATACGACGTCAAAAACGCCCTCTACGCGGACTGGGGACTCTGGCCCGGAAAGGTCCGAAACATCGGACCAGGCATGCGAAAACCCTTCCCCGACATCGTCTTCGACCCCGCACTCGCCAAACATCCACTCTTGGCGAGCGTCCGCGACGGCGTCCTGCGGAACATGTTCTACAACGGCGGTCCCATCGGGGTCCAATCCGACGTCCCAGACACCGAATACTTCGGTAAATACAAAGGCGGCGCCCTGACCGAACTTGCCGACGATTGGTTCTGCATCGCCTACAAGCCCGCCGACAATCTCCTCTGTGGCCGATGCGTCATCGCCACGGGCCACCCCGAGGTGGACCACACCGACTTCCTCCTCGCCATGGCCCAATACGCCGTCGCACGGGACTACGAGGTCCCCAAACGCCCCATCGAACCCGGCAAACCCGTCGAAAACCTCTCAGGCGACGAACAGGTTCAATACTACTGCATCACCCCCGAAGCCGACCGAAAGCTCACCGTCACCCTCACTGCCCTCGACGACAACTGCGACCTCTACCTCCGCGCCAACCTCCCCCCGCCCCTCCGAAAAGCCGACCTCCGCTCTACCAACCCCAAAACCGCCGACGAACGCATCACCCTCCCGAAAACACGCGCCGTCACCTACTTCATCGCCGTCCACGGAAAACACTCCCGCCTCAATGGCGCACACTACACCCTCACCGTGAACGTCGAGTAACAGAAGGTTGCCCCAGCCGTAACACGTGTTACAATGTCACAACCGCAAAGCCGCACACGGGGCGTGATAACATCCGACTCCCCTTCGGAGCCACGGAATGCCGAAGCAGAAAGAGAAAAAGTCCGTTCAACCTGCCCGGACCTCAACCCCTTGGCTCTGGACCGTTCTGTCTATCCTCCTCCTCGCTTCCGCCGCCTTACTGACCTGGTCCAACACCTTCCACTCCCCCTTCCTCTTCGACGACGGCCCCGCTATCGAGAAAAACGAAGCCCTGCATACCTTCTGGCCCCCCTGGCGTTCCGCCTGGGCTCCCTCGGACACCACCCTCGGCGGCCGGCCCGTCCCCACCCTGACCTTCGTCCTCAACTATGCCCTCCACGGCCTCTCCCTTCCGGGTTATCATGCCGTCAACCTCCTCCTGCACGTCCTGGCTTCCATCACCCTCTTCGGCGTCCTCCGTCGTACCTTCAACCTCCCCTCTCTCCGTGACCGCTTCGCCTCGGTCGCCTCGCCTCTCGCCCTCACCATCGCGCTCCTCTGGCTCCTCCATCCCCTCACCACCCAGTCCGTCACCTACATCGTCCGCCGCGTCGAAGTCATGCTCGGCCTCTTCTTCTTCCTCACGCTTTATGCCGCCATCCGCACCATCGAAACCAGCCTCTGGCGATGGCGCCTGACCGCCATGATCGCCTGCCTCTTCGGTATGGCCACCTCCGAAACGATGGTCGTTGCCCCGCTGGTCATCCTCCTCTACGACCGCGCCTTCGTCGCGTCCTCTTTCCGCGATGCCCTGAGCCGCCGACGACGTCTCTACGCCCTCCTTTCCGCGACGTGGCTCCCTCTCATCCTCCTCCAACTCCACGGACCTCGCGGCTCCGGCGCAGGCTTCCACCTCGGATTCCCCGTGGTCTTCGACTACCTCCAGCTTCAGGGCCACTTCATCCTGCGCTACGTCCTCCTCGCCTTCCGCCCCGTCGGCCTGATCTTCGACTATGGCATGCTCGGCCCCGGCCAGATGACCGGTTCGCTCCTTGAAGTGATCATCGTTGCAGCCCTGGTCATTGCCACCGCCGTGCTCCTGTTCATCCGTCCGCGTTGGGCCTTCCTCCCGGCCGCCTTCTTCCTCGTCCTGGCCCCCAGCTCCAGCGTCATCCCCATCACGGTCGAAGTCGCCGCCGAGAACCGCATGTACATTCCCCTGGCCGCCCTCGTCACCGGCGTCACCCTCCTCGTCTTCCTTGCTCTGCGCCGTCTGACGCGTCAGCTCTCGAGAGGACGTCGAAGCTTCGCCGCCGAGGTCGCCCTGCCTGTCCTGCTGGCCCTCATCGCCGTCGGCACGCTTGCTGCCCTCACCTATGCCCGGAACGCCGACTATCGCGACCCCCTCACCCTCTGGAACGACACCGTCGCCAAGCATCCCAACAGCCCTCGTGTCCTCTGCGCCATCGGCAACACGCTCTCCGAAGAACACAAACAAGCCGAGGCCCTTCCCTGGTATCGGAAAGCGGCCGAGATAAACCCCCAATACCCCTCGGCGTGGTTGAACTGGGCAGGCGCGCTTGTTGCCCTCCAGAGGTTTGAAGAGGCGGAGCGAATCTATCGTGCCGGCTTCGAGGCCAACCCCGACTACTTCGTCCTCCTCGATGAGCTCGGCTGGACGCTCGTCACCCAGGGAAAACTCGACGAAGCCGCCGACTGCCTCACCCGGGCCCTTGCAGCCCGGCCCGACAGTGCCCGCGCCAACCACGGAATGGCCGTCATCCTCAGGGAACGCGGAAACATTACCGAAGCGATCTCACACTATCGTCGCTCCATCGAACTCGATCCCTCTCGCCCAGACTCCTTCAACGATCTCGCCTGGGTCCTCGCCACCCACTCCGATCCCCAATTCCGCAACGGCACCGAAGCCGTCCAGCTCGCCCAAAAAGCCTGCGAACTCACCGGCTACAAAAAATACCTGACCCTCGACACCCTCGCCGTCGCCTATGCCGAAGCCGGTCAGTACGACGACGCCGTCCGAATCGCCAAACAGGCCTTCGACCTCGCCTCCGCCGCCCGTGACCTGCAATCTCTCCAGGGCATCCAGCAGCACCTGGATCTCTTCAAAACCCATAAACCCTATCACCTGCCCGACTGACCCCCTTCGGAGCCACGGAATGCCGAAGCAGAAAGAGAAAAAGTCCGTTCAACCCTCCCGCGACTCCACCCCTTGGCTCTGGACGGCCCTCTCCATCCTCCTCCTCGCTGCTGCTGCCCTGTTGACCTGGTCCAACACCTTCCACTCCCCCTTCCTCTTCGACGACGGCCCCGCTATCGAGAAAAACGAAGCCCTGCATACCTTCTGGCCCCCCTGGCGTTCCGCCTGGGCTCCCTCGGACACCACCCTCGGCGGCCGGCCCGTCCCCACCCTGACCTTCGTCCTCAACTATGCCCTCCACGGCCTCTCCCTTCCGGGTTATCATGCCGTCAACCTCCTCCTGCACGTCCTGGCTTCCATCACCCTCTTCGGCGTCCTCCGTCGTACCTTCAACCTCCCCTCTCTCCGTGACCGCTTCGCCTCGGTCGCCTCGCCTCTCGCCCTCACCATCGCGCTCCTCTGGCTCCTCCATCCCCTCACCACCCAGTCCGTCACCTACATCGTCCGCCGCGTCGAAGTCATGCTCGGCCTCTTCTTCTTCCTCACGCTTTATGCCGCCATCCGCACCATCGAAACCCACCAGTGGCGATGGCGCCTGACCGCCATGATCGCCTGCCTCCTCGGCATGGCCACCTCCGAGACGATGGTCGTTGCCCCGCTGGTCATCCTCCTCTACGACCGGGCCTTCGTTGCGTCCTCTTTCCGCGATGCCCTGAGCAGCCGACGACGTCTCTACGCCCTCCTTTCCGCGACCTGGCTCCCTCTCATCCTCCTCCAGCTCCACAACCCCCGCGGCTCCGGCGCAGGTTTCCACCTCGGATTCCCCGTGGTCCTCGACTACCTCCAGCTTCAGGGCCACTTCATCCTGCGCTACGTCCTGCTTGCCTTCCGCCCCGTTGGATTGATCTTCGACTATGGCATGCTCGGCCCCGGCCAGATGACCGGTTCGCTCCTTGAAGTGATCATCGTTGCAGCCCTGGTCATTGCCACCGCCGTGCTCCTGTTCATCCGTCCGCGTTGGGCCTTCCTCCCGGCCGCCTTCTTCCTCGTCCTGGCCCCCAGCTCCAGCGTCATCCCCATCACGGTCGAAGTCGCCGCCGAGAACCGCATGTACATTCCCCTGGCCGCCCTCGTCACCGGCGTCACCCTCCTCGCCTTCCTCGCTCTGCGCCGTCTGACCCGCCAGCTTTCGAGAGGACGTCGAAGCTTCGCCGCCGAGGTCGCCCTGCCTGTCCTTCTGGCCCTCGCAGCCGTCGGCGCGCTTGCCGCCCTCACCTACACCCGGAACGCGGACTATCGCGACCCCCTCACCCTCTGGAACGACACCGTCGCCAAACGTCCCGATAACCCCCGTGTCCTCTACTCGCTCGCCGATGCGCTCACCGCAGAGCACAGGCTGACCGAGGCCCTTCCCTGGTATCGGAAGGCGGCCGCGGTAAGCCCCCGGGATTCCGCTGTGTGGTTGAATTGGGGAAATGCACTCATCGCGGCGCAGAGGGTGGACGAAGCGGAACAGGTCTATCGCACCGGACTCAGAGCCAATCCGGATGCCCCCGTTCTCCTGGGCGAACTCGGCATGACACTCATGCGCCAGGGGAAGCCCGACGAAGCCGCCGACTGTTTCTCCCGCGTCATCCAGGCTCAACCCGACAACGCCCGTGCCCATTACGGCCTCGCCGTCATCCTCAGACAGCGCGGGAACACCGCCGAGGCGATCGCACATTACCGACAAACCATACAACTCGACCCCTCTCTCGTCGAAGCCCTCAACGGCCTCGCCTGGGTCCTCGCCACCCACCCCGATCCCCAATTCCGCAACGGCGCCGAAGCCGTCCAACTCGCTCGGAAGGCCTGCGAACTCACCGGCGACAAGGATTACCTGATCCTCAACACCCTCGCCGTCGCCTATGCCGAAGCCGGTCAGTATGGCGAAGCCATCCGAACGGGCGAGCGGGCCCATGCCCTCGCCATCGCGGCCGGCGCCTTCGAGCACGCCAGCCAGATCGACGAGTACATAAAACGATTCAAGGCCCACCAGCCCTGCCACGAACCCTACGGTTCGTAGCTTCTGGTGAGCCCTGATCCGCACGGCTTGCGCTGAGCCCTCATTCCCGCGCGCGCGTCAACACCTCACATTCGTTCACCGGAACGCGCATGTCCATCGGACTGCCGTAATCCTGGTGATCCAGGAACTCCCCGGCCGCCCCGGCCGCCCGTCCCAGCGCGAAGATCAGAAACGCCAGGTCGCATGCCCTTCGAACCGTCATGCGCTTCTCCGCCAGCGCCTTCCAGCACATCCCCAGCGTCACCGACGCGATCGCCCCGTCCAGGTTCACCGCCCATACGTTCGATGCGATTCCCACTTCCTTCATCCGCACCGTCAGCCCGTGGTAGAACGACAGGAAGATGTTGTAGAGCTTGTTCTCGGACAGATACGCCGAAAGGATCCGCTCCCGCGGGTCGTAATTCACCGCCTGCGTCCGGAACACCGGGTGACCCAGGCACGGGATGCGCTCATAATCCGTCCCGGCTTCCTTCGAAGCCGAACGCACCTTGCTGAAGCGTTCCACCTCGTCGTGCACGATCTTCTTGAGGTCCAGTCCGTGCTCCGGGTCATACGGGTTCACCAGTCCCGTGTCGCGGAACACCCGCAGGAGATATTCCACGCCCTCCCGGCCGTTGCCGCCGTGAACGTCCCCGATGCACGCCAGCGCCGCGATCATCGCCGTGTTCGGCGCGTTCCCCGCCGAGGTCGACAGCTTCGTGCCCTGTGCCGAAATCGTCCCCGGACCGTTCGATAGCGACGCGATCAGGCACCGCTCCACCAGTTCCGCCTCGAACCCCTGCGGACGGAACCCCGTCCACGCCAGAAGCACCGACTCCACCAGCGCACCCCGCTGCATTTCCGACTCGATCTTCACACCGTGGATGCGGGTCGTCTGACCGTCGTTGCTTGACGCATGACTGGCGTTCCTCATGGATCTCCTCGAAAAATGCGCTCCCAGCCTCTCACGCCCTAGGACCTTCACCTGCGAAGCGTAGGGTTCCGGAATCGCCCCGGGATGAAGAATCAGTCTCGCCGGCAGACGCTTGGCCAACCCCTTCAGGTTCACGAACCACGGGTTCAGACGCAGCGGCTTCGCCGGCTGGAAGTCCCGCTCGATCCCCAGCATCGAACACACCAGCTGCGCCGCCGGGGCAAGATCGTGAAGCGTCTGGATCCGGATCCCGCGACGCAGCCCCGCCACCAGTTCGGGCTTCTTCTCGTAACGCGCCGAGCTGTCGAACGGCTCCAACCCGAAATACTCGTCCAGCATCTTCGTCTTCGCCTCGGCTGAACTCAGTCCGCCTTCCACCACCGCACCGGCGTGACCCAGCGACAGGTCGTGCTGCGCCAGCAGTTGTCCCGTCACGTACGCGATGATCGGTTTCGGATACGCCGTCTCCCGAAGCATCTTCACCGCGTCGGCCTCATACAGCCCGCCCGGCTCGATATACAGCACGATCAGCTTCGTCCGCTCATCCTGTCGGGCCAGTTCCAGCAGGTCCTTCGTCGGCGTCAGGATCAGCACGTCCTTGCCCGTCGAGATGCCGAATGAATTCCCCAGTCCCGCGCTCAGAAGGTAGCTCGCCATCGTGTTGACCATGTTCCCGGAGTTGCTGAAGATCGCCGCCGACCCCGCACGGAACGTCTCCTCCGGATCGTTCCCGCCCACCGCACCCACACGGACCCCGTCGTGCGTGTTGATCATCCCCAGCGTGTTGCCGCCCAGCACGTCGATGTTCGCCTGTCGGCACAGCTGCGCCACCTTCGCCGTCACCTCCACCGACACGTGCTCCGTGATGATGTACAGCGTCTCCACCCGACCGGCTCCGTGCTGCACGATCTCCTTCACCTCGCCATACACCGCCGGCGGAGGCGAATACACCACGATCTTGTTCGGCTGCTTCTCCGGTCCCAGCTTCGCGAACAGTTCCCCCACCGTCGCAAACACCGGAATCGGCTCCCCGCCGGGAACGTCGATGTTCGTCCCGCCCTTCCCCAGCGCCCATCCCCCGACGACGTTTCCGCAGAACACCTGCGACGCCGCCGTCACCCCTGCCGCTTCACGACCCGTAATGTTCGAGACCGCAACGCGATCTCCTGCCTTCAGCAGGTCGCCCAATGTCTTCGCTCTCACGAGTTGCCTCCGTTTCCAAGACCGGTTCCAGCCAGACGGGCCGCATACTCCGCCACCTGCGTCACCGGCGTGTCCGGTCCGAATATCACGTAGGGCATCCCCAGACCTTCCAGGGTGTCTCTCAGCGTCAGCAGTCCGCGGACCAGGTGGGGACCGCCTCGTCCGACCACCACCGGAATCTCCACCGGACCGTGCTCCTCCACGTAGTGGCTCAGCGCGTCCGCGATCGCCTGGAACGTCACGTCGATCAGCGTGTTGTTCGCCTTCCCCCCAAGGATCAGCAGCAGTTTCGCCTTGCCCAGGTTATGACGGAAGCAGATCTCCGCCGTCTTCAGCATCCGCTCATACGGCGGGTTCCCCCCGAAATCCGACAGGAAGATCGGGCTGCCCCCGTTGTTCATCAGCGTCTCCGTGATGATCGTCGACGCACCTCCGCCGAACAGGATCGGCAGGATCCGGTCCCCCCCCAGGTTCGCCACGTGGGCTTGTCCCTGGTGGCTCGACCCGCTCCATGCCGCCATCTCCTCCTCGAAGGGCGTCACGTTTGCCGGATATTCCGGAAGCTCGATCCCCAGGTTCTTGAACTTGAAGTTCGCTTCGTCGAACACCGCCTTGAAATCACACGCATACGGCTGGCCTTCCGCCGTGATCCGCCACGGGTTCACCTCCGCCATGCGCATCCCCGTCGAGATGAACAGGTCCCAGAAGTCCACCAGTGCCCGCGCCAGCGGACTCACCACGTGCGACGCGCACCCCAGACGGTTCAGGATCTCTCCCGCCTGGTACGCGTCCAGACCCTTGTACACGTCCACCGGGAACACGATCTTCTTCTCCTCCTCGACCTGTTCCACCTCCATCCCGCCCACCAGCGAAACCGTCATCGACGGACTCAGCGTCCGCGAATCATACGTGATCGCCGTATACACCTCCGATACCGACGGAATGTACTGCACCAGGTACGCCCCGCGAGGGATCTTGCCGTTCACCTCGCTGCTCTGCACCCGCCGGAACTCCCGCTGCGCTTCCGCGTAGTCGTGCACCTCGCGGATCAGTCCCGCCTTCCCGCGTTTCCCCGACAGAACGTCGGGCTTCACCAGACCCCGTCCCTTCCACCGTTTCAGGGCCTCACGGATCTCCGCCCCACCGGCCTCTTCCGTCAGATGTTCCGGAACGGGCATGTTGAATCGACCCGCCAGGTGCTCCAGAAACGTCAGCTCACCGATCTTTGCAGCCATGCCTCACCGTCCTCCTCTTTCCTTTGCTTTCTCTTTCCTTCGACGCACCGCTCAGGGCAGCGGAACCTCGAACATCGTGAACGGATACGACCGCTTCACCAGTTTCCCCGGATAGGCATACACCAGCGTCCAGTCCCCCTCCAGCTCCGGAATCTCGGTAAAGGTCATCGTGACCTCCATGACCGTCTCTGCTCCCGCCGTCCTCCGAAGACTCGTCAGGCGTCCGTTCCCGTGTCGTTTGCCATACGGGTTCACCAGGAACATCCCGTAGCATCCCGTCCCCCCGCTCATCAGGAGTTCCTGACCTTCCTCCTGGGTGATCAGCGAGAAGCCCACCGTCACCGACCGTCCATCGCGTCGGACCTCCTTCATCGTCAGTTTCCGTCCATCGCCCACCGCCTCGCCCGTCTTCTCCGTGAAAATCTTCTCCACGCGCAGTTCCTTCGACTGCAGCCCGTACGTCAGCTCCAGAGTTCCCTCCATCGTGGCCGTTCCCTCCATGCCTCCCAGTCCAGGCTCGGTGAAATCGCCCTTGTAGTATTACGAACCCGACCTTCCACGCATCATCCGAAACGCCGCCCTGGCCACGGCCCCCTGAGCGTTCGTCTGTTCCATCCCGTTCGCCGCCCTCAGACTGTTCAGATCCAGCGTGGCGCCCAGCAGAGGCAGACGGTCCTCCATGCAGACCATGAAATCGATCATCAGCGAGTAGTTATCCATCCTCATCGGCTTCCCGCGCAGGGTCGCCTGACGGTTGATCGTGCGCCTCACGCTCGAAATCTTGATCATCGCCGGACCCGCCAGCGCTCCGATGTCCTGGGCCCCCTCCGGCTTCTCCATCAGAGTGATGTCCAGACGAGCCGCGTCCTGTTTGGGACCGCACATCAGACCCGCATTCTCGCACAGCTTGTCCACCGCCTGCCAGTAAGGCACGTCTTTCACCTGCAGCGTCACTTTCCGATCTCCCAGACCCGCCGCGTCGATCTCACGGTTCCCGCTCTGACGCGCCAGTTCCTTGAGCACCTCCGCCAGCGAGACGTCTTTCATGTCCACCGTCACCCGCAGAGGTTCCAGAGGCGCCAGTTCCGCCTGTTCGATCAGGGTCATCATCACCAGTCGGCACCTCGCCTGGACCTCCGCGTCCTCCGTCTCCTCCTGGACCTGCTTCAAAACCTCCATGACCCCCATCCCCATGGCGAGCAGCTTCTTCGTCGCATCCTCACGCACCGCGTAGTTGGTGTCTCCCAGCTTCCGGATCAGCTCCTGGGCTTCCTTCAACTGCTCGGGCGTCAATTCCCCCCGCCCCACGCCCGCGACCAACCAGCCCAGCACCACCAGCGAAATCACAACCACCATCATCCGCTTCATAACGTCCTCCCATATCACTCGGGCTGAAACATCCTCTCGCCTCTGCACCGCCGGACCGCTCCACCAACCCGCGCTCACTCCCTGCCTGGGCGGGCCGCCCCGCCCTCCGACCCCGAAGCTCCCACGCTTTCACTCTCCAGGGGGGGGACCCGCTTTGCGCTGTTGCCGTTTACCGAACCGCCCTCCTCGGAACCGGATTCCATATGGT
>CAZVTD010000050.1:0-15266 GCA_964629945.1 uncultured Planctomycetota bacterium | reverse complement strand
GGAGAAGGAGAAGCATGATCTTGCCGAGGCAGCCTTGGGGAAGATCTACGCAGAGTTTGCTGCTGCCGGCAGGTCTCTGGAAGCGTCTCAATATTGCACTGAGAGCAATCTGGCATCACTCAGAGAGACTGAGCAACGCTGCAAGCAGATCAGCTCACTATTACCGCCAGAGATATTTCGTAAGAATGCCACGATCCACCCCGGGAGACTTGAAAGGTTGAGAGAATTCCTGATGGGTGTCGAAGATCTGACATGTTGGCTGCCGATGAGGCCCACTCAGGTCGACTCAAACTTTCGACTCAGCGATATCATAAAGAAGGCTGGCGAGTTGCTGGGAGACTTGCCGGAGAAGATTCTCGCCTGGTATGCCATCCTGGCTGCAAAGTGGGTGCATGAGGTGCCGTTCAGAGAAATTTTGGAGGAGAGGCTCGCGTGGCTTCGGAGACATGGCCGGGCTGCGGAAGTCAACGTGGAGATTAGAATGCTTATGTCCGCCATGGAGACGGGGGTGCGTTATCATTGCGTCAAGTTTGCGAGGGCGTATCACGACGTTCTCACATGGGTGCTGACAGAAAGAGGGGAACCGGAGGTTGCTGCCGAGTTGCCTTCGATATATGTCTTCTTGGAATGCGGTGCATCCAGTCCCGTTGTATTGAGCCTGATTTCTTTGGGTTTATCGAGGACAACAGCCTTGCTTCTCAAAGGCAAAATCACGTTTCCGGAGAATGCAGACCCAGAAACATGCTTGGCCAGACTCGGTGCCGCTGATCTGGCCTCGCTAGATCTGCCGCGGTTATGCCTGCACGAGATCGAAGGGCTCTTGCGCCCCTCACTCAACATTGATGGATGATGGTTTATGTCTGCTACATGAGCGAATTTGGATTGTATCCCCCCGACCGTCTTGGGCTTTAGATCTCGGTCATCACTTCGCAGGGCTACCGGCGGCGACCTCGTGAATGAGGCGCTGGAGCGAAGCTGGCAGTTTGTCCCAGGCGTTCATGATCTCCGCCAGACCGGGATCGGCGGGGCCTATTGTAGGTGCTGTCACGACCTTCTCTGTACCGCCAACAGCCCTCTGGAAGTGTTCCTCGGTCAACTGCAGGTAGTGTTTCTTCGCGATGTCGGGGCTGTTGCCCAGCCACGCGGTCACGACGTGCATGGGGAACTTCTCGACGAGTTCCGTCTCCCGCGTGCTGCGCAGGTTCACGAAGAGCTTCGGCCAGGGATTCTGACCAGCGCGTCTGATGATCCGCAGCAACTGTGTCCGCAGGTTGGCGTTCGTGCTTCGATACCTCGTGATCAGGTGGACCTGCCCGGGTTTGGCCTGCTCAAAGGCGTCTCTCAGGTAGGGCAGGAGTTCCGGGAAGATGGGCACCACGCGCGAGCCCTTGCCGTTGTGGTGCTCCGTCTTGGGTGACTGGACCGTTATCCTCATCTTCTCCCAGTTCACGTCGTCCCACGTCAATGGCAGGATCTCGGAGGGCACTCGCAGTCCGGCGAAACGGGCGAGCGCGAAGATCAGCCGCCACTCGACGTCGGGACAGGCGTCCAGCACCGCGTAGGACACCTCCAGATTGACGAAGTGAAACCGGTCTTCGGAGAAGTTGCCGCACTTGATGTGGCTGAAGGGGTTATCCGGGATCAGACGTCTTCTGACGGCTGCTTGGAAGAATTGCTTGCATCGCTTCACCCGCCGGCGGGCGGTCCCTTCCGCAAGGTTCCTCTCAGTGCGCAGCCAGACGTTGAATCGGTCGGCGTCGCCGGGTGTGATGCCATCCAGCGGTGTCTTATTGCCGAGGCACTCCAGCAGGTTCTTGCTGGCCTGGAGGTAGTTGAGGTTGGTGCGCTGTTTGACGTCAGCCCGACCTTGGATGTATTCGTCAAGCCATGCGCCTAACGTGATGACCTTGACCTCATCACGGCCTTGGACGAGTCCGGCCTTTTCCAGCTTTCTATGGAGCGTCTCGGATAGGCTTGCGACCCACTCGGCAGTGACGTTCCTTGGAGCTGCGCCGGTCAGCTTGCAGGCGACAAGGTCCTCAATGAAGACCTTGACGGATTCCGCATGCTTCATTGACACCTTGCCGAGGCGGATAATCCGCCTGTCGCCCTGTCCGACGACAACGGCGATGCCGCGGCTCCCATTCTTGCTGCTGGTGAAGATACTCGCCATGCGGCCTCCTTCCTACGCCCTCATCCGTCCTGATGCCTGGCGATGAACGCCTCGATGTCCTCGACCCGATACCGCACCAGCCTGTTCATCCTGACGGCAGGCAGTTCGCCCCTTTTGGTCCAGTCCCAGACGAAGCGCACCGAGCACTGAAGGGCGTCGGCGACCTGCTGGCTCGTCAGGAGTCTCGAAGGTTCACATGCCACACCGAGACCTGCTCCACTCATTCTCGCATTCCTTTCTATGCGCCTCTTCGCCGTGTGGCAGGAGGATCAGTCCATCCCGTGCCGACAAAGTCAAGGCGGATTCCAGAGTATTCCCGTTCGATGTTTCGGGCCTTGAAATGAATCCTGCAACTGCCCAGTGCCCTGCGAAGAGAGGAACAGGGGACCATCAATTACGTACCCGGTGAGAGGCAGAAGTGGTCAAGGGGAACTTGTGGACGCATCCTTGCCGCTTCGGCCCAGTGAACCACGCCTCTTGTCTGGAACGCCGGATATCGTTGATGACATAACTTGTTAGGGATATGACAGTTGAGGCGGATACCGCACGCATCTGTCCCGCCGGGTGCTTTTCCGTTGACATACCCAGCGCCTATGTGTAGTATGTAGTTTACGTGCGGTGCGGGCGGCGGTGGAATCTGTCCGTCACGTAGACCCGAGGAGGATTGATGTGGCATGTAGCGAATCTTTCGGAGAGAGAGTTCGAAACCTGCGGGAAGAGAAGAAGAAGACCGACCCGACGTTCTCGCTACGGCAGTTTGCGGAGAAGCTCAAACTGACACCCACCTACATCAGCAAGATCGAGCGGGGGGAGTTCCGCCCGCCGAGTCCGGAGACCATCAAGAAGATGGCCGTCCTGCTCGGTGCAGATAGCGATGAACTCCTGGAACTGGCGGGGAAGGTGGACCCGGAGCTGGGCGAAATCATCAAGGAACAGCCGAGGGCAATGGCCGACTTTCTCCGAACGGCACGGGAGAAGGGGCTGACGTCGGAAGACATCCGGGAGATCACGGAGAGGATTCGTCAGGGCAAGAAGCCCTGGCGGTGACCTGTTGGAGAGGCGATGAAAGTCGACTTTTTGCCGAAACAAAGGATCGAAAGGGCGGCGTTGAGCCTGCTCGGGGAGTATGGCGCGAAGTTCGGTGTCATTGACGGGCCGCCTATTCCTGCGGAGGGAATTCTGGAATCGCATCTGCAGTTGAACCTCGGCTTCGATGACCTGTCGGTACGCTTGGGTGCGGCCGACGTTCTCGGAGCCACATGGGTGTTGACGCGAGAAGTCCTTGTTGACGAGTCGCTGGATCCTTCTGTCTATCCCCAGAAAGAGGGCCGCTACAGGTTTACAGTCGCGCATGAGGTCGGGCACTGGGAACTCCACCGTCATCCATTCCTGCAGAACGCGTCGCAGAATCAGCTGTTCGAGAGCCCCTCAAAGCCGTCCATCGTGTGCCGGTCACGTTCGACGAAGGATCAGATGGAGTGGCAGGCGGACCAGTTCGCCGGCTACCTGCTCATGCCGAGGGAGATGGTGCATTCCGCTTGGAGGGCACGGTTCGGCAGTCTGGAACCCTACGTCGCAGCAGGGGAAATCGCGGACCTATCGGCTCGCTGGGGCTTGGGAGAGGATGAGCATCCGACGGTTCAGGTTGCCAAGGAACTTGCCCGTGAGTTCGAAGTGTCGGGACAGGCGATGCAGATCAGGCTGGTCGGCCTGGGGCTCATTCTCACGAAGCCTCCGCAGCCTGACCTGTTTTCGAAGCCGCAAACGTGAGGGGGCACAGCGTGTGCCCTCTCTTTTTTCGCCGGAGTGTGTAGCGTGTATTACATCCTGCGGCTATTCTGCGTTGGGAAGGAGTGAAGCTATGTCTCAGCAGTTCAATCCGAAGCGGGTGTTGCGTCAGGTGTCGAAACCGTTGTTGAAGGAGTTCTTTGAGAGAGAGGGCCATCCGCTGGATGTTCCGTGGGATGAACTCTCGAATACGCAGGTCCAGGAAGTCTTTGACGCCTGGCAGGGACTGCCCGAAGGGCCACGTAAGGCTATCGAGGTGGTTCTGCACGATGTTGACGAGATGGCGACCAGCGATGGTGTGCGCGCGATCATCGAGGAAGGGAAATGGCAGGACGAAGACCTGACAGAAGTGCTGGACGGCATGGAGAGCAGGCATGATCGTGCGGTCTGGACGTTGCTTAACAAACGGCACATCTGGAAGCTGGCCGTGCGGTTTGCGCACCTCGAAAACCTGTCCATGGGGCGATATTGGGCGAAGCGGACCGGACTGGCTGCCAAGGAGCCGAGGACGGATGAGGTGGGCCTGAGAGAACTCGAGGAGGCCATGTCAGCGTTCTTCCTGACCGAACAGGGAAGAGGGCATCACTGCCGGGTGGAACACTACCAGCGTGGCGGAGGTCACGACTACTACTTCGTGTACCTCAGCGACTACGCGGACACCTACATCAACTTCGACGATGCCGGCAACTTCCAGCGCACCGCGGAACGCCGCGCGTTCGAGGTGGTGTTTGCCTACGACAGGGCGAGCGGGACGTTGGAGATGTACGCCCGTGGGGGAAAGAAGGTGGTCGAAGCCCTGCAAACGATCTTCTCCAGGGTGATACTTGAGGAGAACCTTCTTCCGGACGATGTTCTGGCACATCCTTACGCGCTCGACCATCTGCTCGAACGGTCGGCCGGATTGCCGACGGATCCCGAGGATGGGGTGGAACAGGTGCGCATCCGCAGCATGAGCCTGGCCGTGATGGGCCGCGTTCGGGAGCGGATTACCCTTGACGCGGACCCGACCCGCGGGCCAGAGCACATCTACGAAATGTTGGACCAGGATCTGGACCAGAGACGTCTGCCGAAGGCCATCCTCCAGCCCAGGAAGGTGGTGTTCAACCTCAAGCTGAAGGGCAACGGGCGCGGACGGTCGATGTCCTTCTGTGTTTCCCTTCCCAACTCCTGCGACTTGAAAAGCAAGCGCGAGGACCAGAGACTGCTGGGCGAAAAGTGCCTTCGGAAGTGGGGGATCGATGTTACTCAAAACGCTTGATGTGATATGTCGCGCAGGAGACGCTCCGTCGGCACGTTTTTCTGCCGACGACCTTGACGCTTGGCATGAGGGCATCGCCGAGGAACTGAGTGCCCTTGGCATTCTCAAGGAGGTTGCGACAGCGTTCCATGTAGTGTGTGATGCCTGCGCCGAGGGGCACATTGAGCCTGTTGACCGCGTGGAATACCCCGACGGAACCGTGAGGTTCTTCATCCGCTGTCCGGAGAACGGAAGGGTGGAAGTGCCGTCAGCCAGATTGAGGCAGTGGGGCCTGGACTTCGACTGTCTGGCTGTGCTCTTAAACGAGGCCATGGGAGGCACGGGCACGCCAGACTGTCTGAGCCCGGACCGTCTCTGGAGGATTGGGAAGGCGAGAGTCCGTGGGCGATCCAGAGAGATCTACCTGGCACGAGGTCTGCTCTGGCCCGATGCGGTGGATGTGGTGAAACAGGCGCGCATTCGGCGGGACTCTGTTGTCTTCGTACTCGGCGGTCTGCCTGAGGATGCGCTCTGTGGTGCGACACCGCCCCATCGTATGGAGTTCGGGCACGTGGTGTCGGTCGGTTCCGCAGGGCTGTGTGTGGATCTCGATCATATCGAAGCACAGGTGGAATTGGCAGAGGAAGTCGAGAAGAAGAAGCCGCAGCGCAAACGCTCCGGGCTGGTCGGCGACATAGACCGCCTGGTTCGAGAGCTGGAGCAGTATTTTCGGGATGCGAAGAAGCTTGCCTTGGACACCCTGCGTGAGCCAGATGGCCCGACAATACTGCGCAGGCCATTGCGCAAGGAACTGGCGAGGCAATGTGATCTCTCCGAGGCAAAAGTCAGCCGCTGTTTCAGGGATCCCTCGGCCAAGATGCTGAGAATCCTGTGGGAGAAAGCGGGAACTCGTGAAGGAGTGATGTCCTACCGGAGCAGATGAGGAAGTTCATTTCAGGCAGCACGGTTTCCTGCAAGTGAAACCGCGATTACTGGGGCCGTAACTGGTGTGTGCACAACCGGTTACGGCCCCCTTTCATTTCATGAGGACTGTTTCCTGCAACTTCCGCCGCAGGTCGGAGGGCGACGCGATGGGCGACGCCCGAAGCAAGCCGACTTGTCGGAGGAAGTGCGATGGAAGCAAGAGCACAGGCAGGATGCGTATCGGGTTCACGGGAAGGGCTGCAGGGCGTTGAGGAGGGAAGTCTCAGCAAGTATGCGCGGACGCTCATCGCGTGCAAGGCTCGTCGATTGGTGGGCAGAGCCGGGTTCACACGGTCGGACGTGGAGGACATCCAGAGCGAACTGACCCTTCACCGTCTGGAGCGCCGGCCGAGGGTCAATCCCAAGAAGAGCCGCCGCACCCCATTCATCACCCGTGTTGTGGAAGACATGGCTGAGAAGCTCGTCCGTCATCGCACAATGGAGAAGCGGGACTTCCAGCGCGAGGCGTGTTCCCTGAACGAAGACATCAAGAACGGTGAGGGCGTTCTCACGGAACGGGCGGAGACGTTGAGTCGAGAAGAGCATGACGTGCGGCTGCGGGGGCGAGCGCCACAGAACGCAAGTGACATGGCCCTCGACGTGGAAAGGGTCATGTCCCGCCTTCCCAAGGAACTGCGTGAACTGTGTGAACTGCTCCAGACCATGAGTGTCACAGATGCCGCCCGCAAGCTCGGCATTCCGAGGAGCACCGTTCGCGGGCGTGTCAGGAAGCTGCGGGAAGTATTCCACAAGGCCGGCGTGCAGGATTATCTGTGATGCCCTTGACCATTTCCGCGGTTCGCGGGGTACGTAATCGAGGTGAGCACCCCGAACAGGAGACAGGAACATGACTAATTTCGCTGTGAGCCGACTGTTGCACGAACCCTTTGAGGAATACCTGGCCAGGTCGGCGGAGTATCTGGGTAGCCACCGATTGACGGAATTCCGCAAAAACCCGCTCCTCTTCCACAGGAAGGAGCAGGGCATGGTGCCGGAGGGGGACCGACCGGCCTACCTCCTGGGCCGGGCCGCCCACACGCTCATTCTCGAAGGACGCGAGGTCTTCGATGCAGCCTACGCTGTGGGCGGTCCGGTCAACCCAAAGACGGGCGAGCCATTTGGCAGCCGCACCAAGACCTGGCAGGAATGGGCCGACGCTCAAGGCAAGCCGGTGCTCACCGACGAACAGGCCGCGATGGTCGAGCGACTTCACACTGCGGTCAGGAACCATGCGCATGCCTGTGAACTGCTCTCCGACGGTGTCGCTGAGGGTGTGGTTCGCGCCGAGTATGTGGGCACCCCCTGCCAGGCGAGGCTGGACTGGCTCAATCCTGACAGGGGACTTATCGACCTCAAGACCTGCGATGCGTTGGACTGGTTCGAGATGGAAGCCCGCGGTTTCGGCTATCTCCACCAGATGGCTTTCTACCGGGCCCTGTGTGGGCTTGTTCTGGGAGAGAAGGTTCCGGTCTGGTTCATCGTGGCAGAGAAGCGCGAGCCGTTCCGCTGCGGTGTGTGGCGGGTGGAGGATGGTGTCCTTGCCGCCGCCCAGAAGGAGAACGAAGCGGCACTGCGCAGGCTGCTCAACTGCCGCGGGACCGGAGTGTGGCCCTCGGGCTACGAGGAAGTGCGCGCGTTCGACTACCTGTGACTCGGCGCGCCTGTGGGCGGGATGGCGTGGCGGGGTGATCACCCGCTGGGACTCCCTGTGCCCGCCCGCGAGGGCGCTCTCAACCGAAAGGAGGTTGCTGTGACCATGTTGAAGCAGATTCATCGCGGACGTCGGCATACGCCGCCGCGGCTGATGGTTTACGGGACAGAAGGCATCGGGAAGAGCACGACTGCTTCCCAAGCGCCGTCCCCCATCTTCATTCCGACTGAGGACGGACTCGACCAGATTCCCTGCGATTCCTTCCCTCTGGCGAAGAACTTCGGGGAAGTGATGCAGGCGCTGTCGGCGCTGTATGCCGACGAGCACGACTACCAGACCGCGGTCATTGACTCGCTGGACTGGCTGGAGCGCCTCATCTGGGACGAGGTCTGCCGGGAGTACGGAGTGAAGTCCATCGAGAAGGCCGACGGCGGATACGCCAAGGGGTACACGCATGCCCTGACGCAGTGGCGGCAGGTGCTCGAGGGGCTCGACGCCCTGCGCAACGACCGGGGAATGTGTGTCATCCTCCTGGCGCATGCGAAGGTCGAGAAGTTCGAGGACCCGGAGTCGGCGGCCTACGACCGATACTCGCCCCGGCTGCACAAGCACGCCAGTGCCCTCATCACCGAGTGGTGTGACGCGGTGCTCTTCGCGACGCGGAAGTTCAGGACGGAGACGGAGGAGGCGGGCTTCAACCGCACTCGCTCCATCGCGGTGCCGCTGGGTGCGGACGGCGGGGAACGCATCCTGCGCACCGTCGGGGGGCCATCCTGCGTCGCGAAGAACCGCTACTCCCTGCCGGCGGAGCTGCCGCTGTCCTGGCAGACCCTGATGGACGCGCTGGTCCAACCCAAACCCGAAGAGAAGGAGGCTGCAAATGGCTAACCTCAGTGGATTCGACGCGAGGAACGTGGAACCGATGGCCGACTTCGAGGCCATCCCCCCCGGGAAGTACCTGGCGGTCATCACCGCGAGCGAGATGAAGCCGACGAAGAGCGGCAACGGCTCCTACCTGGAGCTTACCTTCGAGGTCATCGAAGGGGAGCGCAAAGGGCGGAACCTGTGGGCGAGGTTGAACCTCGACAACCCCAATCAGCTCACGGTGCAGATAGCCCGCGGCGAGCTCTCGGCCATCTGCCGGGCGGTCGGTGTGATGCAGCCGAAGGACTCGTACGAACTGCACAACCTGCCATTGCTCGTGACGGTGAAGTGCAAGAAGCGCGAGGACACCGGGGACATCGTCAACGAGGTCAAGGGATACGCGAAGAAGGAAGCCGCGACCGGCACGCCCCAGCAGGTGAACACGAGCACGCCTCCCTGGAGGCGCTGATGCTCGAGTTCGAGCTGCCCTACCCGCCGTCGGCGAATCACTACTACCGGCGTGTGGGCCCGAAGACCATCATTTCCCGCGAGGGCCGAAGGTATCGGCACAAGGTCATAGCGGCCCTCGCGGGCCTCGGGGTGCGCATGATGGACGGGCCGCTCGAAGTGCACATGGACCTCTTTCCTCCGGACAGGCGCAGACGTGATATCGACAACGCTCAGAAAGCCCTGCTCGATGCCCTTCAGCACGCGGGAGCATACCGGGATGATAGCCAGATCAAAAGACTGGTCGCCGAGATGTGCGACCCCGTCTCGGGAGGAAAGGTGCTCGTGGCTGTACGAAAACGAGGAACTGGAAGAGCCTGAGCTGGGTGAGGATTTGTGGAACGAGGTCGAAGCCAGGCTGCGCGTGTGGGCCTTCTATGTCTATCACCACAAGACGTTCAAGGGGGAGAAGGACTCGGTGTTGCGGTTCGTGAAGGCGCTGTTGGCGTCCACTCGACCCATTCGCAATCGGCGGTTGGTCTGGTGGTGGTATCTGCACAAGGGAAGAGTGACTGATGTTGACCTTGCGACCCTATCAATCTGAAGCCGTCCAAGCAGTCTACCGTCACCTGCAGGAGCGCGATGACAACCCCTGCGTGGTGATCCCGACGGCTGGGGGCAAGAGCCTGGTCATGGCGCAGATGTGCCGCGACGCGGTCGGGCAGTGGAGTGGGCGCGTCCTCATTCTTGCCCACGTTCGGGAGCTCCTCGAACAGACGGTGGACAAGCTCAGCAAGGTCGCGCCAGAGATGCTTCTGCAGGTCGGGGTCTACTCGGCGGGTCTCAAGAGCCGGGACACCGAGCATCCCGTTATCGTTGCGGGCATCCAGTCTGTCTACAAGCGCGCCTGCGAGTTGGGGGCGTTTGACCTCATTGTCGTGGACGAAGCGCATCTCATCCCGCCCGACGGCGAGGGGATGTATCGGACCTTTCTGGCGGACGCGAAGGTGGTCAACCCCAATGTGCGCGTCATCGGGATGACGGCGACGCCGTTCCGGATGACGACGGGGCATCTGTGCGGGCCGGAGAACATCCTGAACGAGGTCTGCTACGAGGTCGGCGTCCGCGAGCTCATCGTCCAGGGCTATCTGTGTCCTCTCATCTCCAAGGCCGCACGAGAGAGAGTGGATACGTCGAACCTGCATCTGCGCGGGGGAGAGTTCATCGCGAGCGAGACCGAGGACCTGATGGACACGGACGCGCTGGTCGAGGCGGCGTGCCGAGAAATCGTCTCCTACACCCGTGACCGGAAGTCATGTCTCGTCTTCGCAACCGGTGTCAGCCACGCCAGGCACGTCGCGGACAAGCTCCGGTCGGTCGGCCACGAGGTGGCTGCCGTCTTCGGCGACACGCTCCCATTCGAGCGAGATGAGGCCATCGGGAACTTCAAGGCCGGGAAGGTGAAATACCTCGTCAACGTCAACGTGCTCACCACCGGATTCGATGCTCCCAATGTCGACTGCGTGGCGCTGCTGAGGCCCACCATGTCGCCCGGGCTCTATTCGCAGATGGTCGGTCGTGGTTTCCGACTTCATCCGGGGAAGGGTGACTGTCTCGTCCTTGACTTCGGCGGGAACATCCTTCGTCACGGGCCGGTGGACGCGATTCGCATCAAGGACCGTGAGAGTTCCGGCGACGGAGAGGCCCCGGCAAAGGAGTGTCCGCAATGCCATTCGGTCATCGCGCTCGGCTATCAGGTCTGTCCCGACTGTGGGTATGAGTTCCCGGAGCCTGAGCGACAGAGGCACGATGCGCAGGCGTCCACTGCGGGAATCCTCTCCGGCTCGGTGACTGTCGAGGAGCATGAGGTCCGGTCGGTTACCTACGGCGTTCACGTCAAACGCGATGCGCCGCCTGACGCTCCCAGAACCATGCGGGTTGACTATCGCATCGGGGAGTTCTGGACGAAGTCCGAGTGGGTCTGCTTCGAGCACACCGGGTGGGCGAGGAAGAAGGCGGAGTTCTGGTGGAAGCAGCGGTCAAACGCCCCTGTGCCCGAGACGGTCGACGAGGCGGTTGCGCTTGCTGAGGCTGGAGCGCTCTGCGAGACGCTTTCCATCGCCGTGCGCAGCGCAGCCGGCGAGAAGTACGACAGCATCGTCGGCTATGACCTCGGGGAGATTCCGCCTTGGCGCGAGCCGGGTGAGGACGATGAAACTGCTGCCGAGCGCCCGTGGGTCAACCTCGCGGAGGTGCCGTTCTGAACGACCCGGTCAATCATCCCAGGCACTACACCGATCATCCTTCGGGCATCGAGTGTATCCAGGTCACCGAGCACATGAACTTCTGCATCGGGAACGCGGTGAAGTACTGCTGGCGAGCCGGGCTCAAAGGCGACGCCGTCGAGGACCTCAAGAAAGCGCGGTGGTACATCGACCGGGAGATTCGGCGTCTTGAGGGGCTGCGGAAGGCCGGGGTGAAGCCATGACGGTCCTTCTCGATGCTGGCCGGGCCTATCTGAGTCGTGGATTCATGCCGGTGTATGTCCCGCCGGGCACCAAGGGGCCCGTGGAAAAGGACTGGCAGAAACAACGCTGGACCGAAGCTGACCTCGTGAGACACTTCAACCGCGAGGGTAACATCGGCCTCATCCTTGGTGAGGCATCGGGTGGCCTGGTCGATGTGGACCTGGACTGTCCGGAAGCGCTGGAGCTTGCTGACCAGTTCCTGCCGGCGACCCCGTCTATGACGGGACGCAAGAGCGCGCCGCAGTCCCATCGGTGGTATATCTCCGACGTCCCCGCGACAAAGCAGTTCCGCGACCCGAACACGAAGGAGATGATTGTCGAGTTGCGCAGTACGGGCGGCCAAACGCTCGTGGGACCGAGCATCCACGAGTCGGGCGAACCCTACGACTTCCTCGAAGGCGAGCCGGCGCGCGTGTCGGCTCAGATGCTCGAAGCGTGCGTCAAGGCCCTCCACGAGGCCGTCGTGCGTAAACGGTATGGGGATCTCCCCCATAAGGCACTCGCACCGCTCGGTCCCTCGCAACCGGTCGTCATCCCCGAGGACGTCCTCGAGCGCCGCGCCCTAGCCTACCTTCGGTCGATGCCGTCGGCCATCAGCGGTCAGGGCGGGCATGCGGCGACCTACGCTGCAGCGACGGTCCTCGTCCACGGTTTCGGGCTAGACCCCGAGCGTGCCCTCAACATGCTTTTGGCAGAGTTCAACCCGCGCTGCCAGCCGCCCTGGACAGAGAAAGAGCTCCGTCACAAGGTCGAGGATGCGGCGACAAAGCCACACGAAAAACTCTTCGGCTGGCTGCGGGACCAGCAGCCGGACCTCGAGCAGGGCGTTGACCTGTCAGGGTTCACGGTCATGGGGCGCAGCGTTTCCGAGGATGCCCCGTCGTCACCGTCGCTTCCTGACGACCCTGGCCCGCTGCCGGAAGAGCTACTGCGCGTTCCCGGTTTCGTCAGTGAGGTCATGGATCATTGTTTGGCGACCGCACCCTATCCCAACACCGTCATGGCGTTTTGCGGCGCGCTCGCGCTGCAGGCGTTCCTCGCCGGTCGGAAGGTGTGCGACCCCGGCGACAACCGCACGAACATTTACCTCCTGGGCCTGGCTCACTCGGCGGGGGGCAAGGATTGGCCCCGCAAGGTGAACACCAAAATCCTCCACCAGGTCGGGCTCTCCGATTCTCTCGGCGAGCGCTTCGCTTCGGGCGAGGGCGTCCAGGACGCTCTCTTCGGTAAGCCGTGCATGCTGTTCCAGACCGACGAAATCGACGGGATGCTCCAGTCCATCAACAAGGCTCGGGATGCGCGGCACGAGAACGTCATGTCCACGCTCTTGACCATGTACTCGGCGGCGAACTCCGTCTTCCCCATGCGGCGGAAGGCGGGCAAGGAAGCTCCCGGCTCCATTGACCAGCCGTGCCTCATCATCTTTGGGACGGCGATTCCGAACCACTACTACGAGGCTCTCTCCGACCGCATGCTCACGAACGGCTTCTTCGCGCGGATGCTCATCCTGGAGAGCGGACCGCGACCGGTCGGGCAGGAGCCTACCATAGCCCAGTTGCCTTCCCGCGTGGTCGCGATGGCGAAGTGGTGGTCGGACTTCCGTCCGGGCAACGGCAACCTCGAGCACTGGCACCCCATTCCGCTCGTCATCGAGCATACGGAGGAAGCCCGCTGCGCTGTCGTCGAAGCGCGCCAGGTTGCCGACGCCGAGTACGCAGAGGCCGAGGAGAATGCCGACGCGGTCAGCACGACCGTCTGGGGTCGTGTCAGCGAGCAGATACGCAAGCTCGCTCTGCTCTACGCTGTGAGCGAGAACCACGAGTCCCCGCGCATCAGTCTCGCCGCGGTGGAATGGGCCCGGACGTTCGTCATGCATCACACGCGGCGGATGCTCTACATGGCGCGTCTGCACGTCGCTGAGAACCCCTTCCACGCCGAGTGCCTGAAGCTGATACGCAAGCTGAACGAAGCGGGCGGGCAGATGCAACGGCAACATCTCCTGCGAGCCATGCGGTGCAAGGCCGCGGACTTCGAGCAGATCGTCAGCACGCTCATGCAGCAAGGTGAATTGGAGCCGGTCGAGATACGAACGAGGACGAAACCAGCGCGGGGGTACAGGGTCGTATGAGCTATCGACAGGGAAATCCTTCACGGGAACGTCCCAATCCTTCAAGGCGCGTGAAGGATTCGAGGTGTTTTGGGCGGGAAAAGGAGGAATCCTTCTCAAATCCTTCACGGGGTCGCGTGAAGGATTTCGGACGTCGTAAGGTTAGTAGTAGGAGAGAGATAGATATTCTCTCTCTATATCCTTCACTCCTTCACGCCCATGCCCGCGCGCTGTGCGTGCGCACGCGCGAGGGGGGTGTGATGGATTTCCGTGAAGGATTCATGGTTCCTTCCCGGCCGAAACGGGGAGTCTTGGCCGCGGCGATGCGCACCGAAGATAACCACACTTACTTCAGAAACGCCGATATTTCGCTCCTTGGCGCGACGGGGCTACCTGGCGCAATCGTTGTCCAGAGCCAGAGCCCGGACGCCCCTGTGGCCAACAGGGATGCCCACGGGCGAACGTGGGGGCGCGATACCGGCGGTCTTTTTCAGAGGAGTTCGGCATGGACGTTGAACTGAGAAACATCGACAGCATTCGTCCCTATGACCAGAACCCTCGCCAGAATGACGAGGCGGTGGACGCGGTGGCGAAATCCATCCAGGAGTTCGGCTGGCGGCAGCCCATCGTGGTCGACCCCGACGGCGTGATCATCGTCGGGCACACGCGGTGGAAGGCAGCGAAGAAGCTGGGGTTGGAGAGGGTCCCGGTCCATGTAGCGACCGACCTCTCGCCGGAGAAGGTGAAGGCGTATCGCATCGCCGACAACCGACTGGCGGAACTGGCCGAGTGGGACATGGACCTGCTGCCCCTGGAACTGTCGGACCTGCGGGGCATGGACATCGACTTGGAGATGCTCGGTTTCACGAGTGCCGAACTGGAGAAGATGCTCGGTGCGACCGGTAATGAGGGCCTAACCGATCCCGATGCGGTGCCCGAACCTCCCGACGAGCCCATCACTCAGCCCGGCAACTTGTGGATTCTCGGGGACCACCGACTTCTGTGCGGCGACGCCGGCAGCGTCGAGGACGTGGATCGCTTGCTCGACGGACAGCGGATTCACTTGGTGAACACCGACCCGCCTTACAACGTGAAGGTTGAGCCGAGGTCGAATAACGCCATCGCCGCGGGACTGTCGAGCTTCACCAATCCTGACAAGGCCCCGAACGCCGCCCCCGGCTTCAAGGCTGACCCGGGACGGGACGTGCACCGCAATCCGACCAGCGCCAACGCGACTCACAGGAAGATGCGTGCCAAGGATCGGCCGCTCATAAACGATTTCGTCTCCGATGAGGCCTTCGAGGCGATGCTGCTGGCGTGGTTCGGGCAGATTGCCCGGGTGCTGGAGCCCGGCCGTGCTTTCTACATCTGGGGCGGCTACGCCAACCTCGGCAACTACCCCGCGGCTCTCAAGGCATGTGAGCTCTACTTCAGCCAGACCATCATCTGGGTGAAGGAACACCCGGTTCTGACACGCAAGGATTTCA
>CAZVTD010000049.1:0-15483 GCA_964629945.1 uncultured Planctomycetota bacterium | reverse complement strand
CCATCTACCTCGTCACCATGCTCGGAGACACGGTCTCCTGGCGGTTGCTGATCCGTCGGCCCGTGTCCATGATCAGGATCATGCTCGTGGCCAACTCGGGGACGGCGATCAACGCGCTGACCCCTTCCGGGGACGGCGGCGAGATCGGCAACGGGACGGGCGATCCTGGCATATGGGCCTGAGGATGTGCTGGAAGAAGCACTGGACAAGGCGAATGCGCTGGGTGAGCGGTCGGTGGAGTCGCTTGACGAGTTCAAGGCGGTTTTGCAGAAGATCCGTGAAAACGGGTTCAGCGAATATCACCCGGGGAACCGGGAAGTGGTGGGACTTGCGGTGCCGGTGTTCTGCGGGAGCGAGGTGGTGGCGGCGCTGGGGGTGTACCTGCCGAGCATGCGATTCCGGGGGGAACACCAGAGCGAGGTGGTGGACCTGCTGAAGAAGGCGGGGAAGGGGCTGTCGCTACGGCTGTCGGCGGAGATGGGGGAGGGAACTTCCGGGTTGATCTGAACGGATGCGTCATCGAGGGGCCAAACGGCCCGTCCATGACGGTTGTGCGAGTCGAAGCATGATGGATGTTTGAGGATGCAGCATGGGATCGCGTGGGTGTTCAAAGGGGGAGGTTATGAACGTTGCGCCAAAGCTTGAGGTGGTGACGCCGGATCCGAAGGTTCACCTGCCGGAGATGTTCGAGATGTGTGCGAAGGTGTTCAGTGGCGGCCAGGGGTATTTCGGCATCGTCCAGTGGTGCCGGGACGCGTACATCATGCATTCGCACTACGACTGGAAGACGGCGACGATCGGGCTGCTGGACGGCAAGATCGTGACGCACCTTGGGGTGTGGGGTTTCGACATGCGCATCGGAAAGGCGCGGGTGCGCGTCGCGGGGGTGGGACTTGTGGCGACGCACGCGGACTACCGCAAGCACGGCTTCGGGGGACAGACCCTCCGCCGGAGCATGGAGCTGATGCGGGCGCACGGGTACGACATGACCTACCTCTCCGGGATCACGGGCTACTACGACCGCTTCGGCTACGTGCGTGCGTGGGACATGAACGAGTTCGCCATGGAGGCGCAGCATCTTCCCGCGGCGAAGCCCGGCATGAGGATCCGGAAATTCGAGCCGGGACACCGCGAGGACCTCGCCCGGCTCTACAACCGCGAGAACGCCACGCGCACCGGCACCGCCGTCAGGCCGACCTTCCTCAGGAACCCGCATCCCGGCAAGTGGGTCGGCTATCTCTGGGAGGACGCGCGGGGGAAGGTTGCCGGTTACGTGGTCGTCTCGCCGGAGGACGACGCCCTGCGCGTGCGGGACTTCGCCGGTGACGACGGCGACACGCTCGCGGTGCTGGGATTCCTGGTCCACAAGCTCCACCTCAAGACGCTCGTCTTCCACCGGGGCGTCCATCACGACAACCCGATGCGCAAGCGTCTGACGCAGCAGGCCTATTCCTGGTCCAAGACGGTCTACCGTTCCAGCGGCGGTCCGATGATCTGCATGATCAACCTGGCGTCAACGCTGACGAAGCTCTCGGGCGAACTCTCCGAGCGTCTCAAGAAATCGTGCGCCGCGGACTGGCGGGGGTCGCTGCTCATCGCCGACGGACGGGAGAAGGTCTCGCTTGTCATCGACCGCTCACGCGTCAAGGTCGGTCCGGCGGTCCCTTCGAAGCACTCCATCTCGGGCGGACCTCACATCGTGCGGCTGCTGCTGGGCTCCGACGAGCCGGCCGAGGTCGTCAAGGACGGTGGGATGAAACTCACGGGCGACGCGCCGGCGCTCATCGAGGCCCTGGTCCCCAATAACCATCCTCATCAGAGTGCATGGGACCTGGGCTGATATCCGGTTGTGAGGGGCGAGTTCAAGGAGGAGAGGAAGATGAGATGGGAGGCGTTGACGGCACCTGATTTCGCCGAGGCGGTCCGCAAGACGGAAGGGGTGTGTGTCCTGTCGATGGGTGTGCTGGAGAAGCACGGGGAGCACATGCCGCTGGGGACGGATTATCTGAACGCACACGTGGTGGCGACGAAGGCGGCCCAGAAGGAACCGGCGGTGGTGTTCCCGGCGTTCTACTTCGGTCAGATTTTCGAGGCGCGGTGTTTTCCGGGGACGGTGGCGATTCCGCCGGTGCTGCTGCTGGAGCTTTTCGACGCGGTGATGGACGAGATCGGACGGAACGGATTCAGGAAGATCATCCTGTACAGCGCGCACGACGGGAACCCGAACCTGCTGGGGTACCTCCGCAACATGCAGCTCTGGAAGGAAAAGCCCTACGTGGTGTATGTGGCTCATCCGCGTCTGACGTCGGAACGCCTGGAAGAAATGAAGAAGGTGTTCAAGACGGGCGGCGGCCACGGGGGGGAGTGGGCGGCGCGCGCGGTGATGGCGCATTCGCCGGAGATGGTGAAGCTGGAGGCGGCGCCCGATGAGCCGGCGGAGTCCCTGGAGCGTCTGGATCACCTGAAGAACCTGTCCACGGCGGTGGGGTGGTATGCGAGGTATCCGGAGCACTATTCGGGGTTCGGGAAGCCGGCGAGCGCGGAGAAGGGGAAGGTGTTCGTGGAGGCGATGGCGGAGACGCTGGCGGAATATATCCGTGCGGTGAAGTCGGACCAGGTGGCGCCGGCGCTGCAGGAGGAGTTTTTCCGTCGGGTCGATGAGGTGGGCCGGTAGTGCGGAGGGGAGTGGGGTTGCCTTGCGATGGCGAGGCGGTCATTCAGGAACAGGAGATATAAACGTGTCAGAGTTGACGTCGTTGAAGCTGAAGCGGTTTGCGGGGAAGGTCGGAGTGGACGTGCTGGGTGTGGCGCCGATCGAGCGATTCGAAGGTGCGCCGTTCGAGCGTCACCCGGCGACGATGTATCCGGACGTGAAGAGCGTGATTTCGATCGGCTGTCGCATCACGCGGGGGTCCATGCGCGGGATCGAAGAGGGGACGGAATGGGGCGCGTACAACTACATGAGCTACGGTGGGATCAACACGATGTTCTCGGTGATCGCGCAGCGGGAGCTTTCGCGGTTCATCGAGGACCACGGGTATGAGGCGGTGCCCTTCATCCACCACTCGGTCAAGTATTGTGGACATCCGGTGGCGCCGGGAAAGCCGACGCCCGAGCTTCAGCTTAACGAGCGGATGGCGGCGGTGGCGTGCGGACTGGGCGAGATCGGGTACAGCCGGATGTTCCTTTCGAGCCGGTTCGGTCCGGCGATCCGTGTGTTTCCGATCCTGACGAACGCGGAACTGAAGCCGGACCCGATGGTGGAGCCGCGGACGATCTGCGACGGGTGCAAGCTCTGTGTGAAGGGTTGTCCGCCCAGCGCGATTTCGGGGAAGGAAACGGAGAGTGTGACGATCGCGGGTCGGACGTATGAGATGGCGACGATGGACATGATCCGGTGTGCGTGGTGTCATCACGGGGGGATGGCGGCGATGTCGCCGTTCATTTCGGAGGACGTTCTGGACCACGGGAAACCGATGGGGCTGTATCACGAGAAGCTGATGGCGGAACCGTTTGCGGCGGGTCACAACAAGCAGCTCAGACACGTGGCGATCTGCGGGGCGGCGGGCTGCATCCGTGCGTGCATGATCCACCTGGAGGAGCGGGGACGGATCACGCAGACGTTCAAGACGCCGTTCCGACTGCGCAAACCGTGGTGGCCGCTTTCGCCGACCGGGAAGTCTTCGCAGGGCACGGGGCGCCGCAAGTCCTCGGCGAAGGCCGTCAAGCGCACGAAGAACTGACCACGGTGCCGTGGGGGTGGATGGTGGGTTGGGGAGACAAGCGGGTTATTCGGGTCTGAGGGCAAAAAGGAGCAGGCAGAGCATGAGCAAGAGCAAGCAGAAGGTTCACGAGCCGGCAAGGGAAATCGAGGTCATCGAATCGGCGGACGTGGTGGTTCTGGGCGGCGGTCCCGGCGGGATTCCAGCGGCGGTGGCCGCGGCACGGGCGGGGGCCAAGACGGTGCTCATCGAGCGATATGGGGTTCTGGGTGGTCTTGCGACGACGTGCCTGATGGGACCGCTTTTCGGCTATGCGCCGTTCGGGTATTTCGATTTCCACCAGACGGGTTCGAAGTATCTCCTGGGCGGGATTCCGGTGGAGATCGTCAGGAGACTCCAGGCGATCGGCGGCGCGCCGGATGATAAAACGATCGACTGGCAGTCGGTGAAGTTCGATCCGGAGCTGTTCAAGTTCGTGGCGGACGACATCGTGGCGGAGTCCGGGGCGATCCTTCTGCTCCATGCCTACACGGTCAACACCCTCGTGGAAGACCGGAAGATCAAGGCGGTGATCATCGAGAGCAAGTCGGGCCGACAGGCGGTGGCGGGGAAGGTGTTCATCGACGCGACCGGCGACGGCGACGTGGCGTTCTTCAGCGGCTGCTCCTATACCAAGGGACGCGAGGCCGACGGGGTGACGCTGGCGCTGGGGTCGAGGTTCCGGATCGGAGGCGTGAGGCCGAGGACGCCCGAAGAGAAGCAGAAGTGCATCGATCTGTCCAAGGAGGTCATCGCGAGCGACGCGGTCCACATGCTTTCGGCGAGCGACTTCGAGGAGTGCGGCTCGTCGGTGCGTCCGAACGAAAGCACGCCCGACATCACGCGGCGCATGGGCGACGGCACGAAGATGAAGGATCTGACGCGGTGCGAGCTGCAGATCCGCAAAGACACGATGAAGATCATGAAGTTCCTTCAGGAGAAGGTGCCGGGGTTCGAGAAGTCGTATCTGATGGATACGCCCTTCGGGGTCGGCGTGCGGGAAACGCGGCAGATCGCGGGGAAGTACACCCTGACCACGGAGGACGTGGCGAAGGTGAGGAAGTTCCCGGAGACCACCGTCGCCCGAGGGTGCTGGTTCTTCGACATGCATTGTCCGCTGGGGCGGTGCCTCCCGGATAACGACTTCACGTCGGCGGTGTGCACGAAGCGGTGCAAGATGGCGCCGAACTGCATCATGAGGACGAAGTATGAGGACCAGCTTCTCGACGATCCGTATCTGCCCAAGGGCGAGTATTATGACATTCCGTACGGGTGTCTGGTGGCCAAGGACATCGACAATCTGCTGATCTCGGGGCGCTGCGTGTCGGCTTCACACGAGGCCATGTCGTCGCTGCGTGTGATCGCCACGTGCTTTGCGATCGGCGAGGCGGCGGGTGTGGCGGGGGCGTGGAGCGCGGACCAGAACATCCGTCCCGAGGACGTGGACGTGAAGGCTCTGCAGGATCAGCTTCGGGCCCAGGGAGTGCCGTTATGATGACGGGTGCGGACGACGCCTGGCAGCAGTTGAATCCGGGGATGTTCGACGAGACGGCGGGGACGGTCGGTCATCACACGAAGGACGTGGCGGCGTTCGTGAGCCACGTTGCGTATGAGGATCTGCCGGAGGCGGTGGTGCTTGACACCAAACGTCTGATCGTGGACACGATCGCTTGTGCGTTGACGGGCCGGGAAGCCGCTTCGGCCCGCATCACCCAAGAGGTGGCGGAGTACGTGGGCGGAGGTGCGCAGGCGAGCGTGCTCGGCACGCGGGAGAAGACGTCTGCGCCGCTGGCGGCGATGGTGAACGCAAAGATGGCCAACGCCCTTGACCAGGACGACTGCTTCATGAACATCGCTCATTTTGCGCCGCAGGCGACGATGGCGCCGCTGGCGCTGGGGGAATCGCTGCATCGGTCCGGTCGGGAGTATATTACGGCAGTGGCGTGCGGGTACGAGGTGGCGGCACGGATCGCTTTGGCGGCGAATTTCTGGAAGGTGACGTCGCAGTTGGTGTTCGGCGGGGGCGGTCAGCGGCTGGTGTTCGGGTCGAACGTGTTCGGGGCGTCGGCGGCTTCGGCGAAGATGCTGGGGCTGGACGAGGAGAGGATCGCCAGTGCGTTCGGAGTGTGCGGCTACTTCGCGCCGGTGATGATTCGGAGCACCGAGTCGGCGCTGGAGCCGCCGAGGTACGCGGATTCGGGCTACATGGCGAAATATTGCGACGCGGGCTGGTCCACGTTCACTGGCGTCATGAGCGCGGTGTACTCGAAGGCGGGATACGTGGCCAATCATCACTCGCTGGACGGCCGATACGGGTACCTGAGGGTGATGGGAGGGGAGGGCGTCAACGAGGATATGCTGATGCACGGCCTTTCGAGGGGTCAGGAGCACTGGTACATCTCGGACTCGGCGTTCAAGACCTATCCGTTCTGCAAGTACGTGCATACGCCTTTGCAGTTGTTCCTGGCGATTGTCCGGGAGAACGGGCTGCGGGTGGAGGATATCGAGAAGGTGGTGGTGCACCTGCGTCCATCGCACGCATTGGGTTTTGCGGACCAGAACGTGAGGAACAGCCACGGGATTCCGTGCACGCACAACATCCCCTACAACCTGGCGATGGGGGCTTTCGGGAAGCCCGCGACCCACGAATGGCATGCGCAGGAGAACTCAAGCGACCCCAGGGTTCGGGCTTTCATGCAGAAGGTGTTCACGCAGCCTTCCGGCAAGGCTCCCCAGACCGGCGTGGAGGACATCCGGGCGTGCGGGTTCCCGAAGAGGATCTTTTCGCAGGTGGACGTTACGTGCGGAGGCAAGACCTTCAGCAAGAGCGCGGACAAGGTGAAAGGCGATCCCTGGTGGGAGGAGACGAGATTCACAGAGCAGGATTGCTTCGACAAGCTTGCCGGGTGCGCAGCCGGGACGTTGAGCGAGAAGCAGGTTGAGGCTGCGTGGGAAGGGATCATGAATCTCGAAAATGTTACTGATGTTTCAGAAGTGACCAGGCTGCTTCGGCCCTGAGGGGGTCGTCGAAGAAGCAGTCAAAATTGAGGGCGATTCCGTACAGAGGAGAACGAGATGGATCGTGAGACGTTGGTGTCGTTTGCAGAGAAGATCAAGGTGGACCTGCTGGGCGTGGCGCCGGTGGCGCGGTTCGACGGCGTGGCGAAGGAGAAGGACCCGCGGACGATCTTTCCGGAGACGGAAAGCGTGATCGTGGTGGGTCGTCGGATCACGCGGGGTTCGCTGCGCGGCAGCGAGGAAGGGACGAACTTCCACGGGTACCGGATGTACGGCTATCAGTGGCTGAACGACCGCTTCCTGGCGATGGCGACGTTCCAGCTAGCGTCGTTCCTGGAGGACAACGGCTGCGAGGCGGTTCCGCTTCCGGGCCTTCCCAGCGACATTCCGGCGATGGGCGTTCCCGTGCGGAAAGACGCCGCGGCACCGAACGTGCTGCTGGACGTGGAGGACGCGGCGGTGCGTGCGGAGTTGGGCGAGATCGGGGCGTGCGGGTTCTTCCTGAGTCCGGAGTTCGGTCCGCGCCAGCGTTTCCAGTTGATCCTGACGGATGCGACGCTGGACGGGACGCCCATGTTCGAGGGACGGATCTGCCTGGGCGAGACGTGCGGCGCAGTGTGTCCGCACGGGGCGCTGGGCAAGCCCGAGACGCGCAAGGTGTGCGGCAAGTCCATGGCGGTGGGGAAGGCGGATGCGGGGTTGTGCCGACGCTGCATGGACGGGAGCGCGCCGAATGCGTATTACGGGGGCGCCGCGCCCGACCGGCTGGGCGCCCTGTGCGCACGGACGTGCGTGGAGAACCTGGAGAAGGCCGGGAAGCTGGAGAACAAGTTCGTGAACCGCTTCCGAAAGCGTCCGGCGTGGACGCGACAGATGCCGCCGGATGATCCGTTTTCGGTCGTGGGAAGGTAGGTGGGTCATGAAAACGCTGACGAAGGACGCGATCAAGGCGTATGGGAAAGAGCGCGGCCTGGACCTTGTGGGTGTGGCGAACATCGAGCGTTTCGAGAACGCGCCGGTGGAGATGAATCCGCGGGCGATTTTTCCGGAGTGTCGGAGCGTGATCGCGGTGGGACGTCGCATCGTGCGCGGGGGCTGGCGCGGGATCGAGGAAGGGACGCACTGGCCGAGCTACACGTATTTCGACTATCACGGTCTGCTGAACACGATGTTCATTCCGCTGCCGATGTATGAGTTGATGTGTCTGATCGAGGACGCCGGGTACGAGGCGGTGCCCTATTATCCGGGTGGTCCGGAGGTGCTTTCGCCGGACAGCAGGCCGACGCGTCCCGGACAGGCGAGACCCGACGTGAACCTGTCGATCCGTCTGGTGGCGGTGGCGGCGGGTCTGGGTGAGATGGGCTGGTCGAAGGTGTTCATGAGCAAAGAGTTCGGTCCGCGACAGCGTCTGGCGGCGATCCTGACGGATATGCCGCTGGAGGCGGACCCGCTGGTGGAGCCGGGTTCGATCTGCGACCGGTGCATGCTGTGCGTGAAAGGGTGTCTGTGCGGGGCGATCCCGCACCTCCGCGAGAAGAAGACAGTGCGGGTGCAGATCGAGGACAAGGTGTACGAGTGGGGCGACGTGCACATGGGGAAATGCACGCTGAGCTATCACGGCGGGGACCCGATGATGTCGCCCTTCATGTCGAAGGCGCTGCCCGGATTCACGTTCGACGTCCGGGAGCAGGACGTGTCGGAAGAGGTGGCGTACAAGTTCGCGTGGACGATGTCGACGGGAGGCTGGCGGAAGACGATTGAACACCCGGAAGGGCGATTGATTCCGGGGCACTCGTTCCTGCAGACGACGGGCGTCGGCGGGAGCTACGGGATCGAAGGCAGCCGGGGCTGCATGCGAAGCTGCTTCGACCACATCGAGCGGAAGAAAGGGATCGGTCAGGAGTTCGCCAACGGGAAGTTCATCCGCCGGGAACGGTGGCAGCTTTCGACGAGCGGCGAGCCGCTGGACGCCGAGCCGCTCACGGAAGAGGTGGGACGGGGCCGGGCGGCCGGGATGCCCGTGCACACACAGACCGAAGAGACCCGAAAGAAGGTCGAGAGCAGGAAGTAGCGCACCGAAGGTTGCGGGCGTGGAATGCGAGGCGGGCCATCAAGCCTGCCTCGCTGCATTTTCAGGCGAGGTCCCATTTTTTGAGCTTTGAGATGAAGGTGGAGCGGGCGAGTCCAAGTGCTTTGGCGGCCCGGGACTTGTTGCCATTGGCGTCCTTGAGGGCGCGTCTGAGACTTTCGAGCTCCATGGCGGCGATCTGGTCGCGGAGTCCGTCGTTGGTTTCGACGGAGGTTCCCAGGGCGACGCGCCGGGTCATTTCGGCGGGGAGGTCGTGGACGGTGAGCATCTCGTCATCGGCGAGGACAACGGCCCGCTCGATGACGTTTTCGAGTTCGCGGACGTTGCCGGGCCAGTCGTAGGTTCTGAGGGTCTGGAGGGCGTCGGGGTGGATGCCTCGGATGGGTTTGCCGGTCTCGCGGGCGGCCTTGTTGAGGAAGTGGATGGCGAGAGCGGAGATGTCCTCGCGACGGTCGCGAAGCGGGGGGACGACGATGCGGATGACGTTGAGCCGGTAGAAGAGGTCCTCACGGAAGGAGCCGTCTTCGAGCATGTCTTCGAGGTCGCGATTGGTGGCAGCGATGACGCGGACATCGACGCGGCGGGTGCGGTTGGAGCCGATACGCTCGAACTCGTGCTCCTGCAGCACGCGCAGCAGCTTGACCTGGAGGGGCAGGGGGATGTCGCCGACCTCGTCGAGGAAGATGGTGCCGCCGTCGGCGACCTCGAAACGTCCCTGCCGGTCCTGGACGGCGCCGGTGAAGGAGCCTTTCTCGTGGCCGAAGAGTTCGCTTTCGAGGAGGGTTTCCGGGAGTGCGGCGCAGTTGACCTTGACGAAGGGCTTGTTGTGACGCGGGGAGTTGAAGTGGATGGCGCGGGCGACGAGTTCCTTTCCGGTGCCGCTTTCGCCGCAGACGAGACAGGCGGAGTTTCCCGGGGCGACTTTCTTGACGGTGTCGAGGATGTTCCGCAGTCCTGTGGAGGCGCCGACGATGTCCTGGAAGTTGTAGCGCTGCTCGATCTCCTCCTTGAGGTAGATGTTTTCGCGGAGGAGCTGCTCCTGGAGGGCGAGGATTTCGCGCCGCTGCTCGTCGACCTTTTTGATCTGGGTGGCGAGGGAGCGGTTGAGTTCGTTGATGGTGGAGTAGGTCTGTGCGTTAGAGACGGCGACGGCGGCCTGGTTGGCGAGGGTCTGGAGCAGCCGGAGGTCCTCGGTGGTGAAGATCTGTCGGGAGCGTTTTCGTCCGAGGAGGAGGATGCCGAGGAGACTGGTTCCGCGACAGATGGGGACGGCGGCTTCGACGTACATCTCGACCATGCGCTGCTGGAGTGCGGCGACGTCGGGATTGCCGCTGACGTCCTGGATGAGTTCGCGCAGGACGAGGGGCTTGGGATCGGCCAGGATGGTCCGGAGGAGCGGGTCGTCGGTGTCGGGGGGGAGGAGTCGTTCGGGATTGGGGAAGTCGCGCTGGTAGGCGACCCGGGCGGTCTGATGTTCGGCGTCCCAGAGGAGTACGGCGCCCCGCTTGAGACGCAGGGAGTCGATGACGGTGTCGAGGACGCGCCGCAGGACGACGTCGAGGTCGAGGATGCTGACGATGGCGGAGCTGACGTTCCAGACGGCCTGCTGGAATTCGTATTTTTCGCGATAGAAGAGACGGTCCACCCAGGACTGGACCCATTCGGAGATCGGACGGAAGACGTAAATGATGGCGAGGGCGGCGATGACGAGGGTGATGGCGGACTGGGTGCCGGTGATGAGCTTGACCATCCAGGTGAGGACGAGGGCGGTGAGAGAGAAGGCCCCGAAGACGACGGCGGAGACCAGGACGTAGGCGAGAGAACGGTTGAGGAGGGCATCGACGTACATGAGACGGTATTTGAGCATGGAGAGTCCGGAGGAGATGAGCATGGCCAGGACGATGAGGAGGAGCATGAACTGCATCCGGCCGAAGATGTATTCGTGATATTGGGCGTTTTCGGCGGCCAGGACGATGAGCAGGGCGAGCAGCATGACGGAGACGGCGGCGCCCCAGAGGACCCACTTGATCTGGGTGCGTGCTTCGCTCTGCGTGGTCCGCTTGTAGGTGAGGTAGACGTTGACGACGGACAGACCGAGATAGAGGACCGCCAGGGGGATGTAGAAGAGGGCCAGTCCTCCCAGGACGTCGACGTATCGGGATTCGGTGATGGGGACGAGGGAACTCGGAGGGATGGCCCCCGACATCCTGGCGATCACGGCGATGGCGACGACGAGGAAGACCACCATGGGGATATAAGGGAGCACGGTCAGACGCGGCCAACGCTTGAGTGCGGAGGAGGTTTCGGGATAGACGAGGAAGAAGTGCAGCCCGAGGGGGACGATGAGTGCGCTGCACAGGAGGAAGATGGAAAAGAGCAGCCAGTTGCCATAGATGACCTGCCAGGAGAGCGCCCCGATGAAGGTGACGGCCGCGACGACGCATTCGAGGTAATAGAGTCGGGCCGGGGGATCTTCGGGTCGGCGCAGGTACATGATATAGGCGGCGGTGATGAGTCCCGCCGAGACGCAGGTCCAGAGGAGCATGAGGACGGGAATGGGGGCGTCGCGCACGACGATCTGTGCTTTGTGGATGGCGCCGTCGGGTTTTTTGAAGGCGATCTCGATGGTCTGTCCCTTCTGGAGGGTGCGGGTGAGCTTCAGGAGGTCGGTGCTGTCGGTGGGTCGGCGTCCGTCGAGGGATTCGATCTTGTCGCCTGGCTCGATGCGCTCGTGCGGGTTTCCGGAAAGGACTTTGATCTCGGCGGCGGGACCTTCGACCTTGGAAACCCGTCGACCGGTCAGCATGTAGAGTCCGGTGTAGGGCTTGGCGGAGACGTAAATGCAGACGGTGATGCAGTAGAGGAGGGGCAACAGTCCGACGGAAAGGTAGACCCCGCGCAGCAGCAGTCGTCGTCTCGATCCTGGGTCCAAGAGGGTCCTCCATCATTTGAGCCCGGATGGAGTGTATCCCAGATGGGGCGGGGTGTCAATATTTCGACACCTCGGACTTTCGACGATCCGGGTGTCGATAGGCGGACAGCAGACTCTTCCGCGAGTCGGATTCCGTAATGTAACATCAATTGCAGAATTGGGTTACGTCTAATTATCCGCTTCGGGACGGGGCTGTCGGGTCATGAGGTTGGTGACGGCGTCTTTCGGATCGGTTCCCTCGAAGAGGATGGCGTTAATTTGCTCGGCGATGGGCATTTCGACGTGGTGGCGGTGTCCGAGTTCGATGACGGACTTGGTGGTGGCGACGCCTTCGGCGACGACCATGCCCATGTCGGAGAGGATTTGCGGAAGTTTTTTGCCTTTGCCGATGGCCAATCCGACGGCACGGTTTCGTCCGTAGGGACTGAAGCAGGTGGTGATGAGGTCACCGATGCCTGCGAGTCCCGCGAAGGTGGAAGGCTGGGCGCCCATGGCCCGGCCGAGTCGTGCGATTTCGACCATGCCCCGGGTGATGAGGGCGGCTTTGGAGTTGTCGCCGAAGGCGAGTCCTTCGCAGATGCCGGCGGCGAGGGCGATGACGTTTTTGAGTGCGCCGGCAAGTTCGACCCCGAGGGCGTCGGAGGCGGTGTAGACACGGAAGCGGGACGAGGTGAACGCGGCCTGGACGGTTTCGGTGAGGGCGAGTTCTCCGGAGGCGGCGACGACGGTGGTGGGGAGTTCTCGGGCGACCTCCTCGGCATGGCTGGGTCCGCTGATGACGGCGATGCGTTTGGGTCCGAGGATCTCGGCGATGATCTGGGTGGGACGCATGAGGGTCCCGTTCTCGATGCCCTTGGTTCCGGAGACGACGGCATCGAAGCCCGTGAGCTGGGTGCTGACCTTTTCGAGGGTGGCGCGGAGGTACTGGGCGGGATGGGTGGAGACCAGGAGATCGGCTTCGGGAAGGGGGCCGGTGTCGGTGCTGGCGATACGGATCGACTTCGGGAGGGGGAAGCCGGGGAGGAACTTGACGTTTTCGCGTCGGTCACTCAGGACCTGTGCGTATTCGGGGAACGGACTCCAGAGGGTGACCTGGTGGCCATTTCCGGCCAGGAGTCTGGCGAGGGCGGTCGCCCAGGCCCCGTCGCTGATCACGTTGATGCGCATGCGTTCTCTCCCGGATGGGTTTACGGGAACACGATGGAGGCGATTCCCTGGTCCTGAAGGCTGCGTCCTGCACGACGGGCTTCGTCGTAGCGTGGGTAGTTCCCGGTCTGGACGGACTGGAGGGTCCTGCCACTGCGGGTGATGGGGACGACGCGGGCCTGGACGCCCTTGGTCTGGAGCTGGCTGATCTGTTTCTGGGCGGCGGCGGTGTTGGAGAAGGAATCACACTTGAGGACGAAGACGTCGCGTCTCATGTCGAGGATCTCGGAGGCCAGCTCGGCTTCCGGGGCTCCGGCGTATTTCTCGGTGACTTCACGGAGTCGACGGCGTCCTTCGCCCCAATTGCTGTTTCGGATGTAGCTCAGGCCGAGCTTGTAGAGGGTCTTGGGGGCGTTGAGGCTGTTGGTGTCGGTCTGGAGGGCGGCCTCATAGGAGCGGATGGCGTCGGTATATTCGTCACGGGCGAAGGCGGCCTGTCCCATGCCGAACTTGGCCTGGGCGGAGATGGTCTTGTTCCGCAGCTTGATCTGTGCTTCCTGGAAGTCACGCTGGGCATTGTCATACTGGGTCAGCTCCATCTCGCATTCGCCGGCGAGCAGCAGGGCGTCGGAGCAGTTGGTCCCGTTGGGCTGCTGGGCCAGGTACTGTCGGGCGGCAACGAGGGCTTCGTCGTATTTCCCGGAGGCTTTCAGACGCTGGGCCTCCTCCAGGGAAGAGGGCGGCGTGTTGTCGGTGCCGGGCTGGCTCTGACATCCGGCCAGAAGCAGCAGCACGAGCGTGGTCCATCCCCAGGGGCGTCGGCATGTGAACCGTGTGTGCATCGACATCGTTTCTCCTTCGTGAATGTGTGAGAGGGTGCAGCGTGGTCGCAATCTATTTGCGTGGGTTCGGGGTGTCAAGGCAAAAGGCGATGAGGACGCATAGGCGCAGAAGTTGCCGCAGTTGGCTTGACTTGGGGGCTGAAGATGCCGAAAATGAGGATAGTGTCCTCGATTTGGAGGCCCAGGAACGATGATTTCGGATACGCAGGGGCAGGTTTTGAGTGGACGATTGAACATCAATTCCCGTCTGGCGGAGATGGTGCGCCGCTTCGCGGGACGGGACGTGCTGGTCGATCCGTCGGGGTCGTGGACGTTCGGTCAGTTGTGGGCGCTTTCGAACGCGACGGCCGGGCTGCTGTCGAAGTTGACTCGGCGTCAGCGGATCGGGATCATGCTCCCGGCGGTGAAGGAGTTCGGGGCGGCGTTCTACGGGGCGATGCTGGCGGGCAAAACGGTGGTGCCGGTGAATTTCCTGCTGGCGCCTTCGGAGATCCGGAAAATCGCGGTGGACGCGGAGCTGGACTGCATCGTGACGACGCGTGTGCTGATGGACCGGCTTGGCGGACTGGAACTGCCCTGTGTTTTCGTGGAGGACATGAAAGACGCGCTGACCTCGGCGGCACAGAAGCAACCGACGCCTCCTGACGGGGCGTTCGCGCTGGATCCGGACAGTCCGGCGGTGGTCATCTACACGGCGGGGACGAGCGGGGACCCGAAGGGCGTGGTGCTGTCGCACGCGAACCTGCTGGCGAACACGGACGGATGCGTGAAGGCGCTCCAACTGCATGAGAATTTCAGACTGCTGGCGTCGCTTCCGTTCTTCCACGTGTTCGGACTGACCACGGGACTGATCATGCCGGTGGCGTTCGGTGCGACGGCGGTGATGCTGCCGAAGTTTTCGGTTCAGGGGCTGGTATCGACGGTGCGCGCGCACGGGGTGAACATCATCCTGACGATCCCGTCGATGTGGACGGTGCTGGTGAGGTCCGGGGTGCTGGACCGCGAGACGCTGTCGAGTCTTGAATTCTGTGTTTCTGGCGGGGAGCCGCTGCCGACGTCGACGGCGATGGGGTTCGCACAGGCGATGGGTCGTCCGCTGCTGGAAGGGTATGGGATGACGGAAACGTCGCCGGTGATCAGCCTGAACCTTCCGGAGGCGAACCGGACGGGTTCGGTGGGGCGGCCGCTGCCCGGGGTGAGCGTGCGCGTGATGGACGAGACGGGCAACGCCCTGGGACCGAACCAGGAGGGAGAGGTGCTGGTGTCGGGACCGGGGGTGATGAAGGGGTATCACGGACGTCCGGACCTGACGGCGGAGTCGCTGACGTCGGACGGCTGGCTGCGCACGGGAGACCTGGGACGGTTCGACGGGGACGGCTATCTGTATATCACGGGGCGGGTGAAAGACCTGGTAATCACGGGCGGGGAGAACGTGAATCCGCGGGAGGTGGAGGAGGTCCTGCTGACGTGTCCGGGGGTGGCGGACGTGGCGGTGGTGGGGATTCCGAGCCGCTCACGCGGGGAACAACTGGCGGCGTTCATCGTGTGCGCGTCGGGGGCGACGGTGGAGGCGGAAGAGGTTAAAGCGTTCTGCCGCAACCACTTAGCGGGGTACAAGGTGCCGCGTCAGGTGGAGTTCGTCGGGGAGCTGCCGCGGAACTAGGCGGGGATGGGGTTGAAGCGCAAGTTGATCCC
>CAZVTD010000048.1:0-15728 GCA_964629945.1 uncultured Planctomycetota bacterium | reverse complement strand
GTTCTGGGAGGCCTGGTGGATGCCCCTGGCGAGGGCGTTGCTGGTGAGGGTGGCGCCGGTCTTGGCGTCGAACTTTCGTGCGTCGGGGTCGGCGTCGGCGCCGGACATGCCCTTGAACTGGTCGAGCCAGCAGTTGCAGGCGACCTCGGACTTGTCGAGTCCGACGAGTCCCCAGATGGTCTGGGTGGAAGTGGTCTTTCCGAGTTCCGCGCCGAGTCCGGGGGTTTCGTTCTGGGAGGTGACGACGACGCCCGTGACGTGCAGGTCCGGACTGAAGCCGACCATGACCACGACGGGACCGGCGTAGCCGCGGGCCTCGCCCCTGGCGATATATCCGATCACGTTGCCCGCGGCGTCGAGTCCCTTGAGCGTTCCGCTGTCGTCGAGGGCTTCGGTGTGGTCGATGCCCTTGGGGGCGACCCTCTCGACGGCCTGCTTCTCTTCGAGCTGCTTGCGTTCCTGGATGGGCTGCCGCGTGATGGTGTAGGCTCCGCCGACCGCGGCGGCAGCTCCGAGACAGACGAGTGCGAGGACCAGGGGATAGCGGATCGAGTTCGTCATGAGGCGGCTCCTTTGCGAGGTTGGCCTGAGGGCCAGACGGTGCCGAAGACACGGGGCCGGGTGATGCGGTCGATGAGCGGCGTGGCGGTGTTCATGAGGAGGATGGAGTAGCAGACGCCTTCGGGATAGCCGCCGTAGAGCCGGACCAGCGCGGTGATGACGCCACAGCCGACGGCGAAGATGATCTGGCCGAGTGCGGTGAGCGGCGTGGTGACCATGTCGGTGGCCATGAACATGGCGCCGAGTGCGGCGCCGCCGAAGAGGACGTGATAGAAGGGGTCACCCCACTGGCCCCACGTGGTGACGACGGAGCCGCCGCCTTTGGCGTAGGGGAGCACGGTGGTCATGAGGGCGAGGGTGGCGAGGTAGAGGACGGGGACGTACCACTTGACGATGCGCAGGGCGATGAGGACCAGGCAGCCCAGCGCCAGCAGGACGAAGCAGGTCTCGCCGAGACAGCCGGGCCGGAATCCCATCCACATGGAGAACTGGGACGGGTCGTAACCGGCGGCGACGCCCTTGACCGGGGGGATCATGCTTTCGTGGAGGGGCGTGGCTCGGGTGACGGCATCGACGGTGAGGTCGTTGACGTTTCCGGCGAAGCGGGAGACGTTGAACAGGCCGAAGGTGTCATTGTTGAGGATGGGCCAGCGCGGGAGGTTGAGCGCGTTGGGGAAGGAAAGCTGGAGGATGGCGCGGGCCATGAGCGCGGGGTTCCAGATGTTGTGTCCGAGTCCGCCGAAGATCTGCTTGACGAGAACAATCGCAATGATGGAGCCGACGGCGGGAACGTAGAGCGGCACGCCCGGGGAGAGGACGAAGGCCAGCAGGATGCCGGTGATGACGGCGGAACCGTCACCGATGGTGAGCGGGAGTTTTCGGTAGACGCAGACGGCGGCTTCGGAGGCGACGGCGAAGACGACGGCGGTGAGGATGACGAGCCAGGCACGGTATCCGAAGACGTAACCGGCCCATATGGCGGCGGGAATGAGCGTCGCGACGACGGTCCACATGATCCGCGCGGTGCTGTCGCGGTCGCGCAGGTGCGGCGAAACGGAAACGATCAGTTCCTGTGACACGGTTCTCCACCCAAAAAACCCAAGACCTGCATCAGACGGCTCCCGACGAACGCGGGACGTTCACCGTCGGGTTATGCTTTCTTCTTTCGCGCGTTGAGCTGGGCCTTGCCGAACTTGACCTGCTGGACGATGGCGCGCTTGGACGGACAGACGTAAGCACAGCAGCCGCACTCGATGCAGTCGAGCATGTTGAAGGCGGCGGCGGCGTCAATGTTGCGGGATTCCAGCGCCGTGGACAGGACGCTGGGGACCAGCTGCGACGGACAGACCTCGACGCATCGGCCGCAGCGGATGCAGGCGTTCTGCGGAGGCATTCTGGCCGAACGGCTGACGAGAATGCAGTTGGTGCCCTTGGTGACGGGGATGTCCGGCGAAGGCTGGCTGAGCCCCATCATGGGTCCGCCGATGATGAGCCGGCGATAGTCTTCGGCGACCTGGCAGCGTGCAAGGAGTTCGGAGACGAGTGTCCCGACGCGCACGCGGAAGTTGCCGGGCTTGCCGACGGCGTCGCCGACGACGGTGAGAAGACGCTCGGTGACCGGCTGTCCGCGAAGAATGGCATCGGCGATGGCCGCGGTGGTGGCGACGTTCTGGACGACGACCCCGACGTCCATGGGGAGTCCCTTGGAGGGGACTTCCCGACGCAGCAGGGCCATGATGAGCTGCTTTTCAGCCCCCTGGGGGTAGCGCACGGGGAGCATGCGGACGGTGACGTTGGGTTCGTTGGCGACCAGCTTGGTCATGGTTTCGAACGCGTCGGGCTTGTTGCCCTCGATGGCGATGACGGCACGCGAGGCGCCGACGGCCTTGAGGAGCAGCCGGAGTCCTTCGAGGATACGCTGGGGCTCTTCGAGCATGAGACGGTGGTCGGCGGTGACGAACGGTTCGCACTCGACGCCGTTGATGATGAGGGTGTCGATGGGCTTGTTCTCGGGGGGTGAGACCTTGACGTGGGTGGGGAACGTGGCGCCGCCCATGCCGACGATGCCGGCTTCAAGAATGGCCTCGCGGATGGCGGCGGGGGTCAGGCTGTTGGGGTCGCGCTTCGGCGTGTCGGCCCAGACGTCGTCCCCTTCGGGCTGGATGGTGACGGCCTTGACGGCTACGCCGAGGGGACTGGGATAATCGGCGACGGCGGTGACCTTCCCGGCGACGGAGGCGTGGACGTTGGTGCTGACGAAGCCGCCGGCACGTCCGACGAGCGTCCCGCGCTTGACCATGTCGCCCGGCGCGACGACCGCCTGGGCCGGCGCCCCGATGTGCTGGCTCAGAAGGATGACGACCTTGGAGGGGACCCCGAAGTCCTGGAGGGGAAGCTGTTCGGTGAAGGACTTGAAGTCGTTGGGATGCACGCCGCCACGAAAGAATCTGGTCATATTATTCCCGGCTTCTCAATGCGCGGTCGATCTGACGGACCGCCTGGTTCAATCGATGCTCGTTTTCGACCAGGGCCATTCTGAGATAGCCCTCGCCTTCCTGTCCGAAGCCCGCCCCCGGTGCCACGGCGACGTGGGCCTTTTCGAGAAGGTGCATGGCGAAATCCATGGACCCCATCTTGCGGTATTGTTCCGGAATCCGCACCCAGGCGAACATAGTAGCCTTTGGTTTCCTGGGCTTCCAGCCTATTCTTCGAAGTCCGCGGTGGAGCACGTCACGCCGTTCCTGATAACGCTGAGCCTGCTGGAGCACCAGCTCGTCGCAGTGACGCATGGCGACGATGGAGGCGATCTGGACGGGGGCGAAGATGCCGTAGTCGTAGTAGCCCTTGACCTGGGCCAGCGCGGCGATCATGTGACGGTTTCCGACGGCGAAGCCGATGCGCCAGCCGGCCATGTTCCAGCCCTTGGAGAGGGTGAAGAACTCGATGCCGATGGACTTGGCGCCGCGGGTCTGGAGGAAGCTGGGAGCCCGGTAGCCGTCGAAGGTGGTGAGTCCATAGGCGAAGTCGTGGATGACCATGAGCCCGGTTCGGCGGGCGATGTTGACGGTTTCCTTGAAGAACTCGGGTGAAGCGGTCCGCGTGGTGGGGTTGTGGGGATAATTCAGGACGAGGAGCTTGGGTTGGGGATAAAGGTGCCGAGCGACGTCGTCAAGCTGGGTCAGGAAGCGCGATTCGCTGGCCAGGGGGATGCGCAGGACATTGGCGCCGGCCAGGGCCGGTCCGTAGATGTGGATGGGGAACGCGGGCGACGGCACCAGGACGGTGTCGCCCGGGTCCAGCAGCGCGATGCAGGCGTGACTGAAACCTTCCTTGGAGCCGATGCAGGCGACGACCTCGGTTTCGGGGTCGAGCTTGACGTTCCAGTAGCGCCGGTAGAGCTTGGCCACCTCCAGCCGGAGGTTGTCCAGTCCGGCGGAGACGGAATAGCGATGGGTCCTGGGTTCGAGGACGGCTTCACGGAGCTTTTCGACGACCACTTCCGGGGTGGGGTCCGGGGGATTGCCCATGCCGAGGTCGATGACGTCGATGCCCTTGCGCCGCATGGCGAGCTTCTGGGCGTTGAGTCGGCCGAACATATAGGGTGGAAGCCGGTTGAGTCGTTCGGAGATGGCACCCGTCTTTTTTGACATGCGTTTGGACCAGGGCTCAAGAGATTGTGAATCCGACACGGTCAACCGAACTGGCTGAACCGTCAGGACTTGAGGAGGGAATTGTAGCGTTCGGAGGGGGGTGCGTCAACGATTTTCCGGTCCGGCCGGGGGGTGTCGGACCGGGCCCGGCTTCTGCGGTTGCCAGCGCGGAGGTTGACGTTATAATGGGGGGTGTCGGATCCGGAAGGACCGGGATCCTGCGTGACGAGGAAGACGACATGAGACGATGCATCGTGTTGGGGACGCTGCTGTTGTGCCTGGGGTTTGTGCTGATGGCCGGATGCGGGAAGCCCGGCGACCCGGCGGCGGTTGATCCGAACGCCGGGGGCCAACCGACCCCGCCGGAAAAACCGGATGTGCCCGGGAAGCCCGAAACGCCTGAAGAACCGGAAGAACCGGCGGCGCCGCCCGGGCCGTTCCCCTCGGCGGAGGTGCTCTCGACGGACACCCCCCCGACCATCGACGGGGACCTCGACGACCCGGCGTGGAAGGACAAGCGGCTCAAAGGGGCGATGCTCAACGTCTATACCTCGAAGGTCGCCACGGTACAATCGCGCATCTACGTGACCTACGACGCCAAATACCTCTACGTGGCCTTCGACATGCCCGAGCCGAACGTCGGCGGCATGGTGACGCGCCAGACCGACCCCGGGGCGCACCGGGACGGACCGGTCTGGGAGGACGACTCGGTGGAGATCTTCGTGGACCCGCTCAACGGACAGAAAGGACCGAAGTACTACCACGTGGTGGTCAATTCCAGAAGCGTGATCCATGACGAAAAAGTGAAGGACAGCCGCTGGGACGCCCCGGTGGTGACGGCGGCCAGGGTGGGGACGGATCGGTGGACGGTGGAGGTGGCCATTCCGCTTGCCAACATGGGGATCAAGGGCTCCATCAAGGGACAGACCTGGCTGGCAAACTTCTGCCGCAACCGGCAGGTGACCGGCACAACCGAAGATACCTCCTGGTCGGACGTCGGGGAGGAGTTCCACAGCTGGGAGCGATACGGACACATCACGTTCAAATGAGCGCGACGACGCGCTGAGGGAGAAAATCGTGGCCAGGAAGAAGACGGTGCAGCGTGCGAAGACGAAACTCCGGCGGCTTGGGGTGCTGACGGCGGGTGGGGATTGCCCGGGATTGAACGCGGTGATCCGTGCGGTCACCAAGACGGCCATTCTGGACCATGGGATCGAGGTCATGGGCGTCGAGGACGGCTTCCAGGGGTTGATCGAGAACCGGCTGCACCCGCTCAGCTACGCCGACGTGTCGAACATCCTGACGACGGGCGGGACGATCCTGGGGACGTCGAACACGGCGAACCCGGCACGCTACGCGGTGACGGTGCGGGGCAAAACGGAGTTCCAGGACGTGTCGCACCTGGTGGAAGCGAACGTCCGAAAGCACCGGCTCGATGGACTGGTGGCGATCGGGGGCGACGGGACCATGGCGATCGCCAACCACCTGCGCAAGCGCGGGATGCGGATCGTCGGGGTACCCAAGACCATCGACAACGACCTGCCCGAGACGGACGTGACGTTCGGGTTCAACACGGCGGTGACGACGGCAACCGAAGCCCTGGACAAGGTCCACACGACGGCGATGAGCCACCACCGGGTGATGATCGTGGAGGTGATGGGACGCTACGCGGGGTGGATTGCGCTGCACGCGGGAGTGGCCAGCGGGTCGGACGTGATCCTGATCCCGGAAATCCCGTTCAAGCTGAGTTCGATCTGCCGACTGGTCCGGGCACGCAGCAGCAAGGGCAAACGCTTCAGCATCATCGTGGTGGCCGAAGGGGCGCGTGCGGAAGGCGGCGAGATGGTGGTGGCGCGTCGGGAGCCCAAGAGCACGGACCCCGTGCGCCTGGGAGGCGTGGGCAACGTGGTGGCGGGACTGATCACCGAGATGACGGGTCTGGAGTGCCGCGTGACGGTGCTGGGTCACGTGCAGCGCGGGGGCACACCGACGGCGTTCGACCGGGTGCTGGCCACCCAGTTCGGAACACACGCGGTGGAACTGGCGGTGGCGGGACGGTTCGGACGCATGGTGACCTACCGGAACGGACACGTGACGGACACAACGATGGCGCGGGCCACCGCGGGGCTGAAGCGGGTGGACCCGAACGGTCCGCTGGTGCGGGCGGCACGCAGCGTGGGGACGTGCTTTGGGGACTGAGCCCCGTCGACGCACGTACGAAAAAACCCGGGTCCCGGCGTACCGGGGCCCGGATTGCTTTACCCGGTCGAACCGGGGTCAGTTTCCCGCGTCTTCCAGCAGCATGGGCGCCATCCTCAGACGGAGGATCGCCTCCTTCAGCTCGCCCTCGAAGTGCGCGATGCTCTGCACGAAGCTGTTGACCAGCTCACCGAGGTCCTCGCCGGGGTAAACGTGGTGGGTCATGGTCTTTCCGACCAGGTAATCCACCAGTTGACGCGGCTCGGAGGGGTCGAGCGATTCGAGCGTCTTGGTGAGGTTCCCGTCACGGTCGAACTCGACGCGAATGGCTCCCCCGGCAAAGTGTTCGTGGACGACGGCGGGCCAGCCCGCCCCGGCCAGCTCGACGAAACGCCGCTTGTCGAGCCCGCAGTCGCGCGTACCGACCAGCGTCAGACGCCGGATGCGGTCATGCATCTGGATGAGTGCGTCGTGCACCTGCTCGGCCTCGGCCAGCAGCAGAATGATGGACCGTCCCAGGCGCTCGGCCAACTCGTCGAGGACCGCCGATTCCGGAACGTAGCAGGCCACCACCGTGACGGACTCGTCGTCGTAATCCAGCGGCAGCAGATCGTGCCTGAGAATGTCGGTCAGCGGCCGACGCGCGTGACTGAGAAAACGCTTGTACGGGAACGACAGGTCGAAGAACGGCTTCTCCCAGTACTGGCACAGGAGGTGGCAGAGACGTCGTCCGTCGGCCAGCTTCATCGCCACGGCGTTGAAGACCATGTGCCCGCCGTGGGAGCGCTCACCGGCAAGCAGAGTCCCCACCTGCTCGGGGGTGACCCCGAACTTGTCGATGAGCATCTGCATGAGTGACGCTTCAAACGGGCTCAGCATGTCCTGGTTCCTCGTGTCCCTTCCACTTCATTATACCGTCGCGTGTGTCCGGGTCCAGCGGCCCGACTCAGCTTTTGCTGTGGTCCAGGGCCAGCAGCTTCTCCTGGAGAAAGCGAATGTTCTGGTAGATCGGAAATTGCGCACAGATCTCCCTGACGCCGCCGGCCACCTCGTCGCGGACGGTCCGGTCCTCCGGGTTCCTGAGCACGCGGTCGATCCATTCCCCGATCTTCTTCATCTCGGGCTCCTTGAGTCCACGGGTGGTCGTCGCGGGGGTGCCCAGACGGATCCCGCTGGCTTCGGCGGGCTTGCGCGTGTCGAACGGGATCAGGTTCTTGTTGCAGGTTAAGCCTGCCCGACCCAGTGCCTGTTCGGCCTGCTTCCCGGTCATCCCGGTGGCCGTCAGGTCCACCACCATCAGATGGTTGTCCGTCCCGCCACTGACCATCCTGTACCCTTTAGACGTAAGGACGTCGGCGAGTGTTCTGGCATTATTCAGAATCTGCTGCTGGTAGCTCTTGAACTCGGGCGCCAGGGCCTCCAGGAAGCTGACGGCCTTGGCGGCAATCACGTGCATGAGAGGACCGCCCTGGAGACCCGGAAACACCCAGGAATCGACGGCCTTGGCATACTTCCCCTTGCAGACGATGAACCCGCCCCGGGGGCCCCGCATGGTCTTGTGGGTGGTCCCGGTGACGAAGTCGGACGGTCCGACGGCGTCGGGATGAAGCCCCGCCGCGATGAGACCGGCGATGTGGGCGATGTCGCTCATCAGGAGGGCGCCGACGTCGGTGGCGATCTCGGCGAAACGGTCGAAATCGATCACCCGGGGATAGGCCGAGCTGCCGGCCACGATCAGCTTGGGCCGGTGCTGTCGCGCCAGACGCGCGATCTCGTCGTAATCCAGCATCTCCGTCTCGGGAGACACCTCGTAGTGCACGCAGTTGTAGAAGACGCTGGAGAAATTGTGCTTGGCGCCGTGCGTCAGGTGCCCGCCGTGACTCATGGCCAGCGACAGGATCGTGTCCCCGGGCTTCAGACAGGCCAGGTAAACCGCCGCGTTGGCACTGGAACCGCAATGGGGCTGGACGTTGGCGTGCTCGGCATGGAAGATCTGCTTGGCCCGCTCGATGGCCAGCGCCTCGACACGGTCGGTGTGCTCGCAGCCGCCGTAGTAGCGCTTGCCGGGATAGCCCTCGGCGTACTTGTTGGTCATGACGGAGCCGGCCGCCAGCAGGGCGGCCTCGCTGACGTAGTTTTCCGAAGCGATGAGGACGAGGTTGTGCTGCTGACGCTCGACCTCTTCGTACAGGGCGCGGAAGACCGCCGGGTCCGTTTTTCTCAGAGGATCCATCATGGTTCTCTGTTCTCCTTTCAGGTTGAAAACCGATTGCCGGTTCTTTTTTCAGCGGATGCGTGAACGGCTACTTCTTCGCCTTCATGCGATAGCGCAGGTACGCCTCGATGAAGGGATCCAGGTCCCCATCCAGGACCGCTTCCACGTTGCCGGTCTGATGATCGGTGCGGTGGTCCTTGACCAGTTGGTATGGCTGAAGCACGTAGGAGCGAATCTGGTTGCCCCAGGCGATCTCGCCCTTTTCGTTGTACAGCTTGGCCAGCTCGGCGTCGCGCTTGTCCTGTTCGAGACGTCGGAGCCGGGCCTTGAGCATGCGCAAAGCCTGCTTGCGGTTCTTGTGCTGTGAACGTTCCTGCTGACACGAAACCACGATCCCCGTCGGAAGGTGCGTGATGCGCACGGCCGAAGCGGTCTTGTTGACGTGCTGACCCCCGGCACCTCCCGAATGGTAGAACTGCAGCTCGATGTCGTTCTCGTTGATCTCCACCTCGGCCTCCTCCTCGAACTGCGGCAGAACGTCCACCGAAGCGAAAGAAGTATGCCGACGCTTGGCCGCGTCGAAGGGACTGATGCGCACCAGACGGTGCACACCCGTCTCCGCCTTCAGATACCCGTAAGCGAAAGGTCCCCGGATGTCCAGCGTGGCCGACTTGATGCCGGCCTCCACGTTGGGGGCGATGTCGACCACGGCGTAGGTATACTCGTGGTTGTCGAAGTAGTGGGTATACATCCGGAGCAGCATCTGTGCCCAGTCGCAGGATTCCGTCCCCCCGGCGCCGGCCTGGATGGACAGAAAAACGTTGCGGGCGTCGTCGGGACCGTTCATCAGGGTCTGAAGCTCGAAGCGGTCGAGGTCCGACTCGGCCGACGCGATCTTCCGGGCCAGCTCGGACTCCAGCTCGCCGTCGGGCTCCTCCTGGAGCAACTCGATGAGCACCTTGAGGTCGTCGATGCGCTTCTGGAGTTCCTCCAGGGGTTCCAGCAGACGCGTCACCCCCTTCAGCTCGGTGACGACCCCCTGGGCGGCTTCGTTGTTGTCCCAGAAACCCGGACGACCCATCCGCTCGTCAAGCTCGGCCTTCTTCCGGCGCAGTTCGGGCAGGTCAAAGAGAGTCCCGGGTCTCGACCAGCCGGGCCTCCAGATCAAATACCTTCTTGTTCAGTTCTTCGTTCATGGGATCAGCTCCTGCGCCATTCCGGGGACGGCCCATGATAGCATGCCCGTCGGCAAAGTCAACTCTCCGGCACGCGGATGCAGGATTCCACCCCCCGAAAGGCCGTCGCGGGCGTCCGGAAGGCCCCGGAGACATGTTTTTGCTTGTTGGCGACGACCGGGCCGGTTAGAGTGTCTGCCTGGCCCGGACGGAGGGTCCGCCGGCGCCCGCAGCACGTCGTCGTGAAGGGAGGTCTGATGAAGTACCTGGTTACCGGTGGCGCCGGTTTCATCGGCAGTCACCTGGTCGAACATCTCCTCGACGAAGGCCACGAAGTCGTGGTCATCGACGATCTGTCCACCGGAAATCTCAAAAATCTGGAACACCTGGAAGAAGCCCCAGGCTTCGATTACGTCATCGATTCGATCAACCACGAGGCCCTGCTCCAGAACCTGGTCAGCAACGTGGACGTCGTCTTTCACCTGGCCGACGCCGTGGGGATGCGCCTGGTCCTGGAAAGCCCGGTCGAAGCCCTGGAAACCGCACTCTACGGGACCGAATTGGTCCTCAATGCCGCCTCCCAGTCCGGACGAAAGGTCGTGCTGGCCTCCAGCGCGGAAGTCTATGGCCGGGGCGGAGAGAACCCCTGTCGCGAGGATGACCCGCTGACCTTCGGACCGCTGAACGTGTCGCGCTGGGGCTACGGACTGGCCAAGGCGGCCGGTGAGCACCTGGCGCTGGCCTACGCGAGTGAGGAAAAGCTGCGGGTGACCATCGCCCGGATCTTCAACACCGCCGGTCCGCGTCAGTCCGGACTCTATGGCTCGGTCCTGCCGACCTTCGTGACGCAGGCGCTGGCCGGTGGACCCATCACCGTCCATGGCGACGGCTCGCAGACACGCTCGTTCTGCTGGGTGGGCGACGTGGTGGAAGCCCTCTACGCACTGGCCGGCTGCGACGAGGCCGAAGGCCGGGCCGTGAACGTCGGCAGCCCGGAAGAGGTCTCCATCCTGGGGCTGGCCGGGATGGTCCGCGAGCAGGTCGCCCCCGACGTGCGCATCGAAACCGGGAGGTCCAGGACGGCCCACTATGGCGGCGCGTTTGAGGACCCGGCCCGACGCGTGCCGGATCTTACACTGCTGACGGAGCTGATCGGATTCAAGCCGGCGACGCCTCTGGCCGAAATAATTCATGAGATGATCAAGGACGTCCGTCATCGGCGTCAGGAAGCCGGACGGGCCGTCCCGGAACCGTGAGACGAGGACCGTTTCAGGACCAGCATACGGAGCGTGTCATGATCGATGGCGTGCGCGTCAAAAAGCTGAAGCCGATTCCGGACGAGCGGGGTCGGTTGATGGAGATCCTGCGGGTCGATGACGAAATCTTCAATAAGTTCGGACAGGTCTACGTCACCACCGCCTACCCGGGCGTGACCAAAGCCTGGCACTATCACCGCAAACAGACCGACTATTTCACCTGCGTGGTGGGGATGATGAAGCTGGTGCTGTACGACGATCGCGAAGGCTCGCCGACACGGGGCGAGATCAACGAATTCTTCATGGGCGAACACAACCCCATCCTGGTGACCATCCCCCCCAAGGTCCTGCACGGCTTCAAAGGCGTCGGTGAGCGCGAAGCCGTGGTGGTCAACGTCCCCACCGAGCCCTACAACCCCAAAGAGCCCGATGAGTTCCGCCGCGACGCGCATGACAGGGATATCCCGTACGACTGGACCCGGAAAGACCGATAAATCGTCGATCAGGACAAGGAGTCTCCGATGAAAGGTGTGATCCTCGCCGGCGGAATGGGCACGCGTCTCTACCCCACCACCAAGGTCGTCAACAAACACATCCTCCCCGTCTATGACAAACCGATGGTCTATTACCCCCTCCAGGCGCTCATCAACGCCGGCATCGAAGACATCATGGTCGTCACCGGGGGCAACGACGCCGGCGACTTCCTCCGCCTCCTGGGAAACGGACGCGAATTCGGGCTCAAGGACATCTCCTACACCTACCAGGAAGGTCACGGCGGAATCGCGGCGGCGCTCAGCCTCACCGAAAACTTCGCCGACGGCGAGAAGATCTGCATCATCCTGGGCGACAACATCATCCAGGGGAACATCCGCAAGGCCGTCACCGACTTCTCTCACCAGCCCAACGGGGCGAAAATCCTCCTCAAGGAAGTCTCGGACCCCGAACGCTTCGGCGTGCCCGTCTTCGAAGGTGACAAGATCGTCCGCATCGAGGAGAAACCGAAGAACCCGGCCTCCAACTACGCCGTCATCGGCATCTACCTCTACGACCATCACGTCTACGACATCGTCCGCTCGCTCAAACCGTCGGCCCGCAACGAGCTGGAGATCACCGACGTCAATAATGCCTATATCGAGCGGGGAACGATGACCAGCGAAGTGCTCCAGGGATGGTGGACCGACGCCGGAACGTTCGATTCGCTCCGTCGCGCCACCAACCTCGTCGCCGAAACCGGCGCCAACCAGCTCCACTTCACACCAACCGAGGGTTAGCGCGAACACTTCCAGACGAGATCACCGACATCGATGTCCCAGGAATCCTCGATCCCGCCGTCGTCGATCATGTTCGGCCCGAGGCTGTACACGATGAACCCCGCGCCTTCCTTGCGGTAGACGTAGGTCTTCCCGCTGAACGGGTCGACCGGAAGCTTGTCGAGAAACTCCGGCGCCAGCGCTTCGAGCGTGTCGGGATATTCCCCGTGCTTCATGCGGTACAGCCTCAGGGCGATCGCCTGTTGGGCGTTGGCCTGTTGTGCCAGCTTCGCGTCATACGTCAGGGGAACCCTCTCGAAGGAGGAGACGAGCGCTGCGCATAGCGAGTAGTGCTGTTCCCCCTTCCCGAAGTCCGTGTTCAGGGCTTCATGATCCGCATGGGAGTCGTGCCAAGGGCGGGGCGTCAATGGCAGGCAGACATCCCAGAACTCCAATGTCCGCAGGGCATTGGCATAGATCTCGGCCCGGTCAAGACGGCGCACTTCAGGCTCACCGATCAATTCGGAAAGCTCGTCAAGCTCCTCCGGGTGCTCAAGATAGGACGCACAGCCGGTGATCACGAAGCAGCGTTCACCTAGGGCAGCCTGGGTCAGCGCCGAGCGGTCCTCTACGTCTCCCAGCGCCGACAAGACCTCCTTCAACGCATCGCCGGAAGGCTCCGCTTCATCAAGTGTCTTCTGAAACTGCTTGAGGGTGATATTCCCGATGGCGTTGTCCACCAGCAAAGCGATGATGGTCGGTTGAATCTCCACACAGCGACGTAGCTTGAGACCAACGGCCGCGTCACGAGCCGCTTCATCCGGTCGCCCCAGGGCCAGATTCACTTTCGCCGAGAGAACAAGCAGTCGTCCGCCACCTTGGAACTTCGCCAGGTGAGGGAAAAGCAGTTCGTCAGATGCTTTCCTGCTGTAATCGAGGTCGAATCGGCATCTCTCCAACCGGGCCGCCTTGCGGAGCCGCTCGAGAATGGGCTGAGCTTCCTCGACGAGCTTGCGAGCCTCCTCAAGCTCCTCATCCGCCAGGGGATCCGCCTTCAACAGTTCGCTGATCCTGTCGTGGACTTCAGAGGCTTGCGCCTTCAACAACCCGAACACCTCTTCATAAACCGGTGCTGCGTTCTCCTCGTCGGGAATCGCAGGCGAAGCCAACTCGGCAAGGCTCACGGGTTCCCCCGCCTCGCGCAGCGCGGCAAGCTTGGCTTCATATCGCCCCCGGAGGTCTTCCAGCTTGCGCCGGTTCTTTTCGTATTGCATCAGCACGACGACTCCGAAAAACAGGACCACCAGTATCAACCCGATATACCACAGCGTCTTACCCATCACCCGTGCCTCCATGACGAATGGCGAAGGCTATGCCGGACGCGGTCCCACCGTCAGCGGAAGCTCCGTGCTCTCCAGCGTCGCGCCGTCGGCCCCCGTGACCGTCGCCCGCCCCGTCCAGGTGATCCCGAACAGCTTCCCCTCATACGACATCGGACCCGCAGGCGGAACCAGAAACTCGAACGGATGAGCGCCCCCCGGCGCAAGGTCCCCCGCGCTCCCGGCGAAAACCCCGTGCTCCTCGACCTCCGCAATCCCCTCCACGCGACAGCTCCAGCCGGCCGACACCGCAACCGACGTCCCCGGACCCGCAAGCGACGCGTCAGCCGTAACCTCCAGACGCACCCGCGAACCCACCTGGAGCGTCCCCGGACGAAGCGTCAGCTTCAGCCTCTCCCCGGCGCAAACACTGGGGGGTGACGCAGCCGGCGTCCCGGTGCGGACCGGCTTGACCACCAATTCCTGCCGGTTCAGCGGGATGACCAGCCGCTCCGACAGCACCGCCCACGCCTCCAGCTCCCAGCGCAGCGACGCACGCCGTCCGTCGAACGACTCCATCACGTCCTGCGGAACCGTCACCTGGGTCTCGAACGTCTCCTGGTGATCTTTCGCGAGAAGCCCCGGCGTGGAAATCGCGGTCTCGACGCGCGCAACCTCCGCGCTGCGGACCCGGCGACGCTTCAGACGCACCGTCTCGACGGCTCGCAGCACCAGCCGACACCCCTGGAGCTTCACGTTCCGGCGCGCCACGACGGTCAGCTGCGCACGCAGTGCCTGTCCCAGTCCGGGCCTCGCCGTCTCCAGCAGAAGCTCCGAACGCACGAAGTGTCGGGTCGCCACCAGACGACGGATGCGCACGACGAACGGCACCGCCCACAGCGCCGGCACCCCCACCGCGAACAGCAGCGCCAGCGAATGTCGTCGATCGGTCCACAGATAAAGACAGACCAGCCCGCCCGTCAGGGCCAGGCACAGAACCATGCCGAGCACCGTGGTCGAAACTTCCCGTTGTGAACGGACCGGCACGGTCATGACTATTTCTCAACCGACAAGGTCAATCAACTCCGTCAGACACTCGATGACAAAATCCGCCTCACAGGCAAACGCAAGCTCCCGACCGTTGGTCAGCAGCACCGTCCGGCTCCCGGCGGCGGCCCCGGACTGGATGTCGAAAAGATAATCCCCCACCACCAGCGCCTCCTCGGGCGCAAGACCCAGCCGACGCGCGGCTAGCCTCACCGGTTCGGGCGACGGCTTCGGCGGGGCGTCCTCGGGCGTGATGACCACGTCGAAGCGGAGCCCGTGCTTGTCGCAGACGATCCGCACCGAATTGGGGTTGTTGCGCGTGATGATCCCCGTCGGCAGCCCCCTCACGCGAAGATGGTCCAGCACCTCGCGCGCCCCCTCGTTCAGCTCGCTGTTGTGGGCGGCGTCGCTTTCATACTCGGTCAGCACCGCCCGGGCGCGCATCCGTGCCGCGTCGTCCAGCGTATCGAGATGCTCCAGGATCGCCATGCTCGCGGGCACGCCGATGGCCGTCCGGATCGCCGCAAAATCGATATATGGCTTCGTGACGGTGCCGTCCATGTCGAAGAGCACCGCACGCACGTTGCCCACCTTGCTTTTCATGCGAAACCTCGACGTTCGGGGAGGGTTCAGTCTATGTCCCACGCTTGACTTTGGCAAGATTTTCCCGACAATCGGGACAGTGACCCGTCCGCACAGGAGCCGTCCCCGGGAGCGTGTCATGTCCGGTTCCGCCGGCAAACTCAAAAGCCTCATCGGTCTCGCGGTCCTGCTCGTCGGCACGACCCCGGCACACGGACAGCTCTCCGACTGGTTCAACCTGGACTGGCGCTGCCGACGCAAGGTCACACTGGAACTCCCCGAAAAGACCCCCGTCGAGCGGCTCACCGCCGTCGTGACCTTCATGACCTTCGGCGAACTCAAACCCGACGGCAGCGACCTGCGCGTCCTCATCGGCCGGCACGAAGTCCCCCACCGCGTCCTCCACGTCGGTCCCGGCGACCGCGTCACCGTCGCCTTCGCACTGGTCCCCAACCAGAACACCTACGTCGTCTA
>CAZVTD010000047.1:0-15731 GCA_964629945.1 uncultured Planctomycetota bacterium | reverse complement strand
GGTGGGGTTTGCCGAGCATCCCGCTCACACGTGACGCTGGTGCGCTCTTACCGCACCTTTTCACCCTTACCTCTCCGACGTGCGGAGCGGCGGTGTATTTTCTGTGGCACTTTCCCTATCCCGATCGCTCGGAACGGTGGGCGTTACCCACCACCGTGTCCTCTGGAGGTCGGACTTTCCTCGACCCCGGTCGCCCGGAGCCGCGGCCGCCTGTCCGCCCGGACTCTTTTCCGTTATTATAACACGGCGCGCCCCCGCACGCACCCCTTTTCCCCGCGACCCCCTTCTCCACCGCGTCAGAACAGGCTCTTCTGAGGCCCCGCTCCCTTCCCGGAACCCGTGTTCCCGCCCTTCACCGCCTTGCGGCTGTCCCGGCTCGCCTGTTGAGCCAGACGGTCCGCCGCCTGGTTTTCCTCTCGCATCACGTGCTGGATGCTGAACTCCTTAAGCCCACCTGAAAGTTTCCGCGCCCGGGCATACAGGACCTTCATCTCCGGATGTTTCACCCGGTACTCGCCGTTCATCTGTTTCACCAGCAGTTCACTGTCCGCATACACCTTCACCACACTGGCCTTCAGCAGGTGCGCCTCTTCCAGCGCCAGGATCAGCGCCGTATATTCCGCCGCGTTATTCGTCATCTCACCCAGCGGATACCCTTCTTCCAGAAGCACCACACCCTCTTCGTCCTGAATCACCACCCCGCATCCTGCCGGTCCCGGGTTCCCGCGAGAACTGCCGTCGATGTGAATCTCGTACCGACCTCCCTTGACTGCCTCGCTCATTCCTCCTCCTTCAGATACAGGATCCGAAGACAGTTCGGACACTGGATGATTTCCATTCGCGCCATCAGCCGCGATATGTTCTGCTTTGTCACGCCCATCTTGCATCCCGTGCACACGTGGTTCACCACTTCCGCCAGCGCACGTTCACCCTTGTTCTTCAAAATCCGCTCATACTTCCGGCACACTTCATTGTCCAGCCGGCTCACCAGCGCGTCTCGCTCCGATTTCAGCTGACGCATCTCCACACCCATCTGACGCACACGCTCGTTCGCCCGGTGTTGTTCCTCCAGCACCGCCGCCTTCGCCGACTCCAGGTCCTTCTCCAGGACCTCGATCCCCTTCTTCACGTCGTCCAGTCCGTTCATCATCTCCAGCGCCTCGTCTTCCGCACGCCCGCTGTCCGTCTCTTCCGCGCGGATCTCGTGCAGCAGCGCGTCGTACTCCTTCTGGTTCTTCACCAGGTTCAGCTGACTCTTCAGCTTGTCGATCTTCGCCTGGTGTCCCTTGATGTCCAGTTCTCGCTGCGCCGAGCTCATCTCCAGGCGTTTCAGGGTCTCATGTTCCCGGTGTGTCTGCTCCTCGATCGCCTTCACCTTCTTGCTCTTCGCGCTCACCGCCAGCGACATCTCCGCCAGCGACTGTTGTCGTTCACGCAGACGGTCGTCCACCGACTGAAGCTCCAGCAGCAGACCCAGCGCATCCGAAACGTCTCCTCGCATGGTCATCCTGTATCACCTTACTGAGCCGGATTCAGACAACAAAAAAAGGGAGGCTTATTCAGCCTCCCTTGTCGTTCGGGGAACCGGACTGCCGCCCCGGTGACGGCAGTCTTTCCGCGCACAGAATCCTCTCTCCCGTACTGGCCGTTCCCTCACTACATCCTTCATTGAGCCACCTTCGGGAGCATCCCGTCAAGGAACCCTTCCAGTTTCCTCGCACGGATCGGGTGCTGAAGTTTCCGGACCGCCTTCGCCTCGATCTGACGCACACGCTCACGCGTCACCTTGAAAATCCGGCCCACTTCCTCCAGCGTATATGTATACCCGTCACCGATCCCGTATCGCAGCTTGATGATCTCACGCTCACGATACGTCAGCGTGTTCAGAACCTCTTCCACCTTCTCCTTCAGCATCCCCTCGTTCACCGCGCTCACCGGCGACTCGGCGCCCTCATCTTCGATGAAGTCCCCGAAGTAGCTGTCCTCGCTCTCACCCACCGGACGGTCCAGACTGATCGGGTGACGCGCCATGTTCAGCACGCTGCGAGTCTCGTCCACGCTCAGCTTCGCCTCGCCCGCGATCTCCTCGGGCGTCGGTTCGCGTCCGATGTCCTGCACCAGCTTCTTCGACACGTTCCGGATCTTGCTCATCATCTCGATCATGTGCACCGGAATACGGATCGTCCTCGCCTGGTCCGCGATCGAACGCGTGATCGCCTGACGAATCCACCACGTCGCATACGTGCTGAACTTGTACCCCCGGCGATACTCATACATCTCCACCGCTCGCATCAGACCCGTGTTCCCCTCCTGGATCAGGTCCAGGAAGTTCAACCCACGGTTCCGATACTTCTTCGCGATCGACACCACCAGGCGAAGGTTCCCGCTCGAAAACTGACGCTTCGCCGTCTCGTATTCCTTGAACCGCTGCTTCATCTGCTCGATCTTCCGCTGAAGCTGTCCCGGACCCTCCAGCGCGCGCGTCTCCATCTCGCCCAGGTGCTGTCGAAGCTCGTTCAGCGCACCGTTCGTCGAGCCCTTCGCCTCCAGCAGATCGATCTCGTTCCGCAGCGCCGTCATCTGCTCGCAGAACTCCTCCACCAGACGCATCAGAGGGATCACCCGCTTCGTCCGAAGGCTCAGTTCCTCCAGGAGCGCCACACCCTTCTTCCGACGTGCACGGATTCGCTTCAGCAGACGCTTGCGCTCCTCCTGGCTGATGCTCTCCAATCGCGCACGCGCGTAATCCGTCTGGTTCCGCTCCAGCATCTTCTGCACCGTCTCCATGTTCCCGGGCAGACGCAGAAGGATCTCGTCTTTCCCCACCTCCAGCGTCTTCGTGATCTTCAGCGTACGGTCGAACGGAAGCTTCCCCTCCTGGACCGCCGTCAGAACACGGATCGCTTCCGACAGCGCCAGGTCGCTCTCCATCACCTTCTGACGGAAGCGCTTCCGCGTCAGCTCGATCTTCTTCGCCAGTCCGATCTCTTCGTCCCGCGTCAGAAGCGGAATCTCTCCCATCTGCTGAAGATACATCCGCACCGGATCGTCGATCTGACGCGACCGCGGCTCCGCAGGAGCCGGCTTCTCGTCCTCCGTCGTATCCACACGCTCTTCGTTCGCGTGAAGGTCCTCGGCGTCCTTCAGCTCGATACCCATCTCGTCCAGCGTCATCAGGATCTCGTCGATCCGGTCCGGACTGATCGTCTCTCCGGGCAGCAGGTCGTTCATCTCTTCATACGTCAGATACCCCTGCTGCTTCCCCCGGTCGATCAGGGCCTCGATACCCTGACCGATCAGGTCCATCTCCTTCGGACCCGACTCACCTGCCACAGCTGTTCCCTTCGTCGCATCTTCAGCCACGTTTCTTGTGCTCCTGATACCGTTTCAGCAGTTCGACTTCCTTGGCCTCGTCACCGGAATCCCGCGCAGCCGTCATCGCCCGCAGGATCTGCTTGCCCTCCTGACGACGCATGTCCACTTCGATCACACCCAACCCGGCGCCCAGAACCTGCATCACGTCCCGGTCACCGACTTCTTCACTCAGGTCCACACCCAGTTGAATCAGTTCTTCGCTGTGCAGACGGTCCAGAACGTCGCTCAGCTCGAACGTCTCCTTCTCTTCGCTGACCTCCTGAACCTTCCGGGCGATCTCTCGCAGCGCCTCTTCGCTGAACGCCTCCGTCCCCAGACACGTCCTCACTTGCTCCCACAGCGCGCACCGGTTCAGCACCGCCCCCAGCACTTCCCGTTCCGCCTTCACCCGCCCGCTCGACCTCGGCTCGCGTTCCACCTTCGCCGGACTCTCCCGGCGCGGGCTCAGCCGCCTCAGCCGTTCTCGCAGCGCCGACTCACCGATGCCCAGTTGTCCCGACAGGTCCCTCAGCAGCGGGTTATGACTCAGAAGGATGTCCTGAAGCACCCCGCTGCCTGCCTGCGCCACCACCCGGAGCATTTCCTCCACCGCCGCGTTCTTACCCGACGACGTGCTCAGGTCGTGCCGTTCGGCAATCAGCTTCATCTTCAGGTCGAAAACCCCTTCCGCACCCTCCACAAGCTTTAGAAACGCCTCACCGCCCTCTTTGCCCACAAAATCCGCCGGGTCCTGTCCACCCGGAATCAACACCACCTTCACTTCCATCTCGCGCGCCAGGAACACCTCCAGCGCACGCTCCGCCGCACGGATGCCCGCTTCGTCTCCGTCATACACCAGCACCGCCGTATCGGCATACCGCTTCAGCAGACGAACGTGTTCTTCCGTCAGTGCCGTGCCCAGCGTCGCAACCACCCACTCGATCCCGGCACACATCAGGCTCAGGCAGTCCGTATACCCCTCGACCACCATCACCTGTCCACGGTCCGAAATCGCCGTCTTCGCCCAGTTCAGGCCATACAGACAGCGGCTCTTGTCGAACAGACTGGTCTCCGGGGAATTCAGATACTTCGGCTCCCCGTCGCCCAGAACCCGTCCTCCGAAACCGATTACCCTTCCCTGGACGTCGAAAATCGGGAAGATCACCCGGTTCCGGAGCCGGTCGTAATATCCGCCTCCCTGCCTCGGCAGCACCAGCCCGGACTTCTCCAGCAGTCCCGGACTGTACTTCGAACCCGCCAGCCCTGTCAGAAACTCCCAGTTGTCGGGCGCATAGCCCAGCCGGTACTTCTCCTGCTCCGCCTTGCCGAACCCGCGTCGTTCCAGATACGCACGGGCCGACGCTCCTCGCTGCTCATCCAGAAGATACCTGTGGTAAACTTTCGCCGCCCACAGGTTGACCTCGTATACCTTCTCTTTCCCGTCCTCCGTCCGACCTCCGGACGAACCCCGCTGCCTCTGAAGCGTCAACCCCGCTCGACGGGCCAGGATCTCGATCGACTCCGGAAATCCCACCCGCTCCATCCCCATCACAAAGGCAAAGACATTCCCCCCTTTCCCACACCCGAAGCACTTGAAGATCTGCCTGGTGGGACTGACGTTGAAGCTCGGCGTCTTCTCCTTGTGAAACGGACACAGTGCCCTGTAATTCTTACCGGCCCGCTTCAGCGGAACATACTCGCCGATGACCTCAACAATATCATTGGCTCCCCTGACCCGCTCGATATCTTCCTGTGCAAAAAACCCGGTCACAGCCCCCCCACACGAATCGAAAAAAGACAGGGGGTCGATTGGCACTGCCGGGATGAGCGCCCCCTCGAAAACACGTAACTATAGCCTACAAAGGAGCTAATGTCAAGCCGGATGGTCAAAATAGCCACTTCTTGACTACCGGTGTTCTTATCAACCAAATACTCCTTATCCTATTGCTAACAAGCAGGTTATGTCACAATCAGAGGCGAATTCCCCGTGTTGTCAAGTGGCCCGATATGGGCAAAAAAGGGGTCTAATTGACGGAATTTCTGCTCTATTTGTGTCTGAAACAGCCTGCACATTACCCCAATATACCGCCAAAAACGTTGGAAATGCGACAGAGGGGACAGTAGGATGTGGCGTTCCTGAATAATGGAGGCAGATTCTTGCGTGAACTGTGCATGAATGTTGCACGATTGGCGCGCGAACTGGGCGCCCAGTTTGCGGATGTTCGGGTCGTGAGCGGGGAGCATACGTCGGCGCAGGTGCAGGACGGCCGGGCGGACCGGCTGTCGAGCGGGAGTTCGCGGGGGGCCGGGATCCGGGTGCTGGTGGCCGGGGCCTGGGGATTTTCGGGGTCGGAGACGCTGACGCCGGCGGCGCTGAGGAAGGCCCTGGAGGATGCAATTGCGCTGGCGCGGGCGTCGGCGCCCCACGTGATCTTCAAGGCGGAGGTGGCGGAGCAGGCGCCCCACGAAGGTCAGGACATCCGGCTGGGGGAGATCGCCCCGCGGACGGGGAGCGTCGAGGAGAAGATGAAGCTGCTGCTGGGTCTGGAGGCGGCCGGGCGCAAGGAGGGCGGCGCGAAGATCGTCAACAGCATCGTGGCGTATGCGGACTCGTTCGAGCGGGAGATCCTGGCGAACACGTTCGGGACGGTGGTGGAATGGCAGACGATGCGGACACACGTCCACACGATGTTCACGGCGGCCGAGAAGCAGGTGATGCAGCGAGCAACGAAGGTCAAGGCGAACGTGTGCGGGTTCGAACTGCTGAAGGAGCTGACTCCTGAGGAGTTCACGGTGAAGGTGGCCCGCCAGGCGACGGACCTGCTTTCGGCAAAGCGTCCCCCGGTGGGGACGTTCCCGGTGGTGTTCCATCCGTCGATCACGGGGTTATTGATGCACGAGGCGCTGGGACACAACGCGGAGGCGGATTCGGTATGGACGGGAGAATCGATCCTGGCGGGGAAAGAGAACACGGAGATCGCGTCGCCCCTGGTGAACGTGCTGGACGATTCGACGGTTCCGAACAGCTACGGGTCGTACGGGTATGATTCGGAGGGGACCCCCGGTGCGCGTCGGGCGATCATCACGAACGGTGTGCTGAAGGGATACCTGCACAGTCTGGAGACGGCGAAGCGTTTCGGGGTGTCGGCCAACGGATCGGCCCGGGCGGAGGGGTATCTTGCGGTGCCGCTGGTCCGGATGAGCAACACGTACATGCAACCGGGCGAGACGCCCTTCGAGGACCTGCTGGCGGGGATCGACCGCGGGGTTTACCTGATGGACGGCCACTGGGGCTACGTGTTCGTGGACAAGGGACAGTTCACGTGTCACGCGGGTCAGGCGCGGATGATCGAACACGGGAAGCTGGGCGAGCCGCTGCGTGACGTGTCGGTGAGCGGGATGATGATGGAGACGCTGAAGGACATCGAGGCGGTGGGTGACGACTTCGAGATGGACATGCCCGGGACGTGCGGCAAGGGTGGACAAAGTGCGCCGATCAACGCGGGCGGTCCGCACGTTCGCGTGTCGAAGATGGTGGTGGGCGGCATCTGACCTTGCCTTCGCGAGCTGGAAGGATGGGGAAGGCGGCGCGCCGAGCCGCGGTCACGTCCGACGAGGGAAAGTCAGCTCGAAGAGTGCGTCGTATTCGGTTTTCCGCATGCCCAGGGCAGCGTAGACGGTCTGGGCTTTGTGGTTTTCGCGGTGGACGTAGAGTCTCAGTCCGCAGACATCCGGGGTTTGTCCGGCAAGGTCGCGGACGTGGCTGAAGAGGGTTCGAAACGCGCCCTGCTTTCGGAACTCAGGCGTCACATAGACGCTCTGAATCCACCAAAACCAGGCGCTGCGCCAATCGGACCACTCGTAGGTGATCATGAGCTGTCCGATGACGTGGGCGTCGATCCGGGCGAGATAATAGCAGCCCTTTCGGTCATCGGTGAGGGCGGCGGTCACGCCCGCCCGGAGCACCTGGGGATCGAGGGCGAGGTTTTCGGTTTCGAGTGCCATCGCCAGGTTGAACCGGACGATGGTGTCGAGGTCGCGCGGGTCCGCGCGACGCACGGTGATGTCCTTGCGCATGGTTTCCTCCGCAAAGGGCGGTTGGTGAAGCCTCCGGGATTATAAGTTCAAGACGAACGGTCTCAAGAGGGAAAAGGGAGACGGAGAGGACATGTCAGAGCAGAAAGCAGGTAAACTTCTGGAGACGGCGCACCTGGCGTGTGAGCGTGCCATGAAGGCCGGTGCGGCGTGGTGTGACGTGGTGGTCTCTTCGGGCTCGGACGTGGCGGTTCTGGTGGAGAACGGCTCGGTGAGGACCGCCGAGACGGTGTCGAACCGTGCGGTGAGCGTCCGTGCATTCGTGCGGGGCGGACGTGGGATCTGTTCGTCGCACGGGTTCGAGGAGGCGGACGTCCAGCGGTGCGCCGAGCAGGCGGCGGCGATGGCGAAGGCGGCGCAGGCGGACCCGGATTTCGTTTCGCTTCCGGGGGTGGAGCCGGCGGAGAAGGTGGGCGGGCTGTATGACGAGGCGATCGCGCGGATGACGGTGGAAGAGGTGGTGGAAATCGCGGTCCGGAACATCGACGAGGCGCGTCAGGTGTGTCCGGAGGTGATCCTGATGGGCGACGTTGGGAAATCGGTGTCGGAAACGGCTCTGGTGAACTCGGCGGGGGTGTCGTTGAGCCGGCACGGTTCGCACCTGGACGTGAGCTTCCACGCGATCGTGAGGAAGGACGACGACGCGGGGAGCTTTTTCGATTTCGACACGGGGCGCAAGCTGGAGGACGTGCAGCCCTATGGACTGGGGCGGAGCGCGACGGAGATGGCGATGCGGTTCCTTGGGGCGCGGAAGATGCGATCGGCGGTGCTGCCGGTGGTGCTGGGACCGCTGGCGAGCTTTTCGCTGCTGGGGTCGATTGCGGGGAGCGCAAGCGCGGAGAACATCCAGAGGCGTCGCAGCTTCATGGTGGGCCAACTGGGGAAGAAGATCGGGAGCGAGGTTCTGACGCTGGTGGATGACGGACTGGTGCCGAGGGGTCTGCGGAGCAGTTCGCACGACGGGGAAGGCGCGGCGAGGCAGCGCGTGACGATCCTGGAAAACGGGGTGTTCGCGGGGATGCTGCATAACTCGTATACGGCGGGCAAGGCGAAGGCGTCCAACACGGGACACGGCAGCCAGGGGGCGCAGGTGAGCCCGACGAACCTGAGACCGGCGACGGGACGGGCGACGGCGGAAGAGATCATCGCGGACGTGAAAGAGGGGCTGTACATGAACATCGGGAGCCTGAACCCGGACCCGGTGAGCGGGGACATTTCGGCGTCGGTGGACTTCGGGTTCAAGATCGAGAACGGGAAACTGGCGTATCCCGTGATGAACACGATGCTGTCGGGACACATCTTCGAGGTGCTGGACCAGGTGGACGCGGTGAGTTCCGATTACCGCGAGGAGCCTGGGAACATCCTGCCGACGATGCGGATCCGTGCGATGCAGGTTGCCGGGGCGGACTGAGGTCTATTCGTAACGGAGCGCCTGGATGGGGTCGAGCCGTGCGGCCTTGTAGGCCGGGTAGAAGCCGAAGATGACCCCGACGGCGACCGAGACGACGAAGGCCAACAGGATCGCGGGGATGCTGAAGGCGGTGGGGAAATCGGCAAAGAGGGAGATTCCCCCACCGAAGATGAACCCGAGGAGGATTCCGAGCACCCCGCCGGCCAGCGAGATGCAGACGGCCTCGACGAGGAACTGTTTTCGTATCTCGCCCTCCCCTGCCCCCACGGCGCGCCGGATGCCGATTTCGCGTGTGCGCTCGGTGACGTTGGCAAGCATGATGTTCATGATCCCGATGCCCCCCACCAGAAGACTGATCCCGGCGATGCTGATCATGACGACGTTGAAGATGAACTGGGTCTGCTTGCGTGCTTCGAGGATCTCCTCGGGGACGGTGAGCGAGAAGTCCTCGACGGCGCGATGACGACGGATCAGAATCCTGCGGATGAGCTTTCCGGTGTCGCCGACGGTTTCGGCGTCGCGGACCAGGACGGCGATCTCGTCGAGCTCCGGTGCGTCGGGGTCGCGCTTGACGCGGAGCATGGCGGAAGAGAGCGGGATGTAGATGTGACTGTCGAGTTCGCGCGTGGAGACGGAGGTCATTTCGGCGAGTCCGGCGGTTTTGGATTCCATGACGCCGACGACGCGGTAGCTGGTCTGACCGATGAGGATGCGCTGACCGATGGGGTCATTGTTTCCGAAGGCCTGCCGGGCGATGGCGGGCCCGATGACGCAACGCGGGAGTGCGTTGTCGACGTCCTCGGCGGTGATGAAGGTCCCGCGGGCATGGTGGAAGTTGGTCACGTCGGGGTATTCGGGGGTGGTGGCCAGGACGGTGGCGGTGAGTCGTTTCTGTCCGACCATGACGTCGGCATAAACGCGTTTGATGCGTGCGAGACTGACGACGGCGGGACAGACGCTCTGGATGGCGTCGGCGTCGGCCAGGGAGAGCCCCTGGACGCCCTTTGTGCGTGCCCGCATGAGTTCGTCGCCCTCGATTTTCCGGGCCTGGACGCGCACGGTCCTGGCGCCCATGGCTTCGATCTGCTGGACGGCCTTTCGCTTGGCGCCTTCGGAGATGCTGCTCATGGCGATGACCGCGGCGACCCCGAACATGACGCCGAGCATGGTGAGCGCGGTGCGTCCGAGATGACGAAGGAGTCCTTCGCGAATTCCCATTCGGATGAGGTCGAACCAGTCAAGGCGGTGGGTGAGCTCCTTTGCGGGGGGCCTGGCGATTTCGATGTGCTGGTGCTCCTCGGCGGGACGGACGCGCTCGGAGTCCGGGATACGCTCGTCGGAGGTGACGTGACCGTCGACGAGTCGGATGATGCGGTCGCCATAACGCGCGAGACGCTCGTCGTGTGTGACCATGATGATGGTGGAACCCTGCTTGTGGAGGCGGGCGAAGATGGACATGATCTCTTCGCCGGTGTGGGTGTCGAGGTTACCGGTGGGTTCGTCGGCGAGGATGAGTTCGGGTCCGTTGGCCAGGGCGCGTGCGATGGCGACGCGCTGGACCTGTCCGCCCGAGAGTTCGCTGGGGCGGTGATTGAGTCGGCTTCCGATGCCCATGGCGGTGGCGGAGACGCGTCCGCATTCGGCCCGGACGGAACGCGGGACGCCACTGTAGACGAGGGGGAGCGCGATGTTTTCGGCAGCGGTGGAGTCTCCCAGGAGGTTGAAGGTCTGAAAGACGAAGCCGATGCGACGATTGCGGATTCGGGAGAGGTCGCGGTCGTCGAGACCGGAGATGGCCTGACCGGCGAGGGTGTAGGTTCCGCCGTCGGGTCGGTCCAGTCCGCCCAACAGGTGCATGAAGGTGCTTTTTCCGGAGCCGCTGGGGCCCATGACGGAGACGAACTCTCCGCGACGGACGTCGAGGTCGATGTGGTCGAGGGCGATGACCTGATTATCGCCCTTGCTGAAGACCCGGCGCAGTCCACGGACGCGAATCAGGACGTCGTCGTCATGTGCTTGCGTTGAAGACAAAGTTCACACCTCTCTATTTCCGGGTCGGGACGACGACGACGTCGCCGGCTTTGAGGCCGTCGGTGACGATGACGCGCAGGGCGTCGCGGGAACCGAGCGTGACGGGGACGGCAACGGTCCGGCCGGAGCGACGCAGCCAGACGATGTCGCGTCCGGCGTCGTCCCGGTCGATGGCGGTTCGGGGAACCCAGCAGACGTCGTCATGCACTTCGGTGATGATGTTGAGATGGGCGGAGTAGGTGGGGCGAAGGAGTGGGCTTTTGTCGTTGATGAGGACGACGACGGGGAAGGTCATGACGCCGGTGACGTCGCCTCCGAGGGTGAGGTAGCGGTCGGAGGCCAGTCCACCGACGTTGAGGACGGCTCCGGAGAATGTGGTGTGCGGGGCGGCGGTGAGGACGATTTCGACGGGCTGTCCGGTTTTGATCTGAGGCCAATCGACCTGGTTGACGAGGGCTTCGACCGCCATGGTGTCGAGGTCGGCGATGTCGAGGATTCGGTTTCCGCTCCAGATCTGGTCTCCGAGACGCGGAGGACTTCCCCAGGGACGCGGATAGAGGACGGTTCCGGCGATGGGGGCGGTGATGGCGGCGTCGTTGACGCGACGCTGCTGGGTGTCGATGGTCTGCTTGTAACGGTCGACGGAGGCCTGGGCGACGGCCACGGCGGTTTTGCAGAGATTGACGTCACGCTCCATTTTTTTTCGGGCGAGGTCGAGGGCGGTCCGGGCGCGCTGGACGTTCTGACGTGCGACGGCCAGGTCCTCCTCCGGGGTGACGGCGAGGAGGTGGTCGTGTTCGAGAACGGCCTTGGCGTGTGCGACACGTGCCCCTTCGAGCTTGATCTTTGCGACGGAGATCTGATGCTGGTCCACGATGCCCTTGGCAGCCAATCCTTCGAGGCGCTGAAGTGCACTGCGTGCGGATTCCAGAAGGAGGCGCTTGAGTTCGAGGTCGAGTTCGGAGGCCTGGACGTCCGAGACGGCCGGGGCTCCGAGCTGGGCGAGCTCGATTTCGGCAAGTTCGAGTTCGAGTTCGGCACGGCGAATCCCGCGCTGACGGTCGCGTCCGGTGTAGTCGCGTTTGAGTTCTTCCAAGGCCAGGCCGGCCTGGACGATGGAGAGGTTGGAGCGGGCGTCTTCAAGCTCATCGCGGTATTCCACGTCCTCGACCCTGGCAATGACATCGCCCGGATTGACACGCGTGCCCTCGTCAATGAGCCATTCGATCTTCCCCCGGATCTGGCTTGGGACGGGGACCGATTCATGGGGACGCAGCGAGCCGGTGGTTCGCAGGCCCAGACGGACCTGTCCCCGGCTGACCGTGAAGAGCTGTTCTCTGGGACGCTCGCCTGAAGGACGCGCAGACCGGCTGCACGAGGAACACACGAGTCCGGAGGACATTGCGGTCAGGAGCAAAACTCCCAGGATCCGTGGTCTCATGAGCCGCCCTCCGGCTCGATTCCCGGCGGAAGCTGGAGGTAGATCCGCTGTCCCTCGCTGAGCCCTTCCTCGACGACGACACGGTCGTTGTCTTCCGGTCCCAGTTTGACCCTGGCGGTCCGGACGGCGCCGTCGTCATCCACATAGACGACGGGCTGACCGTCGACCTGATAGACGGCCTGGACGGGAACGACGAGGACCTGGCTGAGGCGGGCGGTGACGATCTGGGCTTCTCCGGAAAGTCCCGGGGCGAGTCTGGGGTCGGCCTTGTCAAAGGCGACCAGGACGTCAAAGACCTTGGTGGCCACCTCCTCGCGACGGACCTCCTCCTGGGAGGGCTGATCCTCGGTCTGGGCGCGCGCGACGGGATCGATGTTCTGGACGGTACCGCTGAAGGACTCTCCCCTCAGTGATTCGAGGGTGACGAGGGCCGGCTGACCCTTGCGCACGTCTGCGACGCGGGACTCGTCCACCTTGATGCGGATGAGCAGGTGCGATACATCGGGCAGGCTGACGAGTCGATCCCAGGGACGCACTTCCGTGCCCTCGCGAATTTTCTCGACGCCTTCACGCGTGTTGATCTGCTCGTAGAACACGCTGCCATCAACCGGCGCGGTCATGGTGCATTGCTCGATGAGGCGCTGGGTGGTATCATGTTTCTGCTGTCTGAGCTGCAGGACGGCCTCGGCCTTGACGCGCTCCTGTGTGGCGCGGTCGATTTCGTAAGCCGCCTGGTCCGTGGCGGCATCGAGGTCCAGTTTGGCCAGTGCGAGATTGAGCTCAGCCCGTCTGAGCTCGGCCGGGGTGGATCCGGCTTCAAGGAGGGCCAGTTGAAGCCGGAGTCTTTCGAGTTCAATGCGTGCCTGCTCATGATTCAACTGCTTCGCTTCCAATTCGGCCTTGCTGGCGACGCCTTTTTCGGCCAGCGTGCGCCAGTTTTCCATTTCCGTGCGGGCGTGTTCGGCCTGTTCGGCCGCCTTGGCGACCAGGAGTCTGGCCTTGGTGATGGCGGCCTCGGTGTATCCGGCCTGGACCGTCTCCCATTCCAGTGTTGCGATCCTGAAGTTGGCCTGGGCCTTATCCACGCGGGCCTGTACACGCTCCCTGACGACCTTCAGGTTCTCCCCGGCGTTATCGAGAATGGCGAGTCCCGCTTTCAGATCGGAGGCATCCTCGCGAAGTCGCTTGTCCAGGTCGCTGGTATCGAGGGTGATGATGACATCCCCCTTCTTGACCTTGGTGCCCTCGGCGATGAGGGTGGTGATTTTGAGTCCCCAGGCCCTGGGCGGTGTGATGGTTCGATTGAATTCGGACTCGACCTTTCCGTGTCCCATGACCGTGACGACCACATCGTCACGGACAACACGTCCCATGCCGGGGTCGCCCTCCGAGGAGGACTTTCCGCAGCCCCAGACGAGTCCCAGGGTCAGAAGCAGAGGTATTATGCGAATCATGACCGTTGTCGCCGGTTGTCGGGTGTGGGATGTTTCAGCGAGTTTGCCGTCCATCACTCCTGGGGCGCCTCCACCTTGCTGTCTTCCGGAGCCGTGGTCGTCGGGAGGATCGGCGTGAATTCCCCCGCCCCCTCCTGTCCTTCGGTCGCGCTCAGCACCACGCGGTCTCCTTCGTCAAGTCCGTCCGTGACGACGATCCAGTCGCCCCCCGCCGGTCCCAACTGAACCGGCCGGAAGGACGTCCCTCTCCAGGTCAGCAGACGCACGACGGGCTTCCCGTCCTGTGTGACGACGGCATCCAGCGGCAGCTTGAGGACGTCTTCAAGGCGGTCCACCTGGATGGTGACTTCGGCGGTGACGTTGGGTCGCAGCCTGGGATCGGTCTCCTCGATGGTGACTTCGACGTCGAAGGCCTGAACGCCCGCTTTGGCCCGCATCTCCTTCCAGGTCATCAGTTCGTCTTCGGATTTATCCTTCCCGACCTTGGCGACCTTTGAGACCCGCCCCCTGAGGACCCGATCGGGCATCGTCACGACGCGGACCTCCGCTTGCTGCGACTCCTGAACGCTGCGGACCTCACTCTCGAGGACTTTGACCCGGACGAACATTTTGGAGACGTCCACGATGTCGAAGAGGCTGGCCGAGGCCCAGAAGGAGGTTCCGGGCTCGATCTTTCGTCCGTGGATGGTGCGATGGACCAGCATGCCGTCGGCGGGACTCTTGACCTGCATGGCGTCCAGGGATTCCACCGCCTCGTCGAGACGGCTCTGTGCCTTGTCCACCTCGGTCTGCGCTTCGGTGACCAGTCCTTCGCAGACGCGAAGCTGTCCTGGAAGCTCGCTGCGGACCTGCTGGAGGTCGATGCTGACCTGCTGGGCCCGCAACCTGGCGGTCTCCATCTCCTGGGCGGTGGCCCCGTCCCGCACCAGTTGGAACTGAATTCGGGCGGCTTCGGCATCGGCCCTGGCGGTCACGACCGCCATCTCCTTCTCCTTCAGTTCGCTGACCATGACGACGCCCTTGGCGGCCAAGGCTTTGAAACGCTCACAGTCCGCACTGGCCACTTCCAGGTTCCGTGAGGCATAGTCCAGGTCAAGCTGCGCCCGCTGAAGGTCTTCCTTGCGGGGGAGATCCTTGAGGCGCTTGAGCTCCATCTCGGCGGCGGTCAGGTCCGCCTCCAGCATGGTCGCGCGGGCTTTCAGGTCCTCCCGGGTGGCCTCCAACTGCTCCTGTCGCTCTCGCAGCCGGGCCTGGGCGATGTCCAGCTCGACGCGCAGCCTGGCCACGTCATCCCGGAAGGTGGTGTCGTCGAACCGGGCCAGCATGTCTCCCTTCTTGACCATCGTGCCTTCCGGAAGGAGCCAGACCATGACCTGCCCACGAGGACGCACGCCCACGGGGACGCTGGTTTCGGCACGGAGAACCCCGCTGGCCTTCACCCTGATCTCGAAGGGTCCACGCTGGAGCTTGAGCACGAGAGGCTCCTCCTTGCCGGTCAGGGACTTCACGAAGAGTCCCATTCCGACAATGACGAGGACCGCCACTGTGCCTCCCATCAGGAGTTTTGTCGTCGCGTTGGTCACCTGTCGAACTCCGGAGTCCTGCGGATCGTACAGACTCTCATATTATACCTATTTGTGGTGCAGGACGGGGGTTTCTTCCGGCAAAAGTGGTTTTCGGGGACAATTGGGTCCGGATGGGTACTCGAAGCAGTTGGGCCAATCCGGGTCCCCCGGGCGGAACAGCCGGCGGCGGGTTATTGGGATAGGCCCTAAGGCAGTAACATTTTGGTATCGCCCGGGTTGTTGAGGAGTCCCACGTTGCAGTCGGGCATGCGCTGGTCGAGCGTTCCCTCCGCCATGGGGAGACTTTCGACGTGTCCGTCGCAGAAGAGGACGTTGGCCAGTCCCCCGTGGCGGAAATGAACGGTCCGGTCCCGGGAGTA
>CAZVTD010000046.1:0-15900 GCA_964629945.1 uncultured Planctomycetota bacterium | reverse complement strand
CGGGTGGAGAAGGAAATGTCGTGGCGGATGCGTGGTCAGGACATGCAGAGGGACCTGAGACAGGTGGGAGTGAGCGGATGAAACAGCCGAAGATGACGGTCCTGGTTGCGACATATGCGCGGGACAAGGAACTGCGTGACGTGCTGAAGCAGATTCTGGCGGAGGACTATCCGGATTACGAGGTGCTGGTGGTGGACCAGAGCGAGCGACATGACGCGGATACGGAGGCATATCTGGAAGACGTGAAGGACCGGATCCGTCTTGTTCACCTGACGACGCCGAGTCTGACGGGGGCATGGAACGTGGGCATCCTTGTGGCGAAGGGTGACGTGGTTCTGTTTCTGGATGACGACATCGAGTTCGAGCCGGGGTTGATTGCGGCGCACGCGGCGAACTACGAGGACGATACGCTGTCGGGGGTGGCGGGAATGGTGACGCATGACATCATGCCGCCGACGAGACAGTTGCCCGGGATATGCACGAGCACGAAGGCGGGCTGGTTCTTCTTCGAGCACAACTACAACCGTCGTATCGGGGTTCGGGTGGCGCCCGGGGGGAACATGTCGTGGCGTCGGGACGTGCTGCTGCAGGTGGGAGGGATGGACGAGAGTCTGATCGCCAACGCGATCCACGCGGAAATCGACCTGTGTTACCGCGTACGGAACATCGGTGGTCACGTGGTGCACGATCCGAAAGCGAGGATGCACCACCTGAGGGCGCCGAGAGGCGGGGTGAGGATGGGTGGCGTGAGGCCGAGGAGCTACTTTGCGAACTACCTTCGGGTGGTGTGGCGTTGCGTGAACCGTCATGAGCGTGGTGTGATCCTGTGGCGGATGCTTCGGAACCAGGTGCTGATCAGATCCAAATGCAGGCCGATCACGACGCTGAAGAACCTGTGGAACATGACGGTCGAGCTGGTGAACGTGATCCGACACGGTCCGGCGGAACGCAAGCTGGGATCGTGGATGAAGACGAACGGCATCATAGAAACGACTGAATGATCAAGAAGGGAGAGGAAGGATGAAGAACCTGATCACCGGTGGGTCGGGCTTCATCGGGAGCCATCTGGCGGAGGAACTGCTGAGGCAGGGTGAAGAGGTGGTGGTTCTGGACGACCTTTCGACAGGGAGCTTCGAGAATATCGCGCACCTGGTGGGCAAGAGGGGGTTCGCCTACTACATCGGGAAGGTGGAGGACCGGGGACTGCTGGAGAAATCGCTGGAGGGCGTGGGACGGGTGTATCACCTGGCGGCGGCGGTGGGGGTGAGGCTGATCGTCGAAGACCCGGTCCGCACGATCGAGACGAACATCAACGCGACACAATTGGTTCTGGAACTTGCAGTGAAGTACGGGAAACAGGTGCTGTTGACGTCCACTTCGGAGGTGTACGGGAAGAGCGAGAAGGTGCCGTTTTCGGAAGAGGATGACGTGATGTACGGTCCGACGAGCCACTCGCGATGGAGCTACGCGGTGTCGAAGTCGGTGGACGAGTTTCTTCTGCTGGCGTGTCACCGTCAGAAAGGACTGCAGGGGGTGGTGGTTCGCCTGTTCAACACGGTGGGGCCTCGACAGACAGGACAATATGGGATGGTGATCCCGCGTATGGTGGAGCAGGCCTTGAAAGGACAGGCCATCACGGTTTACGGCACGGGAGAACAGACGCGATGCTTTGCACACGTGCTGGACGTGGTTCCCGCGCTGAAGGCCCTGATGGATTGCGAGCAGGCGAGCGGGAAGGTGGTGAACCTGGGAAGCGAAGAGGAGGTGAGCATCGGGGAACTGGCTGAACGGGTTCGAGACATCGTGAACCCGAAGGCGGAAATCGTCCGGATCCCGTATGAGAAGGCGTATGGCGTCGGGTTCGAGGACATGGGAACCCGGCGTCCTGACCTGGGTCGGGCTCGAAAACTGGTGGGGTATCAGCCAAAACGGAAGCTGGATGAGATCATTCGGGACGTGATGGAAAGCATGCGAGGATAAAGGGTTAGGGTGGGAAATGACTTCAGGGGAGGGGTCGAATCCGCCGATGTGAATAGGAGGGGATGCGCTGGAGGGGGAAGACGCAAGGTCTTGATTTAAGGGATGTTATGGCGTATCCTGACGGAAGGATTTCTGTGGTTCTGGAGTGGTCATGCGGATAGCGATGAGTGTCGAGCACGCCTATGACAGTGTGACGGGCACGGGTGTGTTCATCAAGGAGTTGGTGAAGGGGCTTGGACAGACCGATCATCGGAACGATTATACGCTGTTCACATCGAAAGACTACCGGAGTGACCCGGACCTGGAGGTTGCAGGGAACGGGCGTTTTCGTCGGGCGACGCTGGGACTTTCACACAAGATGAGCGAGGGGCTGTGGCTGACGCTGAACTGGCCTCCGGTCAACCGATATCTCGGTGAGCACGACATCTATCATTCGGTGACGCCGATCACGTTTCCGGCTCGTGGGGGACGTCGGGTGGTGACGGTTCATGACCTTGCGTACATCGTTCGTCCGGAATGGTGTGGGCTCCGTCACCGGGCCGTGAGGCACATCTACCGTCGGAGGATGATGCGTGAGGTGGACCACTTCATCGCGATCAGTGAGTCGACAAAGACGGACATGGTGAATTACATGGGTGTTCGTCCGGAACGGATCACGGTGATTCTGGAGGGGGTTCGGGATTGCTGTCGTGAAGTAGGGGAGGCGGAGGTGGAAAAGGTGCTGTCCCGATGGGGGGTGAAACGTCCGTATCTTCTGGTTCCTGGGGAGGTGAACCCGCGGAAGAACTGCGAGCGAGTGGTCCAGGCATTCGGTCAGGTGGTCCAGCGTGGGAACACGGATGCGAGTCTGATTTTTGCGGGGCCGAAGGGTCGCAGCTCGATGCAGACGCAAGAGGCGGTTCGATCGCTGGGTCTGGAGTCGCGGGTGAAGTTCCTGGGATTCATGGGGGATGAGGACCTGGTGGGATTGATGAATGGATCGACGGCGATGGTTCTGGCGTCGCTGTATGAGGGTTTCGGTTTGCCGATCGTGGAGGCGATGGCGTGTGGGACGGCGGTGATCACGTCCAACGTGTCGTCGATGCCCGAGGTAGCCGGTGACGCGGGGATTCTGGTGGATCCGATGAAGGAGGAGAGCATCGCGGAGGCGATGTGGGAGGTGCTTCGCGACGAAAACTGTCGGAAGGACCTTGTGGCGAAAGGTCGTGAACGTGTGAAACGGTTCACGTGGGAGCAGACAGCACGAGAACACGTGAAGCTATACGAGTCGCTGGCCTGAGAGGCAAGACGCAGCGGCATGGCCGGTGTCAACGGCGACAGGCTGGAGGGGAAGATTCATGCTAGATCTTGGACCGGGTGTAATCCTGGCAATCGGTGTGTTGGCCGCGACGATCGCCATCATCGTGATGTGGAAGTTTCCGGAGCTTCTGATCGCGATGCTCCTGGTGGGTCAGGACTTTGTTCAGGCATCGTTCCGGATATTTGGTCTTGAGGTCAGTCGGCGGACGTTCGCCATCGCGGGGAGTGTGTTTTTCGGAGCGGTGGTGGCGCTGCTGGTGACGCGGAGTCTGCTGAAAAAGGATTCGGGACACCGGGTGACGACGTGGGAGCACTGGTGGATCGTCGTGACGGTGGTGCTGATGGGGCTGCTGCTGGTGACGGGGCTGACGTATACGCAGACGCCACAATGGGGGACGAAGCTGGTTGTGGACTACGTGACGTTCGGTGTGGCGCCTTTCGTGCTGTGCTTCGTGTTCATCCGGGACATGGCGGGTGCGAAGCGTCTGCTGATCTGGGTGTTCATCCTGGTGGCCGCCTACATGGGACTGGTGAGTTCACACAGTCTGATCACGCAGGGGAAACTTCTGGCGCCGTATATGTATAGTCTGAGTCCGGATGCTCCGAAAGTGACGCTGCTTGGGGTGGAGATTCGCGGGTCCCAGGAACTTCAGGACCGATCAACGATCATGCTGGCCGCGCTGTTCGGGTGGTTTGCGATGACGCGTGTGCGGTGGGCGAAGTGGGTTCTTCTACTGTCGATTCCGGTGGCGGTGGCGTATATCCTGATGAGTGGGACGCGCACGGGGCCGTTGATCGTGGCGGCGTTCGCGTTCATCATTCCGGTGCTGATGTTCCGACGGAAGATTCTGGCGGTGTCGGTGATGCTGGTGACGGCTATCCTGCTGATGATCGGGACGTATTATGTTCTGCCGACTGAAGCAACGGAGCGACTGACGGAGCCGCTGGTGGGTGAGCGTGGCACGGGTCTGAGCGGTCAGTATCGTCTGCAGGCATGGAGTTTATGTTTGACGATGATCGCAGAATCGCCGTTCACGGGATACGGGACGGGGGGATTCGCGATGGCGGACCGCGGGATGGACGACGAGATCTATCCGCACAACATGTTTCTTCAGATGTTTGCGGAGAATGGCGTATTCGCGTTTCTGGCCCTGTGTCTGTTCTGGTTCATGGTGTTCTACTTCCCGTACCGGCATTTGCCTCACTGGCGCCGGGGAGACGTGGCGTATGGGCTGCTGATCTGGGTGATTCTGCTGATGACGAACGAGTTCTTCAAGGGAATGCTGCACAACGCGGGTATTGCGCACAACCAGGCGAAGATCATCCTGGCGTCGGGGATCGTGGCGCGCCTGCTGATGCTGGTGAGTCAGGAGGAGCATGAGGTGGCGGGGAGGCGCAAGGAGACGAGCGTGGAGCTGGTGAGTCCGTCGGGGGTGCTTCTGGCCGACCGTCGGATATGAGGTTCGGGACGGACGATCGCGGGGGTGAGTCCGAAGAAGGTGGAGATCGGAAACGGGCATGAAGATCGCGATCAACGCGCTCCCGGCAAAAATGGGCGGTCCGCTCTCACACCTGGCCAACCTGCTTCCTGAACTGGCGAAACTGGATCACGAGAACGAGTATGTGATTTTCGCGGCGCCCGATAAGCTGAAGTTATTCGAGACAAAGGCGCCGAACTTCCGACTGGTAAGTTGTCCGCGTGCGGGACGTTCGCTTGCGGTGCGGATGTTCTGGGAGTGGTTCGTCTTTCCGTTCCACCTGTATTTCCGAAACTTCGATCTTCTGTATTGCCCGTTGAGCGGGAGTCCGCTGATGCGGGTGGTGCCGCAGTTGAGCAGCGTGAGGGCTTTTTATGACGAGGCCGGTCGACTTCAGCGGGGGATCAAAGCCCGGCTGGTGTTTCTTTTGAGAGACCTTCGCGTGTGGCACGAGGTGCACACGAGCAGTGCGGTGATCACGGTTTCGGAGTGGGCCAAGCATCGTGCATCGGAGCATTACGGCGTGAAGCCGGATCGCATCACGGTGGTGTACCACGGGCGAAGCCGGGCGTTCCAGCCCGAAGGGAAGGACGTTGCGGGGGCATTCGTGCGGTCGGAGTTCGGGGTGGAGCCGCCCTATGTGCTGGTGGCGGGGGACCTGTATCCGCACAAGAATTATGAGCTGACGGTCGCGGCGCTGGAGCGGGTTCGCGAGGCGGGTCATAAGGGCCTGAAGCTGATCTGGGCGGGGACGATCTTCCCGGGCCAGTACAGCGACTGGGTGATGGCGGACGTCAAGCGACGGAAGCTGGAGGACGTGATCCGCTTTGTGGGGCGGGTAGGTGCGGAGACGCTTCGGCACCTGTATTGCGGGAGCGAGTGTCTGATGTTTCTGAGCCGGGTGGAGACGTTCGGTCAGCCGCTGGTGGAGGCGATGAGCTGCGAGGTGCCGATCGTGGCGTCGACGATTCCGGCGATGAAGGAGATTGCAGGGGACGCGGCGCTGTTCTGCGACGTGGATGACGAGGAGACCTGCACGAAGAACCTGACGCGCGTTCTGGAGGAGCCGGGACTGCGCGAGGCGATGGTGGAGCGTGGACGACAGCGGCGAGAGACGTTTTCGTGGGAACGGACGGCGCGGCGGATGCTGGAGCTTTTCCGCCGACACACGGGAAGAACGAAGGACGAAGTGAAGGGGAGTGGATGAGGATGTCTGAGACAGCCAGGACATCGTCCGTATCGGCAGTGGTGGTGACATACAACTCCTCAGCGATGATCGGGAGTTGTCTGACAGGTTTGCAGCGCTCGCTGAGAGGGGCGAAGGACGAGATCGTCGTGGTGGACAACGTCAGCATGGACGGCACGGCGGAGAAAGTCGAGGCGGAGCACGCAGGGGTCCGCGTGGTGCGTATGGAGCGGAACGTCGGATTCGCCGGCGGCGTCAACAAGGGCATCGAGAGCACGACCGGGGATTACGTGCTGGTGGTCAACCCGGACGTGATCGTGGATGCGGTCTGTGTGGATGGATTGGTGGATTTTCTGGCGAGGCATGAGGACGCGGCGGCGGTCAGTCCGCTGCTGGTGGACGGGACGGGTGAGGTGATTCCGTCGCGACGACGCTATCCCACGGTGCGGGGGATCCTGACGAACCGGTTCGGGTTCCTGAGACGGGTGATCGGCGACGGGGCCCGCCGACGATACCTGATGCTGGATGATGCATTCACGGGGGTCGCGGACGTGGACTGGCTGAGCGGTGGATGCCTTCTGATGAGTCGCAAGGCGCTGGCCGAGATCGGGATGCTGGACGACGGGTTCTTCATGTATTTCGAGGATACAGACTGGTGCTGGCGGGCACGTCGGAAAGGCTGGCGGGTCTGTTATGATCCCGGGCAAAAAGCGGTGCACGATGCCCAGCGGGAGAGCTCGCGAGGACTGAACCGGTTGTTCCTGTGTCACGTGCGGAGCATGATGCGGTTCTATCGGAAACACGGTCTTCGAGTGTAGAGCTACCACGGAAGGTTCTGGCAGGAATCGAGAAGGAACAAGAAGGCGGGCAAGAACATGGCGAAATTTCTGGTTACGGGTGGTGCAGGATTCATCGGCAGTCACATTGTTGACGCGCTGATGGCGGACGGGAACACGGTGCGCGTGCTGGATAACTTTGAAACAGGTCGCGAGCAGAACCTGGCACAGCACACAGGAAAGGTGGAGATCGTGCGCGGGGACGTGCGCGATGAGGACGTGGTGAAACGGTGCGTGGCGGGGATGGATTACGTGTATCACGAGGCGGCGCTGCCGTCGGTGACGGAGTCACTGAAACGTCCGAAGGTGTGCAACGCGGCATCGGTGGACGGGACGCTGAACGTTCTGGAAGCGGCACGCGACGCGGGCGTGAAGCGGGTGATGTACGCGTCAAGCTCGGCGCTCTACGGGAACAGTCCGGAACTTCCCAAACGCGAAGACATGTGGGTGCTGCCTTCGTCGCCCTACGGGGTGGCGAAGTACACGGCGGAGCTGTACTGCCGGGTGTTCACCCACTGCTACGGTCTGGAGACGGTGTGTCTTCGGTATTTCAACGTGTTCGGTCCGAGACAGTCGCCGAAGTCGGTGTATGCCGGGGTGATGCCGATTTTCATCAGCATGCTTCTGCAGGGCAAGACGCCAACGATCGACGGAGACGGTGAGCAGACGCGGGACTTCACGTATGTGGAGGACGTGGTTCAGGCGAATATGCTGGCGATGCGTGCGCCGTCGGCGGCGGGCGAGGCGATGAACGTGGCGACGGGCAGGCAGATCAGCGTGAACCGGTTGTACGAGGAGATAGACGCGATTTTGAAGACGGGGATCAAGCCAAAGCACGGACCCGCACGGACGGGAGACGTCAAGCACAGCGTGGCGGATATTTCGCTTGCCCGGAAGCTGTTGGGATATGAACCGAAGCTGCCTTTTGCGGAAGGTTTGAGGAGGACGGTCGAAGCATGCGAATCATGAAGAAGGAAATCGACCTGGCGGGCAGCCGGGTGTTGTATGAAAGGGTTTTCAGCGCGGAGAGCCTGGAGCAGGATTGGCAGATTCGTGACGGCGAATGGCACGTCGAGGGGGAATGGCTGACGGGAAAGAACCCGGAGAACTGTCCGGGCATGGTGACGTCACGGGTCCGTTACTTCGGGAACGTGATGCTGGATTTCGAGGGGCGCACGGTCCTGCCTTCGACACACGACATCAACTGCATGTGGAACGGCAGCTGGGATGAGACGACGAACCGCCGCGACGTGGCCTACGTGGCGGGACTGGAAGGATGGTGGGAGGGGAAGGTCGGGTTCGAGAAGTCGCCGGAGTTCAAGTTGAACGCGGCGACGCCTCTTTTCCGGTTCGAGCCGGGCAAGACTTTCAGGATTCAGGCGGGGAGCATCGACGGACACGTGTTCGTGTTCGTGGACGGGAAGCTGGTACTCGAGGTGACGGACCCGGAGCCGATCGATTCCCAGCGGTATGGGATGATCGGATTCGAGGCGTATGCCAGTCACATCCAGGTGAGGCGGCTGGTGGTTCGCCAGATCGCCTGGAAGACCGTGGAGATGTCCTATCCGCGCGAGTTCTGAGCGCGATTCCGCTGCGCGTTTCCGGGCGAATTCCCTGTCGTGCTTTCCGGATGCTCAGCGATAGTGCCTGCGCATGTCCTCGTGGTAAGGCAGAGCGAGGATATCGTCGAGGAGTCCCTGGGCCTGATCGAGCGACGCGGTCTTCTGGTCCATGAGGATGAGTTGGAGGAGGAGTTCCCGTCGTCCGGTTCGGAAGGCTTCGAGTTCCATTTCGACGGGTGCGACACGGTCGCGGAACGTCCAGGCGAGAATGGGTTTCGGAAGTCCGGAGGTGGGGATGCCCCGGACGCCCTGGGCGCTGACGAAGGTGGGGACTTCGACAGCGATGTTCTCGGGGAGTCCCGGAATGAGTCCGCCGGTGTTCATGACGTTGTTTCCCTGAAAGACACGTGGGACGTCACAGGCGATGGATTCGATGAGCGAGACGAACGTTTCGTCGCTTTTGCCGGGCAGGGCTTCGGAGACCTTGACGGATTCATCGCGTGCGACACGGGCCATCATGTCGGCCTTGGCGCGTCCACGTTCGAGATAGGTGTTCCAGCGTTCCGACTGGTCGAGTTCGCCCCAGGCTTGCTCAATCCTTTCGTCGGTGTGGTACCAGTAGGGCCAGGATGAACCGGTCCAGTGAGAGGTGTCACCGATGGGGAGGGCACCGAATCGCTTGTAGAGGTCGGTCGCGATGGGACTGAGGGCTTGACCGCCGGGGTATTTCTGGTTGGCCCAGTAATCGGCGGACTTGTTCTCGATCCAGCGGTTCAGGAGTGGGAATGCGTTTCGGCCCTGGTGGAAGAACTCAGTGAGCCAGACGAAGTGGTTGACACCCGGGATGAGGTAGGTGAGGTGTTCGAGTTCGAAGCCGAGGGTTTCGGCGACCTCGTGAATTCCACGATAGCCGTGACAGGTGCCGATCACTTTCGCCTGGGGGTATTTCCGTCTGAGGTGGGTGGTTCCGGCGAGGACGGGGTTTGCGATCATGAGGTGCCAGGCACGGGGACAGAGGTCGAGGATGTCCTCGGTAAGGTGTTCGAAGAAGCGCAACTGCTCGAAGTTGATCCAGAAGGCCTCGTCGTGCATGATGTGACTGGAGCCATTGTGACGGTAGCCGTAGCGTCGGGCGATCTCCCAGCCTTCGACGAGGCGATGATGTGCGCCCGGGAGCGCGGTGTTGACGACGAAGTCGGCATCCTTGAGGGAGTGTCGGCGATCCGCGGTGGCTTCGAGTTGTAGATTCGCACCGACTTCGCGGGAGTAGCGCCGACAGAGGCGGTCAACGGTTTCGAGCCGGTCGGGGTTCACATCCATGAGCGAGACCCGTGCGCCGGCAAGCGTGGGAGTCTGACAGAGATTCTGGATCAATCCCAGGGAGAAGACGGCGCTGCCGGCGCCGATAAGGGAAATTTTTACGTCGCTCATGCAGGACTCCATTCAGCGTTTGAGGAAGAAATAACCGCAACCCGGACAGACGTACATGGAGAGGATGGCTCCGGCGCGGGCCTGCCTGCCGTCGTACCCGACGATCCAGGGGAATCGTCCACACGTGGGACACTCGGGGTCAATACGGAGGATGCGATGGAGCATGAAGCAGACTTCGTTGGAGCCGTCGGCGGATTTGAGGACCCGTGTCAGGGCCTCGATGGCGGATTCGGACCAGCCGGCGGTGATTCGGTTGACGAGATCGGGGGTCATCTGAGAGGCGTTCACGCGCTCGATCTGGTGCTCCCAGGCGGCGAAGTGCATGTGGTTGACGTAGCGGTGGACGTAGTTCCAGACGGTTTCGTAGGTGTAGAGGTGGTTGTTGGGGACAGCATGTGCGCCGGTTCGGCGCAGGCCGATTTCCACCTGCTCGGCGGGCAATCCCAATTTCGCAACCAGCTGGGACAGGGAGTAAATCTCGTTGGCGAACACGCGTTTGGCTCCTCAGCGCTCGGTTCTGGGTCTGATTCGGCATACGTAGAGGACCCAGTCGCCGGATTCGTCCGGTGATTGCGCACTGAGTTCCCGGCGGGGAGGCAATTGGAGGGAGCTTGCGACTTTCCCCGTGCGCGGGTTGAACCACTGCATCCAGAAGTTCTCCGTCACGGCGGAGACGTCGAGCGTGATGGTCCCCCCGGCGGGAAGATAGGCCACATACTCGATGCCGGGTCTGGCCCTCACGAGGGCCTCCCCTTTGAGCAGGAGCGTGGGCTGAAGAGAGAGGGGCGGCCAGTCCGTCTGGCGGAAGAACCCGCCCAAGGCGGAGAACTGGAGTGCAAGAGGCGAGTTGAGGGTGAGCGGCTTGGTGGGGTCGAGTCCGATGCCCTGGTAAACGGGGTGAGCTCCATTCATGGCTAAAGTCCATGCGGTGCGGCGCATGAGGTTGATGTCCCCAGCGAGTTTCGAATCATCCCCTGCGGCTTTTCCAGTGAGATCCTCGGACATCGACGGCACACTGACGACGGGTTTTCCGAAGGCGCCGAGGGCTTCGACGGTTTTGGGATCGTCCCCCACGGCGATGAAGGCGTCCAGCCAATCCTGACGGGCAAGCGCCTGGTCTGCAGGAGGAATCTGACCCAGAATAGGGTGCTGATAGGGGTCGAGCTTGTGCGTGAGTTCAGCCAGTGAGCGCATCGGTGAGGTCGCGTCCTCCAGGGAACCGGGGAAGACCCAGATGACGTCGAAGGCGGCATAGCGCGCGACAATGTGGCGCCAGAGGCGTTCGAGTTCCTCGGCCGGAACCTTGGCGGCGGGATCGATGCCGAGGGCCACGGTCATGCCTCTGAGCCGGCAGTAGTACAGGCGCTGATCGGCAGCCTGGAAGAACGCGGGGTTGGGTGTGAGACGCTTCGCATCGGTGAACGGCTGTCCGGCTTCATTCGCTTGAAGCGCATTGACGGGACAGTAGTAGAGGCAATTGAAGCCCTGAGTTAGACGTGTGTCCACGCCGGCCTGGAAGCTGCCATCGGTGAGTTTGAAATCGGACAGGACCGATCCGCCGGTGCCCAGCAGAAAGACGGGATTGTCCGCTCGGAGGAAGAGGTTGGGTCTTGTGGCGGGACTGGTGCGAAGGAAGCCGACACTGCGTGAAGGCATGCAGAGGAACTCCCCGGTGAGTCCATTGAGTTTTTCGGTGGCAGAGGAGGTTCGCCAGGTCCATTGTCCGAGGTGTGTGGGGGAGATGCGGACTCGCCAGGAGGTTCCGCCATCCCAGAAGGCTTCCGTAGAGATGACGGGGGAACCGGCGGCGGCCGGTCCGGTGAAGGTGACGGAAACCTGGACCTGCCGATAGGGATCGTCGATCTTATCGGGTCCGGTAAGGACGGTTTCAAAAACACCAAAACGCGGCACAGACTCTGCGGCCCATGCCCCACTTCCCCCCAACAGCAGGCCTACGAGCAGCACCGAGACAGAAGCCGGAACCCTGTTCATGATATCCTCCGGGTAGGGTGCGGATCATCCGATTATGAGGTAGAAGGCCCCGGAAGACAACAACCAAGGGGGCAAAAACAGGTTCAAGGCGACGTTGCTTTTACTGAAGGGTGGTGTAAGATATTGTAAGGTAAGGGTTTGTGAGGGAAACGTGTCGAATTGGACGTCGGAACGTTAATTCTTGTGAACACGTTGAAGATTTCGAACAGGCGACGACAGGAGATTTAAGGGTTTCGGGTCAAGTATCGGCAGCGTAACCTGTTGTTTTTGAAGGGGATGTGTCGGTTTGAGAAATTCAACAAAATTCGGCTGGCTTGGCGGCACGATATTTGCGATAAAAGGGAGTTGGTAGAGTAGATTTCGGACGAGCACGATCCCGGTTGGGTGGGATCTGCGTCTTGATTTCGGAGGCCGGCATCAGGCTTCTTCTATGAATTGGCTGCTGTCTGTGGAAACAGACGGCTTGCCGGCTCAGGATGCCCCCGTTTCCCGACGGGGGCATCCGCATTTTCGCAAGCACGTCTTCTACGGCTTATCGCGGCTCAGACAAACTGTCCCCGGTTTTCAGGCCGGGGACAGCTTTGCATATCATCAGTCGGTCAGCTTTCTGCGTCGCAGCCAACCCGCGGCTCCCATGAGTCCGGTTCCGACCAGCAGCAGCGTTCCGGGCTCGGGGACTTGACCTTCGGCACCCCAGGCGGCCAGTGCGTCAAGGTCCGCTTCCTGAGTGAGGCCCAAGGGGCCGGAGGAGGTGAGGTAGGCTTCCTGACCGTCGACGACGAGGATGGGGGCCACACCGGTGAGTGGGGAGAAGTAGATGTCTCCGGGGTCCAGGCTGGGCAGATAGGCGGGAAGCGCTCCGCCGCCGTCGGGATCCGGGAGGTCGCGGTCAACGGAGAAGAGGATGCCGTCGCCGAGGTCGATACGAACGCTCTGCTGAGTCTCCGGGTCCACGACGGTGACGAACTTGTTGTTGCTGGGATTGTCATCCACTTCGACGATGATGAGGGCATCGATGTCGTCACAGAGGATGCTGGGGCCGTGGATGCCGTCATAGAGTCCGATGTCGGTGAAGCCATCGAGGACCTTTACGACACTTCCGGTTCCGGGAAGTCGGACGAAGATGTCACGGGTCTGCATTGCGGTGGGGGCGTTGGGCACGAAGGGGGTGAAATCGTCGATGGAGAAGAAGATCAGGTCCTTTGCGGGATCCACGTTCCTGAGATCGAGGGCGTCAACGTCGTCATCATAGGCGATGCCATCGGCACCGAGTCCGAGGTTGCTTTCGATCGCAGGGAGGGTGCTTCCGCTGCCGGTGAGCTCTCCGCAGGTGGCGGTTCCGAAGGTGCCGTCAGGTGCTCCGGTGGCCCACTTGTTGGCGACGAAGATTTCCTCCGCCGAGGTGGGGGCGACACCGATGGGGAAGGGGTCGCCGTTGTCGATGGAGAAGAAGAGTGGGGAGACGATGCGGTAGGAGCCGTCTCCGAGCCGGGTGATGACGTTCCTGACGGGGGTGCCGATATGCAGGGCGTCCACGGGATATCCGCTGAGGACGTCGGTTCTGTAGGTCGGGGGACAGGAGTACCCGATGAGGGTTCCGTCACTGTAGGGGACGGGGACGCTACCGGCGGGTCCACCATCCACGGAGAAGGTGAAGCCCATGGCCAAGCCGCATCCAAGCGTCAAGGTCAGCACCAAGGCACTGAAGGTCACGAGTGCGCGAAACATACCTGCCCCTCCTAACGGATATTAGACAAAGTCTATAAGTAACATAGTTATACTAATCCAACCAAGTCTGCACATCCCCTTCCACGTCGGTGTGCCAGTGCATTTTTCAGGACTTTCACAAGCCCTTCCGAGTCTGCCCCGGTCGGCACACACAACACATTCGGGTCCCAGTACTCGGCATTCCCACAACACTCCGGCCCCGGCAGGGGGCCGGTCTAACACAGAGTATAGCTAATCCTGTGCCAATTGTTCAGAATACGCAACAAAAAAGATGCCAAGCGTCCTAACTATTTTTTCCGTATGGGGTTATGTTGACTGCAAAAAGAGGTGAATATGGCGGAAAAATGACGGGGGAAGAGAGGTTGTTTGAAAATCTGAACGCTATGTAGGACGTCTGGTCCGGGGAAGAGACCTTAACTTGGGGCATTGGAAGGGGTTGCGGCTCGTTTGCTTTTTTCAACAGTCTGGGTAAAGATCGACCAAGTCCCTTTTGGGTTGTAACCCAATTTTTGGAAAGGAGTTACGTCTTTGCGGGAGAAGTTGGTCGGCACCCGCGATGAGGAGGTGGCTGGACGCCTCCAACCCGATGGCGGGGCTGGGGTTCCGGGGGTTTGATCGGCACGATGTCGGTGTGTCCAAGGGGAGAACGAGAGGGGATGAGCTTGACACGTTCCAGGGAGACGGATATAAGAGGCGACCTAAGGCTTTGCGGAGGTTTCAGATGCGGATCATTGTGCCCATCAAACAGGTTCCGGAGACCGGTGCGGTCCGGATGGATGAGACGACCGGAACGGTGGTGCGGGAAGGCGTAGAAGCGATCGTGAACCCGCTGGACCTGTACGCGGTGGAAACGGCGGTCCGCCTGAGAGAGACGCACGGGGGCGAAGTGGTGGCGATTTCGATGGGGCCAGCGAGTGCCGAGGAGGCGTTGCGGGAGGCGCTGGCGATGGGGTGCGATTCCGGGGTGCTGTTGACGGACCGGGCGTTTGCGGGGTCGGACACGTGGGCTACGAGCTATACGCTGAGTGCGGGAATCCGGAAGCTGGACTCGTTCGACCTGGTGATCTGTGGCGAGCGGGCGACCGACGGAGAGACCGGACAGGTGGGTCCGGGGGTCGCAGCGTTTCTGGGGCTGCCCGTGGCGACGTACGTGGGCGGCATCGACGGGGTCGAGGGGGATGAGATCCGGGTCAGGCGGCTGGTGGAGGACGGGCACGAGGTCCTGGGGGTGAGGATGCCCGCGGTGTTGACGGTGGTGAAGGAGATCGCGGACCCGCGACTGCCGACGTTGGCGGGGAAACGAAGAGCACGTGCGGCGAAGGTGGAACGATGGGCGGCAGCAGACCTGGACGTGGACCGGGAAAAGCTGGGACTTTCGGGTTCGCCGACGCGGGTGGTGAAGATTTTCCGGCCGAAGTTGAGCCGGGTGTGCCGAATGATCGAGGCGGGCGACGAGGAGAAGGTGGAAAACGCGGCGAAGGAATTGGTGGCGTTCCTTCGAGAGAGAAACCTGCTCAAGACGTGAACGGGACGGACGTGGACAGGAAGAGTGATTACCGGGACGTGTGGATTCTGGCGGAACAATCCGGCGGACGCATCCAGAGTGTCACGCACGAGCTGCTGAACTGGGGTGGGGAACTGGCCCGTGCCCGGGGATGCGGACTTTCGGCGATGGTTTTCGGAGACGGGGTCGCGCAAGAGGACCTGGAAGAACTGATCGCGCGCGGGGCCGAACGTGTGGTGGTGACCGAGGCGCCCGAACTTGAACGGTTCCTGGTGGAGTCCCACGCGGCGTGCATGGTGGAGGTGATTGCGGAATATCGTCCCGAGGTGATCATTGCGGGGGCGACGACGACGGGACGAACGTTGATGCCCTACGTGGCGGTGAGGGTGGGGACGGGATTGACGGCGGACTGCACGGGGTTGAGCGTGGAGGAGGGGACGGGGAACCTGCTTCAGACGCGACCGGCGATCGGCGGGAACGTGTTGGCGACGATCAAGACGGCCGATCATCGTCCGCAGATGGCGACGGTTCGTCCACGGTCGAAGCCGCCCGCGGAGAAGATTGAGGGGCGGACCGGGCAGATCGTTCGTCGGCGCGCGAGGAAGGAATTGCTGACGAGTCGGATGCGGTTCATCGAGACGGTGTGCGCAGAGGGTGAGCAGCCGCTGGTGGAAGCGGATATCGTGGTGTCAGCAGGACGGGGAATCCAGCGAGGACAGAACGTGGACGTGGTAGGGCGGCTGGCGTCGGCCCTGGGCGGGGCGCTGGGGGCGAGCCGCGACGTGGTAGACCGGGGCTGGCTGAGCTACCCGCACCAGGGGGGCTTGAGCGGAAAGACGGTGAGCCCGCGACTCTACGTGGCGGTGGGAATCTCGGGGGCGATACAGCACCTGGCAGGGATGCA